>JAFGVK010000105.1 GCA_016938035.1 Deltaproteobacteria bacterium | reverse complement strand
GGGGTGGAGGCCTGCGCGCAGCCGGCGGGCTTCGTGGGGAACGCCGACGACTGCGACGACGGCTGCGCGGACTGCCACGACGGCGGCACCGAGGTGTGCGACGGTCTGGACAACGACTGCGATCACCTGGTGGACGAGGGGGTGAAGCAGACCTTCTGGTTTGACCATGACGACGACGGCTACGGGCAGGACGTGGTGTCGGTGGAGGCCTGCGAGGCCCCGCCACACTTCGTCGCGGACGCGACCGACTGCGACGATGAGGACGCCGTCGTTCACCCCGGCGCCTACGAGCCCTGCGGCCAGGCGGATCGCGACTGCGATGGGGTTGACCCCGCCTGGTGCGAGAGCTGTCTCGACCTCCTCGACAACGGCGAACACTCGGGGAGCGGGCTGTACCCCATCGATCCCTCGGGCTCCGGCAGCATCACCTCGGTCTGGTGCGACATGAGCCTGGACGGTGGCGGCTGGACCCTGGTGGGGCGCTCGGACCCCATCACCAGCAACCCCGGCTGCGCCGGGACGGACAGCGGCACCAGCTTCGGCTGGGGAGCGTCGCGTGGGGCGGTCAGTGACGACTCCGTCCGGTACAGCCTCAACGCCAAGGCCCTGGGGCTTGTGTTCAACGAGGTGGCCTTCGGGAGCTACACCGTGGGCAAGACCTGGGGCGCGAACGTGTACCTGCACACGGTGAGCGGCAGCTTCCTCACCAGCTACGCCGCCACCCACTACGTGGTGGGGCAGCCCGAGGTGCTGGTGGGGTCCTGCACCCCCAACGCTAGCGGTGGCATGTTCCGCTACATCGGCTTCACCAATAACACCGACTCCTTCCACCTCCGTGACGTGGACGGGAACGGCTTCGGGCTCACCGGCGGCGGCTTCCGCACCTGCTACAACGACTGCGGTCTGGGCGGCAACCTGAACGGACAGCGCGGGATGGTGATGGTGAGGTGAGGCTACCCCCACCGAGGGGCGCGGCGCTGCGGCGGATCGGCCCTGTCCGGGCCGGCGCCGGCCCGGCCCAGGCGTCGCACGCCAAGAGGCAGGTGTCTTCGCACCGAGCTTGGCCCCAGCCGGCCCCAAGGGTTGAGCCCCTCGTAGAGAGTCCCAGCGCTGCCTCTCCCAAAACGCCGGTTCGTCCGTAGCATGTTGCGGCGAAAATCGTCGTTCTCCCGTGGCGTCCGCGGCCTTGCCACGCGCAGAGGGGGCCCTTGCGAGTGGCTCAAGGATGAAGCGCTTCCTGTGAGCCTGTCCGGCTGATGGACCACTGCCCGAACGAGCGTTCGCCTCTTTCCTCCTCGCCTTGACGCGCTAGACCTCCGCGCGCCACCACGTGGGTGTGGCAAGGATCGCCATTCAACCAGCGGTAACGCGGTAGCTGTGCCACGAGAGACGGGAGGCCGGGCCCTCTCACGGGACGGAGCCCTCGGTTCGCAACATGCCGGGAGCGATGGGACGGCGCGCCGTCCCACAGCGCCAGACGGACAGACGTTGGACCTCGGGTGATGCTCCAGATCGCGTGGGTGGGGGCGGGTCCCTTGGCCTCGCGCCCCGGGGGCTTTGTGGGTCGGGCTTGGCGGTTCAGGGGCTGCGCTCGCGCCTTCCCTCCTCGCCCGCGAGGCGCTCGCCCCCCGTGCGCAACCGGGCCTCTCGACCTGTCCCTGGTGTCAGAACCTCCCCGCGACCCGGACCTGCCGCAGGTCCGCCGTCAGGCTCACCCCCTCGTGTCGGTGCAGCTCGGGCACCAGCCAGCCCACCGCCCCACCGACCATCGCCCCGGTGATCACGTCTGAGGGGAAGTGCTTGGCCGCAGCCACGCGCATCGCCCCGGTCCCCGCGGTGAGCCATGCCGCCAGCCCGTAGGCGAGGGCCCGCTGCCCGCCGCTCAGGTCGTGCTCCAGGTCCCAGGCCCTGGCGGTGGTGAAGGCGGTGGCAGCCACGAAGGAGGTGTGGCCGGAGAAGAAGGACTTGTTGTCGTCGGCGTCGAGCGCGGTGCCCGAGAGCGTGTAGGGGCGGGGACGGCGCACCGCGTGCTTGGCCAGCTCGGTGAGCGCCCCGTTGACCGCGAGGGCCTCGGCGTAGAGCAGCACCGCGTCGGCTCGGTCCTCACGGAGCGCGGTCGCGCCCAGGCCAAGCCCGATGCTCCCGTAGAGCACCGCGTCTGAGATGCCGGCGACGCCCTCATGGAGGGTGGTCGGCGCCAGGGCGTCGAGGCCCCTGGGGGCCTCGGTGGTGGAGTCGGGGAGGGTCTGGCGGCCCGGCTGGGTGTAGAGGCTCAGCCAGACCGACCCCGCGCCCAGCACCAGCGGCAGGTCGACCGCGGGGTCGGCCTGGAGTGGGGTGGCCAGGGCCGCGCTGAGGGTGAGGAGCGACAGGATCATGGTGTGGTCCAGGTCTCGAGGTCATCGGTGTGGAGTGTGGCGAAGCCCCGCCACAGGTGGCTGGCGAGGTAGCGCTCCTTGTCCTCGTCGCGGCCGGGGGAGCGGAGGTAGTCGTTGACCACCCCGCGCTCGTCCCTCGCCTCGTCGGGGCGCTTCAGGTTCATGCGGAGCTCAGAACGCCCCCGGCTGGTGCCTGCGTGGGCGAGGAGGATGTCTCCCGCCTCCGAGACCGCGATCACCACCGCGACGTGGGTGAGGTCGTCGTCCCAGCGGCCGTCCTTGTCCCGGTCGTAGGTGTTGTCGAAGAACGCGATGTCGCCCACCTTGGGGAGCTTCCTGTGGTGAATGGCGTGGGCCGCCCTGGCCCGGTCCCACAGGTCGGCGCTGCTCCCGGAGAGGGGGACCCCGGCCCTCGCGCCGCAGGCCATGACGAAGCCGCTGCAGTCGGTGCGGAAGCCCTTGGGGGCGTGCGCCAGGTAGTGCTCCGCGGCGGCGCCCATCGCCGCCCCGAGGCGCGCGTCCTCTGGGGGCTCCGCGCGCGGTGGCGGTGGCGGGGTGGGCGCCGCGGGAGGGGCGGGCTGCTCGTCGGTGGACTCCACTGCGGGCGGCGGTGCCGGCGGGACCTGTCCGATCCAGCGGGTGGGGCCGGGGTAGTGGGGGGCACAGGCCAAGAGGAAAGTCAGCAGGAGCATTCGTCAGGACACCGGGGGGAGGTCAGGGTACCATGACACCACAGGGTGCGTCGCGCACTAGGAGAACCCATGGACAGCGTCCTCTCTGCCTTCTTCCGCGGGGTGTCTTCGCAGGACATCGAGCAGGCGATGAGGCATTTTGAGCGGGTGAGCGCCGCTCCCGGCGAGGTGCTGATGCAGGAGGGCGAGCGGGACCCCTGCCTGGTGCTGGTGCTCGACGGGGTGGTGGAGGTGAGCGCGGGCGGCGTGCCGGTGGGGCGGGCTGGGCCCGGCGAGGTGCTCGGTGAGCTAGGGCTCTTCGCGGGGGTCAAGCGGAGCGCCAGGGTGGTCGCGCTGTCACCGGTGCACCTGCTGCTGCTGACCGCCTCGGAGTACCGCCGGCTCCGCGAGCGCTTCCCGCCCGTGGCGGTGGCGGTAGAGGTCCGGTCCCTGCAGGCTGTGGCGGCGAGGGTGCGCGCGGTGGGGGGCAGGGTGGCCTCCGCGGCGGCGGGCGAGCCCCTGTCCAAGATCGTGAGCTGGCCGAGCTTTGTGGAGCGCTTCGCGCGGCTGGTGGGGGGCGCCGGTCGCGGTGAGGTGGACATCCACGTGGATCGGGTGCTCTGCGCCTCGTCCCACTTCCAGGGGTGTGAGGACGAGGTGGGGCTGGGGCTGTCGGAGCTGTTCACCGCGCGCCGCTATGTGCGGGGGGACTTCCTGTGCCGAGAGGGTGAGGAGGCGGACGCCCTCTATGTGCTGGCCTTTGGGGAGGTGGACGTGGTGATCGGCACGGGCCGGGCCAGGGCCGAGCCGCTGGCGACGCTCAAGGCGGGGGACGTGCTGGGGCAGGTCGCGATGGTGCTCGACACCCCGAGGATGGCGAGCTGCGTCGCGCGCGGCGAGGTGCTGGTGCTGGTCCTGTCCCGCGAGGTCTGGCAGGCGCACGCGGGGGCGGTGACCCCGCGGGCCTTCCTCCTCCGGCGGGCGATGATCCGCAGCCTCGCCTCTCAGCTCACCGGCGCCAACGCCAAGCTCTCGCTCTACCTCCGGCGGTAGATTCCCTTCTCCCCGTGCCGTTCCCGCCTCGGCGGTGTAGGAGAGGGGACAGCTCGGAGGTCGCCGTGGAACGCATGCTGCCCAACATCTTCCTGGGGATGCCCTCGTCGCGCGTGGTGGAGGCGCTGCGGGTGGCGCAGCGGGTGGAGCTTGCCGTAGGGGACCTGCTGATGGACGAGGGGGACCAAGACACCTCCCTGGTGGTGGTGGTCGAGGGGAAGCTCGCGGTGTGGAAGGGCGGCGTGCAGGTCGGAGAGGTGGGCGAGGGCGCGCTGCTGGGGGAGATGGCCCTCTTCACCGGGGAGGAGCGCCGCGCCAAGGTGACGGCGCTGACCCGTGGCTCGGTGCTGGTGCTCGACGCGCTGGGGCTCAAGGCCCTGCGCCGCGCGGGGAACCCTGTGGCGGCGCGGGTCGAACGCGAGGCGCTGCAGACGGTCGCCAGCAGGGTGCGGGCGGTGGGGGAGCGCATCGGAGCGCTCGCCGAGGGCAGCGCCGTGGCCCGCTGCCTCCCCTCCAAGGGCTTCTTCGCCAGGGTCGCCTCGCTGCTCGGTGGGGGCGGGCGCGAGCAGGTCGCGGTGGACGCGGCGCAGGTGCTCCGCGGCTCCTCCTTCTTCCCCTCGGTGGATCGCGAGGTGGAGGAGACGGTGGGGGAGGTGCTCACCGGGCTCCGCTGCGGCTCGGGGGACTTCCTCTGCACAGAGGGCGAGGAGGGCGAGGCGATGTATGTGATCGCCTCGGGGCAGGTCGACGTGCTGATCGAGACCCGCGACGACAGGGTGGAGCCCATCGCCCGCCTGGGGCCCGGCGAGGTGTTCGGCACGGTGGCGCTGATCCAGCGGCAGCCCCGGA
The DNA here is from genome assembly GCA_016938035.1 of Deltaproteobacteria bacterium. GTDB lineage: Bacteria > Myxococcota_A > UBA796 > UBA796 > JAFGVK01. The sequence continues at coordinate 16,068 of JAFGVK010000105.1, read as the reverse complement.
TGGCGAGCTGTGTCGCACGGGGCGAGGTGGTGGTGCTGGAGCTGGACCGCGCGCGCTGGGAGGAGCTGGACCAGAGCGGCTCCAAGGCGGCGTCGTGGCTGCGGAGGTCGCTGATCCGAGGCCTCTCGGAGCAGCTGGACTACGCCAACGCCCAGCTCGCGGAGCATGTAGGTGGCAGGGGCGCCCCGCTCTCGCGGGCGTCCGCCGGGGTGACCGCGCACGGGCGCTTCCTGGAGGGGCGGGCGTGAGGGAGGCGGAGCGCGCGCTGAGGGCCTGGCTCGCGGAGCGCGGACAGGTGGTGGTGGCCTTCTCGGGGGGCCTGGACTCGGCGCTGCTGGCGTCGGTGGCGGTAGAGGTGCTGGGGCGCGACGCGGTGGTCGGCGTGTACGTCCGCCACGAGGCGCTGCCGCCGGAGGACGAGGCGCGGGCGGTGGCGGTCGCCGGAGAGGTGGGCCTCAGGCTCGACGTGCAGCGGGTTGAGCTGCTCCCGGACCCGGTGTTCGGTGAGAACCGCCCCCTGCGCTGCCTGGTCTGCAAGCGCGCGATGTTCTCGGTCGCCGCCCTGCGCCTGGCCGGGGAGGGGGTGGTCGTGGACGGAACCCTGGCTGAGGAGCTGGCGCAGGGGGATCGCCCCGGGCTGCGGGCCGCGTCTCAGCTCGGAGTGCGGCACCCCCTGGCCGAGGCGGGGATCACCAAGGCCGTGGCGCGGGAGCTCGCCAGGGCCAGAGGGCTGTCGGTGTGGAGCACCCCCTCGGGCACCTGCCTGGCGACGAGGTTCCCGGTGGGGACCACCCTCACCCCTGCGGGGATGGGCGGGGTGCTGGCGGTGGAGCGCGGGGCCCTCGCCCTAGGGCTCCGCCTGGTCCGCGCGCGCGCGGACGGGGACGGGAGCCTGCGGCTGGTCGTGGGCACCGGCGAGCTGGAGGCCGCGGCGCGGCACGCGGAGGCGCTCCGCGAGGTGGCCTGCGGCGAGGGCTTCACAGCGCTGCGCCTGGATCTCACCCCCCACGGCGGGCGGTGCTGCGGGGAGGAGGGGGCGTGACACGAGCGCGTCGCGACCTGGTCGCGGAGGTGGTGCTGCTCTGGCTGGGGACCCTGCTGCTGATCCGCGGCGTGGTGACCCTGGTGGAGGGCGCGGGCCTGTGGGAGGTGCTCCTGGCCCTGGTGCCGGTCCTGTTCATGTACGCGCCGGTGGCGGTGCTGCGCTGGCGCGGTGAGGACGCCGACGCGCTCCCGTTGGCGCTGCCCGCCTTCTCGGATCGCGGCCCGTGGCTCCAGGCGGCGAAGCTGGCGGGGGTGGTGATCCTCGCGATCACCGTGCCCTACCTGATCGGCTACCACCTCTACCAGAGCACCCCCTTCACCCTGGACCTGTGGGGGATCAGGGTGGTGAAGCCCGCCTTTCACTTCCAGGGGACGCTGCCCGACTCCCTCCTCAAGCTGGTGGGCTACCACCTGTTCTTCGTGGCTGTGCCAGAGGAGCTGTTCTACCGGGGCTACATGCAGACGCGGCTGGATCAGGTCTTTCCGCCGCGCTGGCGCCTGTTCGGTGCGAGGGTCGGCCCGGGCCTGCTGCTCACCTCGCTGCTGTTCGCCTTCGGGCATTCGCTGGTGGTCTTCCAGTGGTGGCACTTCGCCATCTTCTTCCCCTCGCTCCTGTTCGGCTGGGCCAGGGCCCGCACGGGGGAGGTGGTCGCGGGATCGATGCTCCACGCGTGGGCCAATATTTCCGTGGCCACGCTGGACGCTCTGTACGGAGTGAGCGGCGGAATGTGACTTCTGTAAGGTCAGAGCGCAGACGTCGTTTGCCCGATAGGTCCCCAACGGGCTATACTCGCCCGCATCCTTCCCCTCTCCAGTGGTGGCCCCGTGGGTGAGTGTCCTTTCTGTGGCTCGGATATCGACGGCGATCTGCTCGTCTTTGGTGGGACCTGCCCGAAGTGCTTTGGGGAGATCCCCGGAGAGGAGGCGCCCACCGACCCGGGAGAAGAGACCCGGATGGCGCAGGAGAAGTCCGATCGCGCCGGGTTCCGCAAGCGGGCGCTGTTTCGCCTCGCCCTCTCCGCCGCGCTGTTCTTCGCCCTGATCGGGATGGCGCTGGTCTTCATCTTCCGGCCAGAGCCGGTGCTCCCGGTGATCGATTTTGACAAGGGGATGGTGGAGCAGCCCACCACGCTGGTCGCCTGGGCCGGTCCTGACGAGGCGCCGGACGAGGCAGCCCCCAAGCAGGGGCCCAAGCCTCAGGGCGCCGGCCCACGCACGGGCCCCAAGCTCACCGCCGAGCAGTTCGCCGTGAACAGCAAACTCGGCGAGGACGAGGACCTCACCGCCTACCTCGGCACCGCACCCAAGGAGCAGGGCGGGACGCTCCGGGGCACCAGGTCTGGCTCCGAGGACATGGACATCGGCGACGTGAACGCCAACCTCAACGTCGCCAGCGCGGGGGTGACCACCGGCGGCGTCTCCCTCGGCGGCGTCAACGTGGACGTGAGCCGGCGCAGGAACCCCGGGGAGCGGATCACCTCCGACGCGGAGATCTTCGCCCACGTGAAGCTGGTCATGGACATGGAGACCCCCAAGCTCCGCCAGTGCTACCAGCAGGCGCTAAAAATCAACGAGGATCTCCAGGGAAACTGGCGGATCGACTATGTGGTGGATCGCGACCACGGGGTGAAGGGCATCCAGGTCACCGGGCTCCAGATGAAGGACGCCGGTTTCGAGGAGTGTGTCGCGGCCAAGATCGCCAAGTGGCAGTTCAACCCGCTGCGCGCCGATCAGCCGGTCCGAAAGACCCTCACCTTCCGGCAGCGCTAGCCCCTTCCCCCTTGTTCAGGGGCGTCTGATCAAGGTCCGTGCGCCGAGTGGTAGGGCGACAGGGGTACACCGCTTCCTTGAGCGGTGGGTGGGTGGGGCACCGATCCGCTGGCCACTCGACGCGTGTCCTTGTTCCTACGCTCGTCGCGTACGTGGCTCCCTAGGGAACGGCGGTCGCGCGCCGGTAGGACTAGCGACTCGGCGCCCGTCTGCAGGCTGGAAGATTCGACGAGCAACTTCATGCGATGGTTCCTGTGGGAGGATGGAGCGCCTCCTGTGAGCCTGTCCGGCTGATGGACCAGCGCCGCGCGTGGTCTCTCGCCCGCGCGGTTCGGGGGAGAGGACCGACGTCGAGCGGTCCGCGAGGGGGTGGCTTGGCGCTACTCCCAGCCGCCTACCGGCGCCAGCACGGGGGAGGCTGCGCAGGGGCCCCCACCCAGCGCCTGCCCGAGCACCGGGAGCAGCTCCGCCGCGCTCAGCAGCGCGTCTCCTACCCGCAGCGCGCTGGGGATCGCCGCTGGGGGGTGGGCGATCAGGGCGGTGGCCACCTCGCGCACCGCCTCACAAGAGAGGGGCGTCCGGCCCTCCCGCAGGGGGGCGCTGGCCTCCGCCGGAGGTCCCAGCGGGGGGGGGCGGACGGTGCCCAGGGTGCGGCCCTCGGCGAGCGCGGCGCACAGCCCCGCGAACAGCTCTGCGGCGCTCAGGTCCTCGCTGGGGTATCGGGGGAGGGGGCCCTCCGCGGGGAGGGCGCGCGCCACCTCTAGCAGCCGCTCGACCCGCACCGGGCGCCCGGCGGGGGGCGCCGCGCGACCCTGTGGGGGCTCGGCCAGGAACAGGGCCCGTACCTGGGCGGGGGTGTGGACCGCGGCACCCAGGGGTGTGAGCAGCGTTCCGGCGAGGGCCGCGAGGCGATCCGCGTCCTCCTGCGGCGTCCCCACCGGAGAGATCGCGACCCGCACCACCGGCAGGCCGTCCAGCCGGTTGGCCTCATCGAGGACCCAGGCCAGGTGGCCGGGGGCGTCGGGCCACCAGCTGTGGGGGAGGGGGCGCTCGCCGCATAGGGGAGGGAAGGGGCCAGGGGGCAGGACCACCGAGGGCAGCGTCTGCTCGGGGTAGGCGACCGCCAGCCTGGCGGTGGCGTCGCTCCCCGCTGTGAGGGGGAGCAGCGCCCGAAAGCCCGCCCTCCCCAGCGCAGCCTCGTGGACCCGGCCCTGGAGGGGCACCACCGCCGCGACGGGGGCGGCATCCCACCGGGAGCCGGTCCGCCTCCGCGACCGCGCGTCGGCGGTGATCGCCTCGGCGCCGTCCGCGGTGGCGGGGAGCAGCAGCGCGTCACCGCGCCCCCCCTGTCCCCCTGTGACCCGGATCAGCGGTAGGTCTAGCGCCCTGGCGCGGGCCTCCATCGCGGGCGTCCACCCCGCTGGGGCGCCGTCCACCCACAGCTCCAGCACCACCTGCACCCTGTGGGCGTCGAGCTGTGCCCAGGCCTCAGGTTCCAGGTAGGCGGTGGGCGTGGGACAGGGTGAGCCCGCGGCGAGCTGAGCGAGCAGGGGCCAGATCACAGGTCCAGGTCCATGATGATCGCGTCGGTGCCATCGCGGTAGTAGCGTCTGCGCAGCCCGGCGGGGCTCCAGCCCTCCGCCCGGTACAGGGCCTGAGCCGGGGCGTTGTCCACCCGCACCTCGAGCAGCGCTCTGGTGGCGCCGCGCGCGGCCCACGCGCGCTGCGCGTGCTGGAGCAGGGCGCGGGCTCGCCCCTGCCGTTGCCGCTCGGGCGGCACCGCGATGAGCAGCAGCTCGGCCTCATCGAGCACCACGGTGCTCAGGGCGAAGCCCCCCTCGCCGTCGGTCCAGGCCATGGCGTGCGGCACCTGGAGCTGCTCGCGGAGCTGCGCCTCGGTCCAGGCGCCGCGCCCTGCGCGGGCCTCGGTGTCCGCCATGACCGCGGCGTCCGCCGGGGTGGCCTCGCGGATCATGTCCCCTCCACAGGGATCATGCGCACCCTGACGCGCTGCCGCCCCGCGTCGAGCACCGCCTGGTAGGCGGCCAGCCACCCCGCCTCATCGTCGGGCGAGAGCTGTATGGCGCGGGTGAGGTAGCGCTCCACCGCCATCCGGCGCCGCAGCACCTGCCGCAGGCTGGCCTCTGTGAGCCCCCTGGGCTCCAGGAAGCCCTGCCACGCCTCGCGGGTGGGGAAGCGGGCCCTCATCTCCTCCAGCCGCGCGTTGACGTCCGCGTCTGGGGGCTGAAAGACGGACACGTCGCCGGCGAGCTGCCGGACGATGGCCGCCTCGATCAGCCGATCCTCGGCCGGGGCCCGCGCCGGGCGCCACAGGGGGAGGGGCCCCTGATCCAGCCGCGAGAGCTCCCGCTCCAGCTGCACGTCGGAGGCGAGGAGCACCTGCTCGCCCACCTCGGCGAACACCCTGTCGGCGGTCTGGCCGAGGGCGGGGCCACAGAGCATCAGGGCTGTCCAGAGGAACCACATGGCGCTCCTCTATCCCAAAGCGCGTCCAGCGGGCAGCCGGGGGGCCCGCCTTCGTGTTACTTGCCCGGGTTCCCGGGGAGGTCAGGTCGTGAAGGTCCTTGGCATCGAGACGAGCTGTGATGAGACCGCCGCGGCGGTGGTGGACGCGACCGGCGTGCTCGCCGACGTGGTCCACACTCAGGACGTGCACATCGCCTACGGCGGGGTGGTGCCCGAGCTGGCGAGCAGGGCCCACGTGGAGAAGCTGGGCGCGGTCGTGCAGGCCGCGCTGGCGCGGGCTGGCATCGAGCGACCCGACGCGGTGGCCGCCACCTCTGGGCCCGGGCTGATCGGGGCGCTGCTGGTGGGCCTGTCGTGGGCCAAGGGGCTGGCGGCGGCCTGGGACGTGCCCTTGATTGGGGTCAACCACCTGGAGGGCCACCTGCTGGCCCCTCTGATCGACGAGCCGGGCTTCGAGTGGCCCTTCCTCGCCCTGGTGGTGAGCGGCGGCCACACCACCGTCTACCTGGCCGAGTCGCTGGGGCGGTACAAGGTGCTCGGTGAGACCGTCGACGACGCCGCGGGAGAGGCCTACGACAAGGTCGCGCGCCTGCTGGGCCTGGGCTACCCCGGCGGCCCGATCATCGATCGCCTGGCCGCCTCGGGGGACCCCTCCGCCATCGCCTTCCCCCGCCCCCTCAAGGGCAGCCTGGACATGAGCTTCTCGGGGCTCAAGACCGCGGTGCGGACCTGGGTGCAGCGTCATGACGGCCCCGTCCCGGTCGAGGACGTGTGCGCCTCCTTCCAGGCGGCGGTGGTCGACGTGCTCACCGACCGGCTGCTCCTGGCCTCGCGGCAGACCGGGGTGACCCGCGCCGTGCTCGCGGGGGGCGTCGCCGCCAATTCGGGTCTCCGCCGGCGACTCGCCGAGACCGACGCGCTGCGGGTGCTGGTGCCCCCCCTGTCGCGATGTACCGACAACGGGGCGATGATCGCCCACGCGGGCCGCCTGCACCTGCTCCGGGGGGAGCGCAGCGGGCTCGAGCTGGCGGCCACGCCCGCCTGGAGGTTGTGATGGAGAACCCACGAGAGGTCCTGCGGGGCCTGGAGCAGCGGGCTCGCAAGCGCTTTGGTCAGAACTTCCTCACCCAGGAGGACATCGTCGGGCGCATCGTCCGCGGCGCCGGTGTGAAGCCGGGCGACAAGGTGATCGAGGTGGGGCCGGGCCTGGGGGCCCTCACCGACGCGCTGCTCGCCGCAGAGGCGGACCTGACCGTGATCGAGCTGGACCGTGACCTGGCCAGCTACCTGCGGGCGGGCCACCCCAACCTGAGGCTCATCGAGGGCGACGCCACCCGGCTGAACTGGGGCGACCTCACCCCCGGCGGGGGGTGGAAGGTGGTGGCGAACCTCCCGTTCAACGTGGGCACGCAGCTGGTGGTCCAGCTGCTCCAGATCCCCGCGAGCCTGGCCTCGGTGACGGTGATGCTCCAGCAGGAGGTGGTGGCGCGGATCCTCGCGGCGCCAGGGAGCCGCACCTACGGCTCGCTCTCGGTGATGGCGCAGTCGCGGGCCAGCGGGCGCTACCTGATCAGGGTCCCCTCCGAGGCCTTCTACCCCCCGCCCAAGGTGGAGGGGGCGGTGGTGCGCCTGGATCTCTACTCAGAGCCCCGCACCGGGGGGGTGAGCCCGGAGCACTTCGACAAGGTGGTGCGCGCCGCCTTCTCGCAGCGGCGAAAGACACTCATCAACAGCATGGCGCCGCTCTACGGGAAGGAGCGGGTGGCCGAGGTGCTGGCCGAGCTGGGGATCGATCCCCTGGCCCGCGCTGAGGTGCTGTCGCTCGCCGACTACCAGCGGCTGGCTCCCGCGCTGCTCTGATACCCGGTCCAGGCCTGCAGGACCGGGTCGCGCTAGCGCGGGCCCACCTGGGTCTTGTTCGGTCGGCGTGACGCCGGGGAGGCCGGTGGCGCCGTGTCTGCGGGGCGGTGCCCTGGGCCGCAGGGCCTCCCGACCTAGCGCTCGGTTCAGAGCCCGGCCGAGAGCACCACCCCGTCCTGACGCCCCGCCGCGTTCCACGCCCACTGGTAGCCGAGCTGCGCGTGGAGCTGCGCTGAGCGGATGCTGAGCCCCACCCCGGTCCGCAGCTCGTGGAAGGGGCCGATGTGGGCGTTGCGAGCGGGGTTGAAGACCCATGCAGGGTCGAACCAGCCCAGCAGCCCCACCGGCTTGCTCAGGCGCACCACCGCCTCGTTGTGGAGCGCCACCCCCGCGGTGCCGGGCAGGTGGTAGTCGGCCGATGAGGGCCGGCCGTACGCGCTGTAGAAGAGGTCCGGCCCGTGCAGGGTGACCACCTTGCGGATCGACGGGCCGGCGAAGGCCCCCACCCGCGCGTCCACCCCCAGCGAGCCGGAGTCCAGGCCGTAGAGGCCGATGCCCCTGGCCCTGGCGCGCCACACCAGCGGGGAGGCGTCGGGGATCCTGCCGGTCATCCCCACGGTGGCGCCCCCGGAGAGCTGCGCCCAGCTCCTCCCCGAGGCGTGAACCGCCGAGAGGTTCAGGTGGGGCTGGACGTAGGTGGTGGCCGTCCCTCCCCAGGCGAGGGCGGCGCTGAGCAGCAGGGTGATCAATCGAACCTCCGATGGGGATGGATAGCACGGCGCGGCTCCGCTATGCAGGGGCCATGCACCTACTCAACCCCGCAGCGTGGGCCGGGCTGTTCAGCGCCCTGGCCGCAGCACTCCACTGGATCCTCGCCTCGCGCAGGGATCTCGGGCCGCTTCCGCTCGGGCTCGCCGGTGTGGCGCTGGTGCTCGGGGGCGGCGAGGGGCCGCTGCTGGCGGCGGAGCTCGTGCTCGCGGCGCTGCTCGCGGCCGCGGGGTGGCACAGGGCCTCCCGCGCGGGGGTGGCGCGTCCCGGCGCCGCGGGGCTCTCGCTCGCGGTGGTGGCGGCGGCGGTCACCACGCCCTGGTGGGGGCTCCCGGTTGACCCTGAGGGGCTGCGGGCCGTGGCGCTGGTTCCCTGCGCGATGGTCTCGGCGCTGGGCACGGTGCTCGCGCTCGAGCAGCTCCCGCCGGTCAGGCGACGGCCCCCCTCGCGGAAGATCCCGGTAGAGTAGTGCCTGGGGCGCCGCCCGGTCGACCCACGGGTCCCGGATCGCTACCCCTAGTACGCCGAGGGCGTTGTCGGTCGCTCGCGGCGCTCGCTCGCGTCCGTCGCGAAGGAGCGGTCGCTCCCCTTCTCTTCGCTCTCGGGTCCAGTACCACAGCGCTCCACCTGTGGGGGCTCCCAGGCACCGCCTCCGACGGGTGGCTGAGAGGTGGCTGGTCACCAGGACTGGTACGCCGGGACCTCTCAACGGACGGACCTCTTGCGGTTCCCGTAAGAGTGCCCAACGACAGAACCTTGCACATCGGCGTGCCATGGTTGGCGTCCATCCGAAATTCGAGCGCAGGGAGAGGGCTCTTTCGAGGAACTCACCGCTTGGTTCGCAACAAGGAGGGTGCAGGTGCGTGGAAGGCGAGGAGGCCGCGCGCCGCTTCACAGCGCCAGACGGGCAGACCTTGGGCGTTGGGTGATGCTTCGGGTCGAGTGGGTCAAGAGGCGGTGGACCGCGCGCCCGGTGCGCCCGAGTGCATTACAACACCTCACCTTGCCTCATCCTCACTGTGCGGAGGTCAACATGTGGATCGCCCTCCTCCTCGCGCTCGCCTGCGGAGACAGCGCCCAGCAGAGCGCAGCGCCCGCGGTGGCTCAGCCATCGCCACCCCCCACCGCGACGCCAGCCCCGGTCGCCCCCACCGCGGCTGTGGCTGCCCCGAACGTGGAGGAGACCGCACCGCCCACAGGCCCCGACGACAGCAGGTGGACGATCACCGCGCGGGGGGACGAGGCGCTGCCCGAGCTGGCGCAGGAGGGGCTCTCCGCCCAGGACCTGAACGCCGCAGGCCACAGGTACTACCAGGCGGGCGACCTCTACGCGGCGACCCGCCTGTTCCAGGCGGCGGTCGCCCTCGACGAGGAGCACGCCCTCGCCCACTACAACCTCGCGTGCACCCTCGCTATCGCCCGCAGGATCCAGGGGAGCGCCTGCGGGGTGATCGAGGCCTACCAGGGGGTGATCCTCCACCACCTGGAGCGGGCGGTGGCGCTGGATGAGGGGCGCCGGGCCCGGATGGTGGAGGACGAGGACCTGGCCGGACTGCGCGGCCTGATCCGCTTCAAGGTGCTCGCTGGCGCCGACCTCAGGGACACAGAGGCGACCAGGGGCCTGCTCCTGGGCGCCCACCTGGTGGACGAGCCGCAGGGGGCCTTCGGGAGCCTCCGCCACCTGCAGCTCGACGCGAGCGGTCGCTACGCGATCCGCTGGACCGCCGGGGCCCGGGCAGCGAACGACGGCAAGCTCCCTGGCCCCGAGCCCTCGGGGCGGTGGGTGGTGCGCGGCGACAAGGTCGAGCTGCAGGAGGGCCCGCAGCGCACCGAGCTGCGGCTGCTCCCCACCGGGGCGCTGGTGACCGACGACAAGGTGGTCTGGACCGAGGATCCCGCAGAGTGTGATGCGTAGGTCTCCGGTGCTGTTTGAGGGGGGGCTGGGCCTGACCTGGACCCCGCTGGTCGCCCTGGCGTTCGGCGCGGCCGGGGTGGAGGTGGGGCGGGTCGCGGGTCAGGGGGGGATGCTCGGCCTGCCCGAGCTGGTGACCCTGTGGATGCTGTCCCTCCTCACCACCGGGGCGCTGCTGGGCCTGGCGGCGGTAGCGGTCCGGGGCCCCGCCGAGCGCAGGGTGGGCGGGGCGGTGGCGGCGCTGGTGGCCCTGCACGGCCTGAGCGCCTGGCGCTTCGGCCCGATGCTCAACGCCCGCTCCGCGGATCCCGCGCTCCTGGCGGGCGGGGTGGCGATCCTGGCGCTGGCCGCCCTGATCGGTGCGGCGGTGTGGCGGTGGAGCAGGGTGCAGCCCTGGCTGAGCGGCCTGGCGCTGCTGGTGGGGCTGGCCGCGCTGGGCGGCGCGCTGGTGCCCACCGCCAGGAGCACGGGCGGCGCCGGGCCCAACCTGCTGCTGGTCACCCTCGACACCACCAGGGTCGACAAGCTCGCACCCTGGGGGGGGCCGGTGGAGGTGCCCGCCCTCGCCGCCCTCGCCGCGCAGGGCGTCCGCTTCGACCAGGCGATCGCCGCCTCCCCCCTCACCGGGCCCTCGCACCTGTCGCTGCTCACCGGGGAGCTGCCGCTCACCCACGGGGTGTACGCCAATGGCACCTCTGTGGACGGGGTGGGGGGCCTCCTCCCCCTCGCCCTGCAGCGCGCGGGCTGGCACACCGCCGGGGCGGTGTCCGGCTACCCGCTCCACCGGCGCTTCGGTTTTGACCGGGGCTTTGACCTGTACGACGCCGACTTCTCGTCCCTGCCGGGCCTCCACGAGCTGGCGCTGGTGCGCCTTTACGACGCGGTGGCCCGCCGCAACACCCCGCGTGAGCGAGGTGGGGCCCTCACCCGGCAGGCGGTGGCGAGGTGGGTGGCCTCGGCGCCTCCAGAGCCCTGGTTCCTGTGGGTCCACCTGTACGATCCCCACGGTCCCTACCTGCCCCCCGCGGGCTATGGGCCCGATGAACCGGGCGCTACCGATGGACCCGCGGTGGAGGGGCTCCCCGCCTACTGGCCAGAGCCCCTGCGGCGGGTCACCGATCTCTCGTGGCACGAGCGCTCCTACGAGGGCGAGCTGGCCTGGACCGACCACCTGCTGGGTGAGGTGCTGAGCCTGGTGCGGCCTGCGGCGGCGGGGGAGGGGCTGGTGGTGGCGGTGGTGGCGGACCACGGCGAGTCGATGACCGAGCACGGGGTGCTCTTTGACCACGGCGATGACCTCTACGATCCCGCGCTGCGCGTGCCGCTGGTGATCGCGGGGGAGGGGGTCGCGCCCGGCGTGGTCTCCTGCCAGGTGCCGACCGTAGACCTGGCCCCCACCCTGCTCGGTCTGCTGGGGGTCTCGGACGGGGTGGCGCGGGACGGGGTGGACCAGGGCGGGGCCCTGCGGGGCGGGGGCTGCGCCGACCGCGCGGCCCTGTCGAGCACCGTCTCGGCGCGGGTCCCCGACCCCCCAGTGGACCACGCCCTCCGCTCCCCCGCCGCCAAGGTGGTGCTGAGGGGCGCGGGGACCAGCGAATTCTTCGATCTCGCCCAGGATCCCGGCGAGCTCCACCCCCTGCCGCAGGACCCCCGGGCCGCCGCCGCTGAGGAGGCGCTCCGGAACCGGATCGCGGTCGGCGCGGTCCCTCGTCAGGCCGAGGAGAGCGCTGAACCCCTGCTCGAAGCCCTCGGCTACCTGGAGCCCCGATGATCACCTGGAGTGGCCCGCAGCGGCTGGCCTATGGCGTGTGGATCTCCCTTGGGTTGGGTCTGGTGGCAGGCGCCCTGGAGACCGTGTGGCTGGCCACCTCCACCAGGCTCCCGCTGGGCTTCTCCCAGTTCCTGGCGCTGGGGGCGGTGGACGTTGGGGCGATGGGCCTGGTCGCGGTGGTCCTGGGGGCGCTGTGGGGGCCGGTCGCCCTGTTGGCCTGGGGGCGCGACCGCCCCTCCGGGGGCCTCTCGCACCACCTCGCCGGGGTAGGGACGCTGCTCGTGGGCTTCTACTTGTGGCCGATGGCCTGGGCCCGGCTGGGGGAGGGCCTCACCACCCCCGCGGCGATCCTGGCCCTGATGCCCCTGCCGTTCTACGGGGTGGTCTACTTCAACGCCCGCTACTGGCTGCGTCGGGTCGAGCTGGAGGCCGCGGGGCGGGTGCCCTGGAACGCTGCGGCGCTGGCGGGCGCCGGGGCGGTGGTGCTGATCGCGGCCGCGAGCTTCTCGGCCCGGTTCACCGGGGGGGGCGGGCTGGAGGGCGACCCCAGCGTGCTGCTGATCACGGTGGACACCCTGCGCCGCGATCACGTGGGCGCTTACGGGGTCCCCGGGGCGCCAGCCACCCCCGCGATGGACCGCCTGGCGGCGGAGGGGGTGCGCTTCGACGACGCGGTCACCCCCATGCCCGAGACCACCCCCGCCCACGCCTCGATCTTCACCGGGCTCCATCCCCTGCGCCACAGGGTGATCTCCAACGGGCACCACCTCGCGCCCCCCTACCGCACCCTGGCCGAGGTGCTGGGGGACGAGGGCTGGGCCACGGGCGCCTTCGTGTCCTCGGTGGCGGTGGCGGAGCCCACCGGGCTGGGGCAGGGCTTCCTCACCTTCGACGACGGCTTCCTCCCCTGGGTGCCTGGCGCCAACAGGATCAGGGTGCTGAGCTTGGGGCTGCGGGCCTGGCTGGTGCTGGGCGACCCCGCCTCCACCCCCTGGCTGTACGAGCGCCCTGGGCAGCGCACAGTGGAGGCCTCCGCCCGCTGGCTCCACACCCACGCCGACCGTCCCTTCTTCGCCTGGATCCACCTCTTCGAGCCCCACGCCCCTTACGAGCGCCACGGGGCGCTGGAGGGGACGGGGGTGGACCACAGGGGCAGGATGAGCGCCGGCACCGAGGACTGGACCCCAGAGGAGGCCGCGGAGCTGCGCGAGCAGTACCGCGAGGAGGTCGCCTACACCGACTCCCTCGTGGGTCAGCTCCTCGCCGCGCTGGAGGAGGAGGGGGTCGCCGACAACACCCTGGTGGTGCTGGTGGCTGACCACGGCGAGATGCTGGGGGAGCACGGGATGAGCTTCCACCACCAGGGACTCTACGACCCGGCGGTGCGGATCCCGCTGCTGATGCGCCTGCCGCAGGGGCGAGAGGCGGGCAGGGTGGTGGACACTCAGGTCAGCCTGGTCGACCTGGCTCCCACCGTGCTCGACCTGCTGGGGCTGGACGCCCTCAAGAAGATCGACGGATCCCGCCTCTCCGGCTTCATCACCGGCGAGGCCACCCACACCATGTGGACCACCCTGATCGGGCGGTCGGGTCGCTCCTTCGCCCAGGGGGGGCTGGTGGGGATGCGGACGCACGAGCTCAAGTACTTCCGCGACCTTCGCACAGGCGAGGAGCAGCTGTACCGCTGGACCTCCGATCCCGACGAGCTGGAGGACGTGAGCGCCACCTGGCCCGAGGTGGTGGAGCAGGCCCGCGGGATGATCGCGGACGAGGCCACCACCTTCGCCTGGCTCGCCGAGGGGCAGGGCGGGGTGGACGCGGCGGAGGAGCGGCTGCTGCGGCTCCTCGGCTACCAGGAGTAGGGGTGCGGCGGCCGGTGGTCCTGGCTGCGGGCCTGCTGGTGCTGTGGCTGCTGCTGTGGTCGCTTGGACCCATTTTCGGGCAAGAGATATGGTTTTTCCATGATCTTCGCCACCATCACCTGCCCTGGCGGGTGTGGTCCTCGCGGGTGTGGGCGGGGGGATCGCTGCCCCTGTGGGCGCCCATTGGGCACGGCTACCCGCTGCTGGCGGACGGGCAGGCGGGGATCCTCTACCTGCCCGATCAGCTACTTTACCTGCTGCTCCCCGCCCACCTGGCCCTCGGCTGGTCGGTGGCCCTCCACCAGGTGCTCGCCGGGCTGGGCGCCTTCGCCCTGGCGCGCACCCAGGGGCGGTCGGTTTCGGCGGCGATGGTGGCGGGGGTGGGCTGGGGCGCGGCGCCGGTGCTGGTGACGCACCTGGTCTACCTGCCGATGTTTCAGGTGATGGCGTGGCTCCCGTGGCTGCTGCTCGCGGTGCTGCGGGGGGCGGAGCGGGGAGGGCGGTGGTGGCTCCTCAGCGGGGCGGTGCTCGGCGTGATGGGGGTGGTGGGGCACCCGCAGCTGGCGATCTACGGGGCGTGGGCGGCGCTGGGGCTAGGGCTGTGGCGCCTGGTCGAGCTGGGGCGCTGGCGGGGCCTGTGGGGGCTGGCGGGGGCCTTCGCCCTGGGGGTGCTCCTCGCCTCGCCTCAGGTGTGGGCGACCCTCCACCTCGCGGAGCAGGGGGGCAGGGCGGGGGGGGTGGACCGTGCCTTCGCCGCGATGGGGAGCCTCCCTCCGGAGGAGCTGGTGCAGGGCCTGCTCCCCGATTTCTTCGGTCACGAGCGACTCGCGGACGTGCCCACCTCCTACCACCACCGGGCGGGACAGTGGGTGGGCAGGGGGGTGAGCGCCCTGGAGGACACCTTCTACCTGGGGGTGGTCACCTTCCTCCTCGCCCTGGCGGCGGGCACCACCAGGGGAGGGCGCAAGTGGTGGGCGGTGGTGGTGGTCGGCCTGCTGGTGATGCTGGGGCCGGCTACGCCTTTCTTCGACCTCTATCGCCACCTCCCGGGCCTGGGGGGCCTCCGCTTCCCGGTGCGGGCCTCGGCGCTGGTGGTGCTGGCCGCCACGCAGCTCGCCGCCCTGGGCCTGGACCGGCTGACCACCTGGCTGCGCGACGATCCGGTGCGGGTGGAGCTCCGCGGCTGGGCGCTGATCGGCCTGAGCGCCGCGGCCCTGTTCGGCGCCGGGCTGGTGCGCATCGCCCTGGAGGAGCACCAGGAGCAGGCCCACGCCCTGCTCGCAGCGAGGCTGGTGCGCCCGGAGGGCGGAGGGCGGGAGGCCAGGGACGAGGCGGAGGCGCTGGTGCGCGCCGAGCAGGTGGTCGATCAGATCGGGGAGAGCGTCCGCCCCACCTCGTGGCGGGTGCTGTGGCCGGTGCTGATCGCGTGGGGCTTCGCGGGGGTCTGGCTGCTGGCGGTCGCCCGTCGCACCGATCGGGGCCTGCCGGGGCGGCTGGCGTGGGTGTTTCTGGCGGTGGACCTCACCGCGTTCGGCCACGATTTCAACGCCGTCGCGCCGGTCAGCGCCCTGGAGCGGCCCCCCACCGCCATCCCGCTCCTCGGTGAGCCAGGCCTGTGGCGGGCGACGGTGGTGGGGCGCCGGCAGGACGAGGCCCTCGACCGCCTGCTCCTCTCGTCGAACCTGGGCCTGCTGTGGGGGCTGGAGGACGTGATCGTGCCCTCACCCCTGCGGCTGGGACGGAACGATCGCTACCTGGCGGCGGCGGGGCTTGGCCTCGATCTCGTCGAGCCCGCCGAGCAGATCGAGGCCTTCTCCGCGGGGCGCTCCCTGGCGGACCTGTCGGGCGTCCGCTTCCTGTTCACCGCGCAGGAGCTGGTTGGGCCGGGGCTGGAGGAGCGGGTGGCGGTGGACACGCCCTCCGGCACGGTGAGGGTCTACGAGAACCTGGACGCCCTGCCCCGGGCCTTCGTCACCTCGTGCACCTGGTCGGTGGACGGGGAGGACACCGCGCTGGACGCCCTGCGCGCGGTGGAGGACCCGGGGGCGCTCTCGGTGGTGGAGGGCGAGGGGCTGGTGGCCTGCGGGGACCAACCCAGGGTGGACGTGGCCCTGCGGAGGGAGGGGGCCCGCGATCTGGCGGGGGAGGTGGAGCTGTCGGCGCCTGGGTGGTTGGTGATCACCGAGTCCCTCACCCCGGGGGTTGAGCTGTGGGTCGACGGGGAGCTCCGGGAGCCCGTCGCGACCGATGTGCTCTTCGCGGGAACCCGGCTTGAGGCGGGCCAGCACGAGGTGCGGTGGACCTACAACCCGGTCGGTCTGCTGCGCCTGCTCGCCGTGGCGGGGGGCGCCTGGCTGCTCACCCTGGCGGTCCTGCTCGCGGGGTGGTGGCGCGGCGTCGAGTGAGCTCCGGCACAGGGGGCCGCGCGGTGATGCGACAGCGGGCCGAGGGGCTCGGTGGCGCGCGTGCGGTGAGGGCATCGAGGCGCGGGTCGGCGTCCCCTCGCTGGCGAAGCCCTCCGGTCGCGCCCCGACCCGTTGGGTGAGGAGGAGGGCGAGGCGCGAGGCGGCGCGCAGGGAGAGGGCTCGTCGCCG
>JAFGVK010000104.1 GCA_016938035.1 Deltaproteobacteria bacterium | reverse complement strand
GGGGTGGAGGCCTGCGCGCAGCCGGCGGGCTTCGTGGGGAACGCCGACGACTGCGACGACGGCTGCGCGGACTGCCACGACGGCGGCGCCGAGGTGTGCGACGGTCTGGACAACGACTGCGATCACCTGGTGGACGAGGGGGTGAAGGACACTTTCTGGGCCGATCGGGACGACGACGGCTACGGCGACCCGCTGGTGTCGGTGGAGGCCTGCGAGGCCCCGCCACACTTCGTGCTCGACGACCAGGACTGTGACGACGAGGACCCAGAGATACACCCCTCCGCCGACGAGCCCTGCGGGGTGGAGGACCGGGACTGCGATGGGGTTGACCCCGCCTGGTGCGAGAGCTGCCTCGACCTCCGCGACAACGGCGAGCCCTGGGGGAGCGGCACCTACACCGTGCAGCCCGCCACCGCCTCCGCTCCCTACCCCGTCTGGTGTGATATGAGCGCCTTCAGCGGGGGCTGGACCAGGGTCTACTACCAGGACTCCACCAACTACGGCGACGGTCAGGCCCGCTTCTTCGCCCAGGGGCAGTCCTCCGCCAACCCCGCCTACCCTGACGCCAGGCTGTACGCGATCCTCGACCGCTTGGAGCAGTACCGCAGGGGGGGGCGGCTGGAATTCCTGATGCGCTGGCCGGGGCACGCTACCTGGACGGACAGCATGCAGTGGAGCCAGACCTCCAACCCGGTCACGGCCTCCGCCGGGGCCACCCCCGTGGGTTACAGCGCGATCCACATCCCCTACACCAGCAACGGCTGGTCCGCGGGGCTGCAGCACTCCTACTTCACGCAGCACAGCCTCCTGGACGGGACGCTGAACCCGTTGGGCAACTGGTACTACGCGGTGGGCACCACCTACTGCTGGGGCGGGGAGCCCAACCCCTGCCAGCCCGCGCCCTCGGGCGGCGCCCACAAGGTGGAGCTGCTGGTGCGGTAGGAGGCGCCCCTCGGCGGCGCCTGGCGGTGGCGCCCGGCGGGCAGGAGATCCGCCCCATACCTCCGTCCCCTGCTTGCGACATCCGTCGATTCGCATGGCAGATTCTTCGCTATGGGCGACGTCGCGATAGTCGTGGCCGATCGGCTCGGGCTCAGCAGCCCCTTGTAGCCCACGCCGCGCCCGTGGAGCGTCGCGGCAGGGTGCTAACAGGGACAAACCAGCGTTATCGGCGCGTGCCTCGCGCTCCGCGCCGGGCGCTGGGTCATGTCGAGCCTCGAACAAGCGGGTGGTTCCACGGCGTTGTGCGCTCGGACCGGATTTCCTGGCGGGAGCTCGCTTGGGTGCGGTAGGGGTCCCCGGGCCTCTCTGCGGCGCCCGCCGGGACCTCGCTGCGGGTGAGTCGGGCCCTGCGCCTCCCGGTGGCACCCACCAGGGCGCGCCGCCCCTTGGCTAGGGGACGCCACCTTGGACGAAACCGGCTAGTATGGTCCCGTCCTATGGAGCCAGTATGCGCTGCTTGTCCCTCGCCTCTCTCCTGTCACTCGCCCTGTTTGGCTGCCGCGAGGCCCAGGAGGCGGAGCCCACCGACCTCGATCAGGACGGCTGGGTCGAGCACGACTGCGACGACACCGACCCCGACATCCACCCCAACGCCGAGGAGCTGTGCGACGGGGTGGACAACGACTGTGACGGGTACACCGACGAAGACGCCACCGACGCGCGTTCCTGGTACGCCGACGTGGACCGGGACGGGTACGGGGACGCGAGCAGCGCCCTGCGCGCCTGCGAGGAGCCCGCCGGCTACGTGGCGGAGGCGGGGGACTGTGAGGACCACGACCCCGCCTTCCACCCAGGCGCCACCGAGGACGACTGCGCCGACCCCTCGGACTACAACTGCGACGGGAGCGTGGGGGACGACGACGGGGATGGGGACGGGTACTCGGCCTGTCACGACTGCAATGACGCCGCGGGTCGGGTGAACCCCGGGGCGCAGGAGGTGTGCAACGGGATCGACGACGACTGTGACGGGGACGTGGACGGCGGGGCGATCGACGCGACCGCCTGGTACACCGACGCGGATCACGACGGTCGAGGCGATCCCACCACCGAGGTGCTGGCATGTGTCGCCCCCGATGGGGCGGTGGCGTCGAGCGATGACTGCGATGACGGCGACGCGGGGGTGTTGCCGGGGGCCGCGGAGGTGTGCGACGGGGGCGACAACGACTGCGATGGGCTGACCGACGAGGCAGACCCCGGCCTGGTCGACGGGCAGCGCTACTACCTCGACGGGGACGGGGACGGCTATGGCCTGGCCGCCGCGTCTCGCGTGGCCTGCGCCGCGCCCGAGGGCTACACCGAGGAGGCCACCGACTGCGATGACGCTCGGGCCGCAGTACACCCAGGCGCCGAGGAGCGGTGTGACGGGCTGGACAATGACTGCGACGGGCTGCTGGACGACGCGGATGACAGCCTGCGGGGCGCCCCGGCCTGGCACCCTGACGCAGACGGGGACGGGTACGGCGCGGCGGGTGTTGAGCAGCGCGCCTGCGCCGCCCCCGCTGGCTTCGTGGCAGACGCGAGCGACTGCGCCGACAGCGAGCCCAGCGTCAATCCTAACGGGGTGGAGGTCTGCGACGGTCTGGACAACGACTGCGATGGGAACCCCGACGCCGGGGCGGTGGACGCCCCCACCTGGTATGCGGACGGGGATGGGGACGGGTGGGGCGACGCCACCGTCAGCCTCCGCGCCTGCGACGTACCTGTCGGCTATGTGCTGGGGGAGGGGGACTGCGACGACGCCCAAGCTGACAGCCACTACGGGGCGAGCGAGCGGTGCGGGGACGGCCTGGACAATGACTGCGACGGCGCGGTCGACGAGGCGGACGCGCTGGACGCCCCCACCTGGTACGCCGACAGCGACGGGGACGGCTACGGAGACGCGGCCACCGCCTTCAGGGCCTGCGCAGCGCCGTCAGGCTTCATCGCCGACAGCCAGGACTGCGCCGACGGGCTCCCAGAGGTCCACCCCGGCGCAGAGGAGCGCTGTGACGCCCTGGATCGGGACTGCGACGGGTACCCCACCCTCGGCGCGTTGGATGCGCCGCGATGGTACGCTGACGCTGACGGGGACGGTCACGGGAGCCCGCTGCTGACGGTGGAGGCCTGCGCGGCGCCGTCAGGTTTTGTGTCATCG
>JAFGVK010000103.1 GCA_016938035.1 Deltaproteobacteria bacterium | reverse complement strand
GAAGCGCTACATCATTCCACAGGAATCATCAGATGAAGTTGCTCGTCGAATCTTCCAAACTGTAAACGGGCGCCGAGTCGCTAGGCAGATCGGCGTGTGACCGCCGTTCCCTAGGGAGGAAGCGTACTTGTGTGCGCGACGAGCGTAGGAACAAGGACACGCGTCGAGAGGCCTGCGGATCGGTGCCGTGGTGAGCTTCACCGCTGGAGAGGCGGCGATCCTGCGCGCTCTAGGAAGGAATCTGTAAAGGCTCCCAGGGGCTAGGAGGTCTCCCCGGTGAAAGGGGATACACTGTTCCCTTTAGTGAGCCCCCAACCCCTGGTGAACCATGCGTCACGCCGCCCTGATCTCCGCCGCCGTGCTCCTCCCCCTCGTCGCCCAGGCTGGCTACAGGGCCTCGTCCTTCAAGAAGGACAACCGCATGGGTGACAACTACTGGAACGCTCGGGCCGCGCTGGACGGTGACGTGAAGTCCTGCTGGATGGTGGACCCGGAGCACGAGAACAAGGGCGAGTGGCTGGAGATCGACATCCCCAAGTCCACCGTCGACAAGCTCTCGGTGGTGATCGGCTGGGCCGACTCGGAGGAGACCTTCCAGGACTACTCCCGCCTAAAGAGCGTCCGGCTGGAGGTGACCGACGAGGCCACAGGGAACGTCGCGCTGGAGAAGACGGTGCAGTTCGAGGATCGCATCGGCGCCCAGGAGATCGAGCTGGACAACACCGCGGTGGGCGGCGAGTTCTCCGGCGGCAAGGTGAAGCTCACGGTACTCGAGGTCTACGAGGGCCAGGACTTCCCCTCCCTGGCGGTGTCGGAGGTGTTGGTGAAGCTGGTGCCGGAGGAGGTCTACACCGCGCTGATCGCGGAGCCTGCCGCCGAGGCGGGGCACCCCGCGTCCAATCTGGTGGATCAGGACGCGCGCACCTTCTGGGTCGGTGAGGGCGCGGACATCGCCTTCACGGTGGAGGCCTCCGGCTTCGGCGTGTCGGGCCTCAGCTTCACCTCGGGTCCCAACGGCTACACCCGCCCCAAGACCCTGGAGATCACCGCCAACGACCGCCCCTATCGGATGGTGCTCGAGAACAAGGCGGGGGCTCAGACCCTCTCCCTCCCCACCCTGCAGGGCTTCACCGGCTCGATGTGGGGGCAGATCGGGGTCAAGGTGATCGACACCTGGGAGGGTGGCAACGGCAAGATCGCCCTGAGCGAGGTCCGGCTCCAGGCGACGAGCTTCGACGGGATCTAGGTCCCGCCGCTGCTCAAGAGGCGCTGCGCGCGCCGCGGGTGGCGACAGGCGCGGTGCTCCCGAGCGGAGGCCTCTGGCCCGTACAGGGGCGGAGGCCCGCACGCCAGGGACCGCCGGGCGTGAGGACCGGAGGCAGCCCCGACGACGGCCCTGCACGCTGGAGAGCCGCACCAGCGGCGGGCCCAGCGCGACCACCACGGCGGTGACAGGGGCTCACCTGCCGAGTCGCGGCGCTGCGGGACCGCGCCTGGGGGCGCCGGACTCTCAGTCGATGGGCAGGGTGTAGGGCCGCGAGGCGTTCTGGTCCTGGTCGTACAGGGTGGCCTCCAGGGTGTAGTTCTGCGGGTTGGCGCAGAGCACTCCCGAGGCCTCCTCGGTGAAGGAGCCCACACAGGCGCCCTCGGCGCTGCACACCAGCAGGTCCTCGCGGAAGACCTCGTTGTGGCTCTCAGCGGTGTAGACCGCCAGGAGCCCGCCCATTCGCTCCAGGGTGTCGACGCCCTGGGGGTCGTCGCCGGTCAGCTCCACGTACCAGGAGGTCACGTTGGAGGACTCCCCAGAGGTGGCGCACCAGGCGTGGCCGTCGGTGATCGTCGGCGCGTCGGGAGACACGTCTACAAACCCGGTGTCGTCGGCCCCACAGCCGGCCAGCAGGGTGATCAGCGCGGCGAGACGCACCCTAGGCCTCTGCCTCGATGGCGGTGAAGGCGTACTCGGCCTCGCCCTCGAAGCCCTTGCCCGGCTTCCAATTCAGGTCCAGCACCTCGGTGGCGACCCACAGGAGCAGGAAGACCTTGAGGGACTCAGGGACGTTGATCTCCTCCTCGCCCTCCTCCAGCTTCCGCTCGAAGAGGGAGTAGATCGCCTCGTCGAGGATGTGGGGCTGCGAGCGCCAGCTCACCGCGCGGAAGCGGTCGGCGAAGGACGCGTCGTAGGGGAGCAGCTCGGCGGCCGCGGTCATCACCTTGGCCTCCGCCTCGCGGACCTGTGCCCAGGTGGCGGACTTGAGCTGGCCGCCGGCGAGCTCGAACATCCGCGCGACCACGCCCACCAGGTAGGACGAGACGCCCGCGGTGTTGGGATCGAGGTTCTCCTGGTTCTCCTCGATGAAGCGGCCGAGGCGGCGCTGCGAGCGCAGCAGGCGCGGGAGCGCTGCGGCGTGGGCGTCGGTGTTGTTGCCGATGTCCTCCGACCAGGCGTGGATCTGTGCGCGGGGAATGAAAGCGTTGCTCATGGGGGAGTTCCTCCGGTTTGCGCGCCAGCTAACGCGGCACAGGAGGCGCCGCACCCTCGCAGCGAAACGAGGTGCACCGTTCTGGGCGGTCGGTGAGATCGGCCTCAGCGCCGCCGGGCCCGCGGGAGCCCCTCACCAGCGCGCCCCCTGGGGGCGGACCCTGTACCGCTCGCACGGGGTGTGGTGTCCCAGGGACCTGTGGGCCGCGCCGCGGGCCCCAGGGGGGATCGCCTCTACCGGGACGGTCCAGGCCGCCTCGCCGCAGCTCAGCTCCACGTCCACCCTGCCCATCGCCCGGTCGGAGCGGTTCTCCACCTCGACGAAGGCCTCGCCCTGATCCTCCCCTAGCCGGCGCACCGACGCGCTCACCTCGGTGAAGGGCCGCAGGTCGAGGAGCCGGTCCACGTCGGCCCTGGCCGAGAACAGCACCTCGCGGGCGTCCGCGTCGATGTTGAGGTTGAAATGGCCCGCCACGTTGAGCCCGAGCAGCCCCTCGACCTCGTCGCCAGCGCAGTCCTCGCAGGTGGCGATCGCGACGTTGTCGAGGGGGAGGTCGCCGATCCACACCCGGTCCACCAGGGTGATCCGCGCCTCGCGTTCCCCGTTGGCGGTGTGGAGGGTGAGGGTGGGGGCGTCAGGGGCGAGCCTGATGCCCAGGGCGGCGAGGGCGGAGCGGGGGAGGGTGGTGTAGGTGGCGCCGGTGTCGAGCATCATCCAGGTCTCGCGCTGGTGTCCCCGGTGCTCGAAGGTGATCGGGAGGGTGAGCCTGCGGCCATCGCCCTCGTAGGGGAGGGGGATCTCGTGCTCTCCCCAGAGGGCGCTGGTGACCATCGGCTGGGGGAGGACGGTGGAGGCGAGGGGGGGCGGGAGCAGCAGGGGCAGCGCAGCCGCGAGCACGAGGCTCCACCCGGCAAGCGCCGCGCCGAACAGGGCCACCGCCCGCCGGCGTCCTATCGCCACAGCCGCCGGAGGCAGCAGCAGCAGCACCGCGAGCAGGGCACGGTGCTGCGCCAGGTCGGTGCCGATCCCCTCCAGCGGCCCGAGCGCCGCCCCCATCACCGCCACCCCGGCGAGGGCGGCGAGCAGCTCCAGCACCCTCACCACCGGCCCCCCAGCGCGTTAGGTCGCGAGAAAAGAGGAGACCGCATGGCCCGCGCCACCTGGTTCTGTGTCGACATTGAGTGCTCCGGCCCCGTGCCCGGGGACTATGACATGATCTCCCTCGGCGCGTGTCGCGTCCACCACGCAGCGGAGGGGCTGGAGATCGGCGCGCCCTGGTATGTGGAGATCGCTCCCCAGGGCCCCAAGGTCGACGCGGGGGCGATGAAGGTCAACGGGCTGGATCTCGACCGGCTGCGGGCAGAGGGCGCCGCCCGCCGTCAGGCGCTGCTCGATCTGAGCGCCTGGGTAACGGCCCAGACCCTGCCGGGCACCAAGCCGGTCTTTGTGGGGCATAACGCGCCCTTCGACTGGTCCTTCGTGAACTGGGCCTACCACGCCGAGGGGATCGTCAACCCCTTCGGCTACAAGGCGCTCGACACCAAGGCCCTCGCGATGGGGGTGCTCGCTGTCCACTGGTTTGACTCGCACAAGGAGCGCCTCGACGCGCTGCTCGACCTGCCTCCAGTGGAGCAGGGCAAGGTACACCGTGCCGACTACGACGCGTGGTACCAGGCCCACATCCTGGCCCGGCTGCTGGAGCGCATGGCGCTGCCGCCCGCGGCGATGTGAAGCCTTGTATCGCCCTCTACACATCGGCGGAAAAGAGGGCTATCTTGATTTCCCGTCCAGGTAGATAACGGGCGGGAGGATCCGGGTTCCGAAGGATGCGAGAGACACACGACGCCCACTACTTGCACGACCGAAAGGGCCTTGAGGCGGTGCTGCGGCCGCTGATCAAGCACCCTACGGCGATGGCGTGGTCGCCAAAGAAGGCTGAGCTCTACATCGCGGATCAGGCGGGCACCCTCCACCACCTCGATCCGGTGCTGGGTACCAGGGTTCTGGGCGAGGGCCTGGGCGAG
The DNA here is from genome assembly GCA_016938035.1 of Deltaproteobacteria bacterium. Classification (GTDB taxonomy): domain Bacteria; phylum Myxococcota_A; class UBA796; order UBA796; genus JAFGVK01. The sequence continues at coordinate 25,823 of JAFGVK010000103.1, read as the reverse complement.
ATCTCGCTGCTGGTGGTGAGCCCGGACGGGAAGCGCCTGCTGGCGGTGTCTCGGGCGGGCACCTGGCGGGTGATGGAGGGCACTGAGCTGCTGGGGGAGGGGAAACACCCCTTCTTTGGGAACCTGGACGCGCTCTTCTACCTGGACCGGATCATCATCGCCGGCGACAGCATGGACGGGCGGATGATGCTCGCGGCCAAGATCGGCGGCCCGGAGAAGAAGATCCGCCTGCCGGACCGGGTGGTCCCCTTCCTCGGGGACGAGGACTCCCTCTGCCTGGGGCGCGCCACCGAGGCGGGCCTGCAGGTGGTGCGCTTCGGGAAGACGGTGCGCTTCCCTCCGGTGGAGCCCACCAAGCACCGGCTGGTGGTCACCGGGCGCTTTGTGCTGGGGTTGACCGGCACCGGGGTGGTGGTGTGGCCCAGGACGGGCGGCTCCCCGCGCACCCTGCGCCTCCCCGACATCACCGCGGGGGACGTGCACAAGGACGGCGACCTGGTCGCGCTGGGCACCAGGGGCGGCGCGGTGGCGCTGGCGCCGATGGAGGCGCGGGTGCGGGGCGATCAGTTCGATCTGGTGCGGGCCTTTGAGCGGCGCATCACCGTGGTCACCTTCTCGCAGCGCGGGCGCTGGCTCGCGACCGGTGCGGAGGGCGTCCAGCTCTGGACCTGGGAGTAGCGCGGGGCTGCCTCTCCGAGCGCCGTGGTGGCGCGCCGGGGGCGCCTCGCCCCTGAGCGCTGCGGCCCGCCCCTGTGACCAGAGCGCGGGCCGCGTCAGCCAGGGCTGGACAGGGACTACTCGTCCTTGTCGTTGTCCTGCTCGGCGATCATCGCCTCGGTGGTGAGCAGCATGCCCGCCACGGAGGCCGCGTTGGTGAGCGCGGTGCTCGTCACCTTGACCGGGTCGATGATGCCGTACTCGAACATGTCGCCGAAGCGGTTGTTCTGAGCGTCCCAGCCGATGGAGTCGTCGAGCTCGCGCACCTTGTGCACGATGATCGACCCGTCCTCGCCGGCGTTGCGGGCGATGACGCGGGTGGGGGCCTCACAGGCCTCGCGGATGATCTGCACGCCGAAGGCCGCGTCACCGGTGAGCTGGAGCTTGTCGAGGGCGCGCTGGGCGCGGATGAGGGCCACGCCGCCGCCGGCGACCACCCCGAGCTCCGCCGCGGCGCGGGTCGCGTTGAGGGCGTCCTCCACGCGGGCCTTCTTCTCCTTCATCGCGACCTCGGTCGCGGCCCCGACGTAGACCACCGCCACGCCGCCGACCAGCTTGGCGAGGCGCTCCTGGAGCTTCTCGCGGTCGTAGTCGGAGGTGGTGTCCTCCATCTGGGTGCGGATCTGCTTGACCCTGGCGCGCAGCTCGGTGGGGGAGCCGTTGCCGTTGATGATGGTGGTGTTCTCCTTGCTCACCACGACGCGCTCGGCGGTGCCGAGATCGTTGAGGGTGAGGGTCTCGAGCTTGACGCCGAGGTCCTCCATCACCGGCTGGGCGCCGGTGAGGGTGGCGATGTCGCCGAGCATGGCCTTGCGGCGGTCACCGAAGCCGGGGGCCTTCACCGCGCAGGCGCTCATGGTCTTGCGGAGGTTGTTGACCACCAGCGCGGCGAGGGCCTCGCCGTCCACGTCCTCAGCCACGATCAGGAGGGGGCGCTTGGCCTCGGCCACCTTCTCGAGGACCGGGAGCAGCTCCTTCATCGAGGAGAGCTTCTTCTCGTAGACCAGAATGTAGGGGTTCTCGAGCACCGCCTCCATCCGCTCTCCGTCGGTGACGAAGTAGGGGGAGAGGTAGCCGCGGTCGAACTGCATGCCCTCGACCACGTCGTAGGTGGTCTCGAGGCCCTTGGCCTCCTCGACGGTGATCACGCCCTCCTTGCCGACCTTGTCCATGCAGGTGGCGAGGATCTCACCGATCTCGGTGTCGCCGTTGGCGGAGATGGTGCCGACCTGAGCGATCTGATCGTGGGTGTCGGAGCGGCGGGCCTGACCGTGCAGGTCCTCGAGGATCACCTTCACTGAGGCGTCGATGCCGGTCTTGATCTCCATCGGGTTGGCGCCAGCGGCCACCAGCTTGGAGCCGGTGGTGAAGATCGCCTCGGCGAGCACGGTGGCGGTGGTGGTGCCGTCGCCGGCCACGTCAGAGGTCTTGGAGGCGACCTCCTTCACCATCTGGGCGCCCATGTTCTGGAAGCGGTTCTTGAACTCGATCTCCTTGGCGACGGTGACGCCGTCCTTGGTGAGCAGGGGCGCGCCGAAGGAGCGCTGCAGCACCACGTTGCGGCCCTTGGGGCCGAGGGTGGCGGAGACGGTGCGGGCGAGGGTGGTGATGCCCTCGAGGACGTCCTTACGAGAGGTCTCGCGGAACTGGATGATCTTGGCCATGGTGAACTCCTGAAGGATCTAGGGGAGGGAGGATCAGTCGATGACGCCGAGAAGGTCCGCCTCGCGGAGGATCAGGTGCTCCACCCCGTCGAGGGTGATCTTCTCGCCAGTGAACTTGCCGAACAGGACGGTGTCGCCCACCTTGACGCTGGGGGGCGTGAGCGCGTCGCCGTCGCGCGTGCCCTCGCCCACCGCGATCACCTTGGCCTGCTGGGGCTTCTCCTGGGCAGACTCGGGGAGGAACAGCCCTCCGGTGGAGCGCTGAGCGGCGTCGAGGCGCTTGACGAGGACGCGGTCCTGAAGGGGACGGAAGGACATCATTGGGACACCTCTTGGGATGTGAGGGGCGGCGGCCCCTCGGCGGGCCATGGGTAGGCACCAGCGGAGGGGCGTCAAGAGGGAGGCGCTCCGTCCGCCCACGGGATCCGGATCGCGGGGCTCAGGACGCTGCGGGCGTTGTTGGCCGCTCGCTCGCGTCCCTCGCCAGCGAGCGCCCGCGTCCTTCCTCTTGGCCCTCGACCGCAGCGCTCCACCAGTGGGCGCTCGTGGGCACCGCGCACCCCGGGGGGTTCAGAGGGGGCTGTGCCACCAGGAGCGGTGGACCGTGCCCTCTCTCTGGGCGGAGCGCTATGTCTGCAGCACGTAGGGAATTGTGCGCATTTCTGTCCAAGAGGCGCCGCGCCGCTCCTCAGGGCCAGGCGGCCAGACCTTGGCCATGGGGTGGCGCGCCGGACCGCGTGGGTCCGGGGGATAGCCGCTGGGCTGAGGGGCAGGGCGCGCGCTGCGTCGCGGCGCGGCCCCTGGCGGACCAGGGAGATGGGCCAGCGCGGGCACCGCCGGCCGCGCCCGCGTGGGCCCCCGCGAGGCACGGGGCGCGCGTAGTGACGAGGCCGGGGCGTGCTCGTCCCGCGAGGGGCCGCGCCGACAGCCCCCACTTGGGGGGTGTGAGCGGTCCGGCGGGAGACCTCCTGTGCCGTCCCCCACTGCCCGCCCCGGCCCCTCCCTGGGCCGCGCGATCTCAGCGCGGGGCCCTTGCCGCGCCCCACCTGGTCCCTACCTTGCTGGCGTAGCGAGGATCCTGTCCGGCAGAGTTCCCCGCCGGACGCTTGACGCTCCGAGGCTCGCGCTTAGCTTGCCGCCGAACGCCCGGACGGGCCCCTCGACGACTAACGGAAATCAATTCGCTTCACGCCGCCGGCACCGCGCGGTCAGGGAGACAGAGCATGGGCAAGATCATCGGAATCGACCTCGGCACCACCAACTCCGTGGTGTCTGTGATGGAGGGCGACAAGCCCACCGTGATCGTGAACGAAGAGGGCGCGCGCACCACGCCGTCCGTGGTGTCCTTCACCAAGGACGGCGAGCGCCTGGTGGGCGTGGTCGCCCGCCGTCAGGCGATCACCAACCCCGAGAACACCGTCTTCTCCGCCAAGCGCCTCATCGGCCGCCGCTTCGCAGAGGCAGAGGGCGAGATCAAGACCCTCCCCTACGCGGTCGTCCCGGCGGACGGCGGCGGGTGCCGCATCCGCGTCCAGGGCCGCGACTACTCCCCTCCCGAGATCTCGGCGATGGTCCTCCAGAAGCTGAAGGCCCAGGCCGAGGCCTACCTGGGGCAGCCGGTCACCGAGGCGGTGATCACCGTCCCCGCGTACTTCAACGACGCTCAGCGCCAGGCCACCAAGGACGCCGGGCGCATCGCGGGCCTCGACGTGAAGCGCATCATCAACGAGCCCACCGCGGCCGCCCTCGCCTACGGCATGGAGACTGGCAAGGACGAGCTGATCGCGGTGTACGACTTCGGCGGTGGCACCTTCGACATCTCGATCCTCGAGGTGGGTGACGACGTGGTCGAGGTGAAGGCGACCAACGGCGACACCATGCTCGGCGGTGACGACATCGATCAGGTGGTGATGCACTGGCTGGTCGACACCTTCAAGAAGGACACCGGCATCGACGTCACCAGCCAGAAGATGGTGCTCCAGCGCCTCAAGGAGGCCGCTGAGAAGGCCAAGATCGAGCTGTCCACCGCGGGCCAGACCGAGATCAACCTGCCCTTCCTCACCGCAGACGCCACCGGGCCCAAGCACCTCCAGGTCACCCTCAAGCGCCCGGAATTCGAGCGCCTGATCGAGCCCCTGGTCGACCGCTCCCTGGAGCCCTGCCGCAAGGCCATCAAGGACGCCGGCGTCTCCACCTCCGAGATCAAGCAGGTGCTCCTGGTGGGCGGCTCCACCCGCATCCCTATGGTGCAGCGCAAGGTCAAGGAGCTCTTCGCGCAGGAGCCCAACCGGTCGGTGAACCCCGACGAGGTGGTGGCCATCGGCGCGGCGATCCAGGGCGGTGTGCTCTCCGGCGACGTCAACTCGATGCTGCTCCTCGACGTCACCCCGCTCTCGCTGGGCATCGAGACCCTCGGCGGCGTGATGACCAACCTCATCAAGCGCAACACCACCATCCCCTCGTCCAAGACCGAGGTGTTCTCCACCGCGGCCGACAACCAGTCGGCGGTGGACGTGTTCGTCTTCCAGGGCGAGCGTCAGATGGCGCGCGACAACAAGCTGATCGGCCAGTTCCGCCTGGACGGCATCCCCGCCGCCCCCCGCGGCATGCCCCAGATCGAGGTCACCTTCGACATCGACGCCAACGGCATCCTGTCGGTGCGCGCGAAGGACAAGGCCACCCAGCGCCAGCAGCACATCACCATCGAGGCCCAGTCCGGCCTGAGCCAGTCCGACATCGACAAGCTGGTCAAGGAAGGCGCGCAGCACGCAGAGGCCGACCGCCTCCGCCGCGAGATCATCGAGCAGCGCAACAACCTCGACAACCTCGTCTATCAGACCGAGAAGCTGATGACCGAGCACGGGTCCAAGCTCCCCGCCGAGGAGAAGGGCAAGGTTGAGACCGCGCTCACCGGCGCCAAGGCGGCGCTCGACTCGGACAACGTCGACAAGATCAAGGCCGCCATCGAGGAGCTCACCAAGGCCTCGCACAAGCTCGCCGAGATCATGTACCAGGCCTCCGGTGAGGGTGCCGCCCCCGGCGCCGCGCCCGGTGCGTCGGCCGGCGCCGCGCCCAAGGGCGGCGACGACGACATCATCGATGCGGTCTACGAGGACGCGTAGGCGCCGCGCGCTCTGAGCCGCTGAGGGCGCGACCGGGATCCCCCCGCTCGCGCCTTTTCCCTTAGTCCCCCCGCCCGTTGGAGTTCTCAGTGCCCCGCGATTTCTACGAGGTTCTCGGCGTAAGCCGCGACGCCGCAGGCCCCGAGATCAAGAAGGCCTACCGCAAGGCCGCGCTCAAGTTCCACCCGGACCGCAACCCCGACGATCCCTCGGCGGAGGCCAAGTTCAAGGAGGCCTCTGAGGCCTACGAGGTGCTGTCCGACGACGCGAAGCGCAAGATCTACGACCAGTACGGCCACGAGGGGCTGCGGGGGCAGGGCTATGAGCCCCACTTCCAGGACATGGGCGACATCTTCTCGGCCTTCTCGGGGATCTTCGGCGATCTCTTCGGCGGCGGTGGCGGTGGCTTCGGCGGCGGTGGCCGCAGGGGGCCCCGCAAGGGGCAGGATCTGGAGCTGCGGCTGGAGGTCCCCTTCATGGAGGCCATCCAGGGGGTGAAGCAGGAGGTGGAGGTCATGCGCCACGCCCACTGCGAGTCCTGCGGTGGCACCGGCGCCAAAGCGGGGGCCTCGGCCAAGACCTGCACCACCTGCGGCGGACAAGGGGTGGTCATCCAGGCGCAGGGCTTCCTCCGGATCCGCACCGCCTGTCCCTCGTGCAGGGGCGAGGGCAAGGTGATCGAGCCGGCGGATCGCTGCCCCGCCTGCGCCGGCTCCGGCAGGGTGCGCAAGGCCGAGCGGCTGAAGGTGACGCTGCCCGCTGGGATGGACAACGGGATGCAGCTCCGCCTCGCCGGCAAGGGCGAGGCGGGGGAGCCAGGGGCGCAGCCGGGGGATCTGTACGTCACCCTCCGGGTGCAGCCTCACGAGCTGTTCAAGCGGCAGGGCGACGACACCTTCGTCGAGCTGCCGGTGCCCTACGCGCTGATGGCCCTCGGCGGCGACATCCAGGTGCCTACCGTGCACGGCGAGGAGACCCTCGCGGTGCCCCGCGGCACCCCCTCGGGCAAGGTGTTCCGCCTGAGCAACAAGGGCGCCCCTAGGGTCAATTCTCCGGGGCGGCGCGGGGACCACCACGTGCAGCTGGTGGTCGACGTGCCCAAGAAGCTGTCGGCTGAGGAGGAGGAGCTGCTCCGCAAGCTGTCCGACATTCAGGGCCACCCCAGCCAGGAGCCCGGCTTCTGGCGCAAGCTGTTCGGAGGTTGACGATGGAGGTCGAGGAGCTGGAGGGGCGCATCGCCCAGGTGTCGGGTGTGATCAGCAAGGCCCGCGAGGAGGTCGGCAAGGCCCTGGTGGGGCAGACGGCCATGCTCGACGGGCTGCTTATCGGCCTGCTCGCCGACGGGCACGTGCTGGTCGAGGGGGTCCCAGGGCTGGCCAAGACCACCGCGGTCAACGCCCTGGCCAAGGCCCTGGCCCTCGACTTCGCGCGGGTGCAGTTCACCCCGGACCTGCTGCCGGCGGACCTGATCGGCACTCAGATCTATCAGCCAGCCAGCGGCACCTTCTCCACCTCCAAGGGGCCGATCTTCGCCAACATCGTCCTGGCGGATGAGATCAACCGCGCCCCCGCCAAGGTGCAGTCCGCCCTGCTGGAGGCGATGCAGGAGCGGCAGGTCACCCTCGGGGAGCAGACCTGGGCCCTGCCTCGCCCCTTCCTGGTGCTCGCCACCCAGAACCCCATCGAGCAGGAGGGCACCTACCCGCTCCCCGAGGCGCAGGTGGACCGCTTCACCCTCAAGCTGAGGGTGGCCTACCCCTCGGCGGAGGAGGAGCTGGAGATCATCCGGCGCTCGGGGGAGGGGCGCCCTGAGATCCGCCCGGTCGTCACCCTGGCCGAGCTGGAGGGCGCGCGCGCGCTGACCCGGCAGGTGAAGGTGAGCGAGGTGCTGATGCGCTACATCGTGGGCCTGGTGCGGGCCACCCGCGCGCCGGGGACGGTGGACCGGGAGCTGGAGCGGGCGATCGAGGTGGGCGCCTCGCCCCGCGCCGGCATCGCCCTCGCCGCCACGGCGCGCGCCCACGCCTTCCTCGACGGGCGCGGCTTCGCCCTCCCGGAGGACGTGAAGGCGGTGGCGCTCGACGTGCTGCGCCACAGGGTCCTCCCCACCTACGAGGCAGAGGCCGACGGGCTGGACGCCGAGCAGCTGGTGAGACGGATCTTGGACAAGGTCGACATCCGTTGACGGCCCGGGGAGCTAATTCCGCGGTGCTGGAAGGAGGTTCCCCGTGCTGACGGCGACCGAGCTGCGAGAGCTGAGGCGGGTGCACATCCGCGCGGGGAGGGTGGTGGACGCCCTCTTCGCGGGGGACTACCGCTCCGCGGTGCGCGGCAGGGGCATGGAATTCGAGGAGGTGCGCGCCTACGTGCCGGGCGATGACGTGCGCTACATCGACTGGAAGGTGACCGCCAGGGCCAACGCCCCCTACGTCAAGGTCTTCCGCGAGGAGCGGCAGCTCACGGTGCTGCTCGCGGTGGACGTGTCGGGATCGACCAGGGTGGGGAGCGGCGGGCGCGACGGGGGCACCGACCGTCGCCTGCAGATGGCGCGGGTGGCGGGCGGCCTGGCCTGGGCCGGGGCGCGCAACAGGGACCAGGTGGGGCTGCTCACCTTCACCGACCGGGCCGAGTCCTGGCTGCCACCCCGGAAGACCAGGGGGCACGTCTGGGCGATGCTGCAGGAGGTCTACGCGCCACACGCGGGGGGGCGAGGCACCGATCTCAGCGAGGCCCTCCATTTCCTCGGCAAGGTGCAGCGCCGCAGGGCGGTGGTGGTGCTGGTGAGCGACTTCCTGGACGGGGGCCCGTGGGAGCGGGTGCTGGGGCCGATGATCCGGCGCCACACGGTCCACGCGGTGGTGGTCCACGACCCCCTCGACGAGGGGCTGGCGGCGCTGGGAGGGCTGGTGGAGGTGGTGGACGCTGAGACGGGCAGGGCGCGGCTGGTGGACGCGAGGACCTGGCGTGGCAGGGCCCCTGTGGCGGCCAGGGTGGAGCGCCTGCGGAGGCTGGGCGCCCGCACCCTGGCCCTCTCCACCGAGGAGGATCCCTTCGTGGCGCTGCAGCGCCACTTCCACGCGCAGGGAGCGAGGCGATGATCCCGCTGTTGTGGGCGTGCTTGTCCCTCGCCGCCGCGCCGGTGACGGTGCGGACCTGGCTCGACGGGGCCCCCAGCCAGGTAGGGGGGCAGCTGGTGGTGCAGGTGACCGCGCCGGCGGGGCTGGTTTTGGACCTCTCGGAGCCCGAGGGGCTGGGCCTGGACCTGCGCGAGGAGGGCGCGGGTAGGGTGGAGGCGCTGGGCGGCGAGCAGGTGATCACCAGGCGCTACAGCTACTCCGGCCAGGCTGGCTCCTACATCGTGGAGCCCTTGGTGGTGCGCTGGGGGGACGGGGCGCAGCAGGTGGAGAGCCAGCCCCTGTACCTGGACTTAGGGGTTGAGCCGCCGCGGCAGGGGGCGCTGGCCGACATCGTGGAGCCCCCCGCGATGTGGGCGCCGCCGTGGCTCCTGATCGGGGCGGGCGCGGCGCTGGTGGGGAGCCTGGGGCTGCTGGGCTACGGGGCGCTCCGGCGCGAGGCGCCGGCGGCGGCTCCACAGGCCGCGCTGCCCCCCGACGTGGCGGCGCTCCGGGCCTGGGAGCGCGCCAGGGACGACGAGGCGCTCGACCTCTACGGCAAGGCGGTGGCGGTGTCGCGGGTGTTCCGGGTCTACGCGGAGGCCTCGCTGCGCTTCCCCGCCGCGTCGTGGACCACCGGCGAGATCCTCGCCCACCTGGGGCAGCTCCAGCACCTGCCCGAGCCCAACCTGCACCGGGCCAAGCGCCTGCTGCGGGCTACGGACCGGGTGAAGTACGCAGAGCAGGCCCCTGGGCCCGAGTTCCTCCAGGACCTCGACGCGGACCTGCGGGCCTTCGTGGCCGCGACCAGGCCGAACGCTGGCGTGGAGGTGGCGGGATGACCTGGGAGACCCCCTGGGCCCTCGCGCTGCTGCTGCCGGTGTGGGCGCTGGTCGCCCAGCCCTGGCTCACCGGGATCAACCGCCTCGCGGTGCCGGGGTTGGTCTGGGGAGAGCGGCGCCTCAGCCTCCGCCTGCTGCTCGCCTGGGTGCCCCGCGCCCTCACCTTGGTGGGCCTGAGCCTGGCGGTGCTGGCCCTGGCCCGCCCCTGCTACACCCACTCGGACACGGTGGTCGAGTCGCAGGGGCTCGACATCCTGCTGCTGCTCGACACCTCCGGCTCGATGGAGCAGGAGGACTTCAGCGATGGGATGCGCTCTGCCAGCAGGCTGGAGGCCGCGAAGGCGGTGGTGGGAGGCTTTGTCGACGGGCGACCCCACGATCGCATCGGCCTGGTGCTGTTCGGCGAGGAGGCCTTCACCTTCGTGCCGCTGACCCTGGACCACGAGACCCTGGGCACCGGGCTGCGGTCGGTGCAGCTCGGGATGGCGGGAGGGCGGGCGACCGCGATCGGGACCGCGATCGCGGTGGGCTCCCGCCGGATGGAGGAGCTGGACGCGCCGAGCAAGGTGATGATCCTCCTCACCGACGGGCAGAGCAACGCCGGGCGCTTCACCCCGGCAGAGGCGGCGAAGATGGCCGCGGCGCTGGACATCCGCCTGTATACCGTAGGGGTGGGCTCAGCGCAGACCCGGCGGGGGCTGTTCGGGTGGGGCGGCGGCGACAACGGGCTGGACGAGGCCTCCCTGCAGGAGGTCGCGACCCTCACCGGCGGCAGGTACTTCCGCGCCACCGACACCCGCACCCTGGAGGCGATCTACGACAGCATCGACCAGCTCGAGCCCAGCCCGGCGAAGGTGCGCGAGGTGGTGGAGCACGAGGAGCGCTACCGGGACTACCTGACCCCCGCGTTGGCGCTCCTGGTCCTGCAGGCCCTGCTGAGCGCCACCTGGCTGAGGAGGGGACCATGAGCTGGGCGCAGCCGATCTGGTGGCTGGCGGCCGGGGCGGTGGCGCTCTTGGCGGTGGTGATGGCCCTGGCGGGCGCGGCCCACCGGCGCAGGCTGGGGCGCGCCTTCTCTGGCGAGATGGCCCTGCGGGTGCTCCCCGCCGCGACCAGGGGCAGGCGCCTCGCCCGCGATCTGCTCGCGGTGGTGGGGCTCCTCGCCCTGGTGGCGGCCCTGGCCGAGCCCCTGCTGGGGGTGGAATTCCTCGAGCTGGAGCAGCGAGGGGTGGACCTGGTGCTCGCGGTGGACCTGTCGCGGTCGATGGACGCAGAGGACGTGTCGCCGAGCAGGCTGGAGCGGGTGCGGCGGGAGATCCGCGACCTGGTGGACGTGCTGGAGGACGATCGGGTGGGGCTGGTGATCTTCGCGGGTGGGGTCTACCCCCGGATGCCCCTCTCGCGCGATCGGGGCGCCCTGCTCACCCTGGTCGATGAGCTGGACACCGGCACCTTTCAGGTCCAGGGCTCAGAGCTCGGCGAGGCGCTCCGGGCCTCCTCCCGCCTGTTGAGCGCGGTGGAGGGCGAGGCGGGCAAGGGGATCATCCTCTTTTCGGACGGTGAGGCCCACGAGATCGACGACGCCCTCGCCGCGGCGCGGGAGGTCTCCGGGGAGGGGGTCCGCATCTTCACCGTGGGGGTGGGGCTGGAGGCCGCGCCGATCCCCGAGGGGGACGGCACCTGGGTGGAGGATCGGGCGGGGCAGACGGTGCTCACCAGGCCCTCGGACGAGCTGCTGCGGGAGCTCGCCTCGATCGGCGGGGGCGCCTTCGTCCACTCTGTGCCCGCCGCCGACGACATGCACGACCTCTACCGGGAGGAGATCCGGGGCCGGCTGGAGGCGGGCGAGAACGGGGTGGTCCGCAAGGAGATCCGCACCACCGGCTTCCAGTGGCCGCTGGGGCTGGGGCTGGGGCTGCTGCTGCTCTCGGCCTGGATCGGCGATGGGCGCCGCCGCTGGGGTGCGGCGGGGCTGGCGCTGGCTGCCCTGCTGGCCGCGGGGCCTGCGCGGGCGGGGGCGCCGCTGGAGGCGGATCAGGCCTACCGGGCGGGGGAGTACGGGCGCGCCGCGGGCCTGCTCAGGGAGCTGGCGCTGGACAGCCCCGACGACCCCGAGGTGTGGAGCCGCCTGGGCGCGGCCTCGTATCGGGCGGGGGACTTCGAGGGCGCCGCCAGGGCTTGGGACGCGGCCGCGCGCCTCGATCCACGGGCCGACACCCTCTACAACGCCGGTAACGCCCAGTGGCTCGCGGGGCGGCTCGACGAGGCGCTCGCCCGCTACGACCAGGCGCTGGCCCGCGCGCCGGAGCACCAGGGCGCCCTCGCCAACAAGGAGCTGCTCCAGGGCGAGCTGAGCGCCCGGCGCCAGCAGCAGCAGCAGCGCGAGCAGCAGCAGGGCGACCAGGGCGATCAGGGCCAGCAGGGCCAGCAGGGCGAGCAGGGCCAGCAGGGCGAGCAGGGCGAGCAGGGCGAGCAGGGCGAGCAGGGCGAGCAGGGCCAGCAGGGCGAGCAGGGCGAGCAGGGCGAGCAGGGCGAGCAGGGCCAGCAGGGCGATCAGGGCCAGCAGGGCCAGCAGGGCCAGCAGGGCGAGCAGGGCCAGCAGGGCGAGCAGGGCGAGCAGGGCCAGCAGGGCCAGCAGGGCGACCCACAGGGCGAGCCGGGGGAGGAGGGCGAGGGCGAGCCGCTCTCGCTGGAGGACGTGCAGTCCGGCGAGGGCGAGCAGACGCCCCTCGCAGAGGAGGGGGAGGTGCCTGAGGGCGAGATGAGCCCCGCGCAGGCCCTGCGCCTCCTCGAAGGGGTGGAGGAGGGGCGCCCTCAGGTGGTGGTGCCAGGCCGCAAGCGAGGAGAGAAGACATGGTGAGGCAGCTCTGGATGCTCCTGGCGGTGCTGTGGTGGGCCTCTCCCGCCCTCGCCGCCCGGGTGGACCTCTCGGTGGCGACCCGCGAGCTGGTCGAGGGCCAGGTGGTGGCGCTCACCCTCGACGTGATCGACGGAAAGCCCGATGGCGTCCCACAGATCAGCGCCCCGCCGGGCCTGGAGGTCCACTACCAGTCCCAGAGCCAGCAGACCACCTCGGTCAACTTCAAGGTGTCGAGGATGGTGCGCTTCCAGTACCAACTCAAGGCGGTGGCGGAGGGGGAGTACACCCTGGGGCCGGTGCCGGTACAGGTGGCCGGGCAGCCCCTCGCGTCGCGTGTGGTGCGGCTCACGGTGGGGCCCAGGCCCGAGACGCCGGATCGTCCCTACGTCGCCGACCTCGCCTTCCTCCCCGAGGAGGCCTGGGTGGGGCAGGTGGTCGTGCTGCGCTACCGCCTGCGCGCCAGGGTCGAGGTGCTGGAGTCCCAGTGGACCCTCCCCGAGCTGGACGGGCTGGTCGCCCCCCGCGAGGGGGACCGGCCCAGGTCCCGCTACGCGCTGGAGGACGAGCTAGGGCCCATGGCGGTGGACGAGAGCTTCATCCCCCTGGTGGCGAGCCAGCGCGGGGACCTGGGGCTGGACGGGGCGATGGTCAGGATCTCTCTTGCAGACCGCGCGAAGGGCAGGGGCAGGGACCCCTTTGACCCCTTCCGGATGATGACCCCCTCCCGCACCGAGTCGCTGGTCACCGACTCCGCCCCGCTGGCGGTGAGGGCGCTGCCCCCCGCCCCCGCGGGCTTCACCGGGCTGGTGGGAGACTTCGAATTCGCCGCTCAGGCCGACAAAACCCAGGTCTCGGTGGGGGACTCCGTGAACTGGGTGGTGACGGTGCAGGGCGACGGCACCCTGGAGGGCTTCGAGCTGCCCCCGCTGGAGGCGGTGGATGGGGCGCGCGTCTATCAGAGCAGCCCCAGGACCGGGGCGCAGGTGCGTGACGGGCGCTACCAGGCCGCGGGGGAGCTGACCCAGGTGATCGTCCCCACCGCGGAGGGCACCCTCGCCTTTCCGCCCCTGGAGCTGATCACCTTCTCCCCTACCCAGGGCCGCTACCTGACCCACAGGGTCGAGGTGCCGCCGATTGAGGTGCAGGCCGGCGCCGAGGGCGAGGCCGCGGTGGAGTCCTTCGGCGCCGCACCTGGGCAGGCGGCGGGCCCCGAGGTGCGGGACATCGCGGGTGAGAAGCTGGTAGGGCCGGCCTTCGCGGTGGCGCTGGACCCCTACCTAGGCTGGCTGGTGGCCCTCGCCGCGGCGCCGGGGCTGGGCCTGCTGGGCCTCACCGGCTGGGAGCGCCTGCGGGAGCGGCGGAGGGCGCTGGAGGTGGCCCCTGGGCCCTCGCAGCGGATCGCCAGGCTGCCGGAGGATCCGCTGGAGCGCGCCGCGCTGCTGGAGGGCGCCCTGCGCGAGGCGCTGGCCGTCAGGGGAGGGGGCAGCGCCGCGTCGCTGGACCGACGGGCCGCCGCGGCCGGGCTGGATGAGCCCCTGCGCGGGCAGGTGGAGTCTGCCCTGCGGGCCCTGGACAGGGTCCGCTACGGGGGCGCGGAGCTGGGGGCGGACGAGGTGGAGCAGGCGCGCCAGGCGGTGCGCGGGCTGGAGGGCCGGTGAGGGGCAGGTGGATCGCGATCGCCCTCTCGCTCGGGCTGGCCGCCACCCTGGCCACGCGGATGCCGGGGCGGGAGATCGTCCGCCAGGGCGCCGCGCGGATGGCCGAGGGCGACGTGCCGGGGGCGAGGGCCCGCTGGTGCGACGCCGCGACCTCGCCGCTGGTCTCGGCGGCGATCGACTATAACCTGGGGGTGGCTTGGTACCGCGAGGGCGACGCCCCCCGCGCCCTGGCCGCGTGGCGTGCGGCGAGGGCTCGCAGCCCCCGAGATCCCGACGTGGCCCACAACCTCGCCCTGGCCAGGGCCAGGCTGGAGGGGGTGCCCGCGCCGGTGGGGCCCGCGGTGGGGTGGCTGGCGCTGGTGACCCCCGGCGAGGTGGGCGGCCTGGGTGCGGTCCTGCTCGGGGTGGCCTCGGCGCTGGTCGGCCGCTGGCGGGCCGGCCGGGTCCGGGCGCGCGCTTGGGCCCTGGTGGGAGGGCTGGGGCTGGCGCTGGGGCTGGTCGGGATCCACGCGGCCTGGGTGCAGGTGCGTCACCCCGTGGCGGTGGTGGTGGACCGAGAGGCGGTGCTGCGCGCCGAGCCTGCCGCTGGCGCCGCGGCCACAGGGACGCTGCCGGCTGGCAGCGAGGTGCGCACCGACGGGGCGCGGGGCGAGTGGCTCCTGCTCCGGTCGGGGGATGGGGCGAGGGGGTGGGCCCACCGGGACGGGGTGCGGCTGGCGGGCGAGGTGTCGGACCGGTCGGAGTGCGTTATCGGGGGCCCCTCGGACGGAGGTTGACCCATGCGCACTGCCCTGATCCTCGCCCTGCTCCTCGCGGCCTGTTCCCCCTCCACCAAGCGCCTGTCGCAGACGGAGCTGGGGCACTACAACGCCCTCAAGGTCTATATGGAGAAGGCGGACGAGAAGGCCTACCTCAAGAACAAGACCGAGGAGGAGCGCGACGCCTGGCTCAAGGAGGCGGGCCTGTGGGAGCGCTTCTACCAGTACGATCAGAGCGTCCGCGACCAGATGATCGCGGGTGAGGTCCACGAGGGCTGGGCGCAGGACCAGGTGTTCATGGCCTGGGGCAACCCCCACGACCGCAAGCGCCTCACCGGTCGACCGGCGCAGCGCTCTGAGCTGTTCACCTACCGCTTCGAGCTGCAGCCGGACGATTCCCTGCTGGTGTGGCGCCCCGGCTCCAAGACCGAGGGCAAGGCGATCGACCTGTTCCGGGTAGAGGTCTACGTCGACGACGGGGTGGTGGCGGAGCTGAGGCGCCGGGACGGCTGGACGGACTGACCGGGTGACCCGCCTGAGCGGACGAGCCCGAGGCCTGGTGTTGACGCCGACGGTGGTCTTCGAGCGGTCTGACGGGGACCGCGGCCCTCTGAGACCGATCGACCGCCCGACATGCGCCACCTCCGCGGTCGCAGGCTAGGTCCGATCGCGCGTGGGGCCGCGTGCGATCACCACCACCCTCCGGGGGCGGTCGTGGGGCGCGCGGTTTGCCAGGATCAGCGGACCACGACCGATACTCCTCGGGGGCACGCCCCGAGGATACAGCGGTGTTGCCGATGCGCCAGCCTGGCGAGCGCGGTGACCGGGCGCGGCCGGGTCTTATGGATGCCGGAACGAACGCGTCAGAAGGACCAGCCGATGCCGAGGGGAAGGGTCAGGTCCACGTAGTGTCCTGCGAGCCGCCCAGGGAGGGAGGCGAGGGACCTCCTCTCGCGTCGCACGGGCCGCCGCCCCCGGGTGCCTGCTGGCTAGAGCCCCAGCACGTCCCGCATGGCGTAGCGGCCTGGGGCCCTGCCCGAGACCCAGCGCGCGGCGCGGAGGGCGCCCATGACGAAGGTGAGGCGCGAGTGGGCCACGTGCCCGAGGGAGAGCCGCTCGCCTTGGGCGATGAGCCACACCTGGTGCTCGCCCACCACGTCACCGCCCCGGAGCGCGTGGAAGCCCACCTCGCCCGCGGGCCGGACGCCGGTGTGGCCGGACCGCCCGTGGACCGCCACCTCCGCCAGGTGGACCGCGCGCCCGTCCGCCACCGCCTCGCCCAGGGCCAGGGCGGTGCCGGAGGGGGCGTCCTGCTTGAGGCGGTGGTGGGTCTCGACGATCTCGACGTCCGCGTCGGGCAGGGCGTGGGCCGCGCGCTCCACTAGGTCTAGGAGCAAGGTGACGCCAGTGGAGAAGTTCGCCGCGGCGACCACAGGGGCCACCCCCGCGCGATCGGTCAGCCGCTCCGCGAGGGCCGCTGGGAGCCCGGTGGTGCCCGTGACCAGGGCCTGCCCGCCCAGGGCGTCCAGGGTGGCGGCGAGGCCGTCCGGGAGCGAGAAGTCCACCACCACCTCGGCGGCGGCGAGGGCCTCGGCAGAGACCGCGCTGAGGGGCACGCCCCCCTGTCGGCCCACCAGGGCACCGGCGGGGGTGCCGATCAGCCCGCTCTCAGCTCGGTCACAGGCGGCCACTAGCTCCAGGTCCTCCGCTGCGAGCACCTCGCCCAGCAGCAGGCGGCCCATGCGCCCCGCCGCGCCGATCACCGCGATCCTCATCCGAGCATCCCGAGCTTGGCCAGGATGGGCGCGGGGGAGGGGCCGCTGTACTCCCCGAGGGGCAGGCGCACGGTGGGGGTGGAGAGGCCGAGGGCCGCCATCGCCGCCTTGGCGGGCACGGGGTTGCTGTCGGTGAAGAGGAAGTCGATCAGGTCCCACAGGCGGTACATGCCCTGGGTGGCCAGCTCGGTGTCGCCGTCGGCCCAGGCGTCCCAGATCTCCACCGTCTGCACCGGGGCGACGTTGGACAGCACCGAGATCACGCCCGCGCCCCCCATCGCCAGCAGCGAGAGGAAGGTGAAGTCATCGCCGGACAGAACGGGCTTGTCGGTGCGGGCCATGAGATCCCCGCCATAGCGGATGTCGCCCGTGGCCTCCTTGATCGCGATGACCCCGGGGGACTGAGCCAGCTCAGCGAGCAGCGGGGCGGGGAGGCGCTGCCCGGTGCGGCCGGGGACGTGGTACAGCACGAAGGGCAGGCCCACCTTGTCGGCCTCGGCCACGTGGGCGCGCAGGCCGCGGGGGTTTGGCTTGTTGTAGTAGGGGAAGACGAGCAGGCCGGCGTTGGCCCCGAGCTGCGCCGCGCGCTCCAGCTTGGCCACGGTGCTGACGGTGTTGTTGGTGCCCACACCCGCGGTGACAGGCACCACGCCCTGTCCGACGCCCACCGCGATGCGGACGAGCTGATCGTACTCTGCCTCGGTGAGGGTGGGGGCCTCGCCGGTGGTCCCCGCGACCACGAGCCCGTGGACCCCAGCGTCCACCTGCCGCTGGCAGAGGCGCTCATAGGCCGTGAAGTCGACGCTGCCGTCCTCGCGGAAGGGGGTGATGAGGGCGGTGTGGACGCCGGAGAGCGAGAGGGACATGGAGAGCTCCTTGGCACGGAGGGGAGAGCGGGTCCCTCAGGCTAACCCGTTGCGCGCCGGCGAGGCGACGCCCCCGCGCCCTATTGGGGCCTACCGGGGACCCCCAGGCAGGCTCGGGGCGGAGGCCGCGCTCGGGGGTGCCGATCTCGTCTTCCCGGCCGGAGTGGCCACCTGCGCACCAGGTGCTGCCTCCTGTGGACGAGGTAGCGAAGCGCCAGGCGAGGTCCAGGGCCAGGAGGGGGTTCCTCCTCATCCTGGCCCGGAGGACCCTGCCGCGCTGGCGGCGCGGGGGCATGGGCGGTCGGCCCTGACGAGGGAGGCCTCCGCCGGCGTCCTCCCTTCTCTGCCGCCTAGCGATCGCCACCAACGAGCCTCTCGACCTCGCTGTGCTCAGGACCCGTCGGGCAGCCGCCGGTAGGCGCGCGGCACGACCTCAGCGAGGGACCGCCGCTCGGGCAGGCGGGTCCGTCGCGGGCAGCGGTCCGATGGCCTCTCGGCGGGGGGGGCTTCTTTTTACGCTTGTCGCGTACAAAAACGAGCTTCCTCCAAAGAAAACGGCGGTCACGTGCCGACATGCCTGGCGCCCTGGCGCCGGCTCACCGTCTGGAAGGTTCGACGAGCGACTTCATCGGAGGGTTCCTATGGAAGGATGGAGCGCTTCCTGGGAGCGTGTCCGGCTGCTGCGTCGGTCTGCTGCTTGCGATAGCCGTCGATTCGACTGGCGGAGCCTTCACTATAGACGACAGTACGATCATGGTGACCGATCGGCTCGGGCTCAGCAGGCCCTCGCATCCCCCGCCACGGCCGTGGAGCGTCGCGGCCGGGTGCTGACACGAACGAACCAGCCTTATCGGCGCATGCCTCGCTCTCCGCGCCGGGCGCTGGGTCACGGCGAGCCTCGGACAAGCGGGTGGTTCCACGACTCTGTGTGCTCAGACCGCACTTCCTGCCTGATGGGCCCGTGCCCCGTCGCGCGCGCGAGGGGTCTCGGCCAAGGCGCCCACCCGGTGACAACGGACGTCCGGGCCCCCCCGGTGGAGGTCTGGGAGGATCGGGGGCTGCGACCACGGCGCCGATCGTCTACAGGCATCGAGGAGGGGCCGCTGCCGCGGAGCGGTGCCGTAGTATCTGCCTGACAGGCGGGAGCGGCGCGCCGAGGAGGTCTCTGGCGCGCCGCGCGAGGGCGCCGGTGGATCAGCCGTCGGGCCAGTCATCGCTGGAGTAGTAGCCCTGCAGCTCCTCCCAGCACTCGTCCATCGTGCAGCTCATGACCACCTGGTCGTGGGAGGTGCCGGTCTGGTCTCGCACGAAGCCTGGCAGCACCGCGTCCATGTGCCAGCCCAGGTGCTCCAGCAGGCCGCGGATCGCGCCCTGCTCGGGCATGAAGCGAGCCACCGCCTTCTGGACCCCGCGCTCCTTGGCCTCGCGGAACAGCTCGGTGACCAGCTTCCTGCCGAGCCCCTTGTTGCGGTACTCGGGCGCGACGCTGAGGCGCAGCTCACCCCTGTGGCTGTCCCAGGAGATGGGCGAGAGCTCCACCACGCCTGTGCCCACCAGCTCGTCACCGGCCATCGCCACCAGGCGCACCGCCCGGCCCTCGGCCACGTCGCGGAATTGCCGCTCGAGCACGTCGCGCCGGGTCACGTCGATGCGCATATAGGCCCGCTCTTCGGGGGCCAGCCGCTGGTAGAAGCGGTACGACGCATCCATGTCTGCGGGGGTGTAGTCCCGCAGGATGATCTCAGTCCCGTCTCTCAGCATCTCAGACTTTCGCACGCAGCACCTCCGAGTAGGCTATGACTCATTGTCACTCATTCCACAGCACCGAACCATGTTATTCTTTAGCCATATACCGAAGTAGCCCGCTCGCTGGCTGGCTACTCCACGCGAATCGCGGCGACGGCGGTGTGCCCCACCCCTCCCCCCACGTCTTGCGGGTAGGCGACGTACACCAGCCGGGAACCCCCCTGCTCGATCAGACCCACGTCGGACATCTGGTAGGAGAAGAAGTCGATCGGGCCGAAGCGCTGCCCGCCTAGCTGCGTCCACGACCTGTCCGCCTCGGAGCGGTACACCGAGGTCCCCACCACGGCGTACAGGTGGTCGTCCTCGTCGATCGTCATCCGCACCTGGCCGCTGTTGTCGACCTCTTCCGTCGCGTAGACGTAGAGGAAGCCGTAGTCGATCCAGCGCGCGCCGTCCCACATCACCACCTTGGGGGTCCGCAGGGGCGCCCGCTCGTCGAGGAGCGACACGAACACCTGCCCGCGCGAATTGAAGCCCACGTCCGAGACGCCGTAGAGGCTGGTGTCAAGCTCCCCTAGCTCCGCCCACTCGCTCGCCCCCCAGGGGAGGTGCCAGGCGGCGCCGGAGGAATTGAGCAGGGTGTTCTCGCTCTGAAAGGCGACCACCGCCTCCCCGCTCTGCACCCCGATCCGCACCTCGTGTGGGGTGTGGTGGTCGTCCTTGCCGGGGATCAGGTCGCCCGCCTGGTACCACACGCCGCCGGAGCGGGTCACCACTGCGACGGAGGCCTCGGTCTGGAGCGCCAACCAGGGCTCGTCGCCGTCGAAGGTGAGCTGGAGAGAGCGGACCAGCGGGTACTCGGGGAACTCCGCCTCCAGCACCCAGCCCTCGCCGTCCCAGCGCATCACCCGCGCCACCTCCTCCGGCTCGGTGGGGACCTCGGTGTGGGAGTAGGCCACCCAGGGCGTCCCGTCCGGGGCCATCGCCAGGCTCACCGCGGATTTGTCGGCCTGGTAGTAGACCTCCCCCATAGGGCGGTCGCCCAGCCGGTGTTGGAAGCTGTCCATCACCTCGATGCCATCGAGCACGTTGTAGCCCATCGTCGCGTCCAGGTTGAGCACCACCGGGGTGCGGTAGGGCGACACCCCCAGGTCGATCCGGTCGGGGTCCACGTCCGACAGCTCCGTCGCCAGGTCCCACCAGGTGCCCATCGGCGGCTCCACCGAGACCAACAGCTCCCGGACCAAGGTGTCGATCCCGTCCGCGACGGTGACGCGGAGCAGGGCTTGGCCGGGGCTGCTGGGGGCGGTGTAGGTGGGGTCCTCCAGGCTGGGGTCGTCGAGCGCGCCCTCCCCGTCCACCAGCTCCCAGCTCACCTCGGGGGTCGAGCCCGCTGGGATCCCGAGCTTCAGGTCGATGGGGAGGGTGTCGCCGGTCTCGACCCTGGCGGGCCGGTCGTCGGGGCGCAGCCAGATGACAGTCAGCGCCTCCCAGGCGCCGGAGTCGGTGTAGGTCAGCGGCGCGGAGCAGCTCGAGGTGTTCCCTGCTTCGTCGGTCGCGTCGGCCTGGAAGGAGGAGGCGCTCCCGTCCGCGACTGAGAGCTCGAAGGTGAAGGCGCCGTCGCTGTCGGCGGTGGCGCTGTCGAGGAGGCTGGCGCAGGCGTCGGAGTAGAGGTTCACCGTGGCGCCAGGCTCTGCGTAGCCCATCAGCTCGGGCTCGTTCTCCGGGCTGGGCGAGGCCGGCTCGGTGCGGGAGAGGATTGGCGCGGCGGGGGCCAGGCTGTCGTGCCGGTACGGCAGCGGACCCGCGCAGGGGGAGACGTTGTCCGCCAGGTCGATCGCGCGGGCGTAGAGCGCCGTGGTCTGGTCGCTGGGGACCGTGACCGCCACCGCGAAGGCGCCGGCGTCGTCTGCCTCGCCCTCCCCGATCAGCGCGGTGCAGGCGGCGTCCGTGTAGACCGACACCGCCGCGAAGGGATCGGTGGTGCCCAGCAGCGCCAGGGTGGGGCTGCTGCTCGGCGAGCGCGGGTCTGTGCCGGTCAGCGTGGGCACCGCCGGGTCCTGGCTGTCCTCCTCGTAGCTGACGCTGTCGCGGCTGCAGCCGGAGAGGTTCCCCGCGTCGTCCTCGGCGTTGGCGTAGAGGGCTGTGGTGGTGTTGTCGGCGAGGTAGACCCGCAGCTCCCAGGCCCCGTCGACGCAGAGGGTCGAGTCGAGCAGCTCGGTGCAGGCGCTGTCGCTGTACACGTGGATGACGGTCTCCGACTCGCCGGTTCCCCGCACCAGGGGGAGGTTGGCGTCGGCGGGGGAGATCGGGACGGTGTCGACCAGCGCCGGGACCTCGGGGAGGGCGCTGTCCTCGATGTAGACGAAGGGGTCGAAGGAGCAGCGGGAGCGCTTGCCGTTCTCGTCGGTCGCGTCCGCATAGAGGGTGTTGATGCTGTTGTCCTCCACGGTGATCTCTACCGTGAAGGTGTCGAACACCCCGGTGTTGGCCGAGCCCAGGGCCGTGGTGCAGTCCGCGTCCGCGTAGAGGGTCACGTCGACGTGTGCCTGCGCGTCCCCGCTCAGCAGGGGGTGGTTCTCGTTGGCCTTGGCGGCGGGTGCGGCTGAGAGGATCGTCGGGATCGCCGGCCCGGTCGCGTCCACAGGGCCTGTGTCGACGGTGTCCTGGGTGGTGTTGCAGGCGATGAGGAGCGAGATCAGGAAGGGGCTGAGGCGGACCATGGGTTCTCCGGGCTGCGCGACGAGCGTATCTTCACACGCCTGGGGGGCAAGGCGGATGGAAAAACGGGGCGCGCGCCCGGTTCACAGGGATCGCGCTCCAGCGCCTCAGCCCGCCATGCAGTCCGAGTAGCCTGCCGAGCAGAAGCCCACCGACAGGCCGGCGTCCAGGCAGGTCTGCAGCTGGTCCTCGCAGATCTCAGCCTGGCTGTCGGACTGGGCGCTGAGGCACTCGCCGAGCACCACCGCGCAGGTCTCGGGGCTCACGCCCAGGTCGACGCAGTCCTCGAACAGGAGCACGCAGGGGTCCCCCTCTGGCTCGACCGGGAGGCAGCGCTGATAGGCCTCCTCGCAGCGCTGCGGGTCGCGCCCCGAGGCGAGGCAGTCGTCGAGCAGCAGCTCACACGCGCGCTCTGGCACGGGGTCCTCGTCGGGGTAGAGGCCCTCCAGGCAGATCTCCAGGCGCTGCTCGCAGGCCTGGGGGTCCCCGCCGGCGTCCAGACAGTCGCGGAGCTGCACCTCGCAGTCCTGCTCGGGGTACCAGGGCCCGTCCTGGTCTCCGGGCTCCTGCCCGTCGAGGCAGGTCTCCAGCTCCTGCTCGCAGGCGCGGGGATCGAGGCCGCTGGTCAGGCACGCGTCGAAGCTGCGCTCGCAGTTCTGCGCTGGGTCCCAGGGGTCACTCTGCGGCAGGCCGTCGAGGCAGGCCGCGAACTCGCCCTCGCACTGGTCGGGGGCTGCGCCCTGCTCCAGGCACTCGTGGAGCCCTAGCTCGCAGTCCAGCGCTGGGTCCCAGGGCTCGTCTTGCGGCTCGGTGCTGTCGTAGCAGGCGCGGAGGTCCTGCTCGCAGACCTCGGGGGGCAGGCCCTCACCGAGGCACTGCTCGAAGCGCTGGTCGCAGGCCTCTGGGTCGTGGGTGGGGTCCCCGGTGAGGCAGACCTCGAATTCCCACGCGCAGGCCTCGGGGGCCACGCCCTGCTCCAGGCACTCGTGGAGCCCTAGCTCGCAGTCCAGCGCTGGGTCCCAGGGCTCGTCTTGCGGGGTGGTGCTGTCGTAGCAGGCGCGGAGGTCCTGCTCGCAGACCTCTGGGGGCAGGCCCTCACCGAGGCACTGCTCGAAGCGCTGGTCGCAGTCGTCCGGCGCGGGGCCCTCGTCGGGGGCCCACCCGCTGGCGCAGGCCTCGTAGGCGCCGTAGCACTGCGCGTCTGGCAGGCCCTGATCGAGGCAGTTGGCGAGGTCGTAGGCGCAGTCCGCTGGGAGCACCTCGGAGGGGTAGTCCGCGGCGGGACCTGGCTCAGGCGCGGTGACATCCTCCTCGGTGACGCAGCTCACGCCGAGCGAGAGCGGGGCCAGGGTCAGGAGCAGGCTGAGCAGGCTGAGGGCTGTGGGACGCATCGGCGCTCCTGGGGCAGGGGGTGTCTGGCAGTATACCAGCCCCAGGTCCAGAAGTGCGTGGGCAGCGCGCCGGTCCATCAGCCGGACAGGCTCACAGGAGGCGCTTCATCATTCCATAGGAACGATGAGATGAAGTTGCTCCTCGAGCCTTCCAGGCCGTAAACGGGCGCCGGCTCGCCAGGCAGACCGGCGTGTGGTTGCTGTTCCACAGGTAGGAAGCGTGCTTGGGTGCGCGACGAGCGTGGGAACAGGGACACCCGTCGAGAGGCCAGCGGCTCGGTGCCGTGGGGACCGCGCCTGCAGGGGGAGGGGTGAGGGTGAGGAGCCCTTCCACCACCGCCGAGTCCACCTGACGGCGGCCTCGGGCCTCGGGCCTCGGGCCTCGGGCCTCGGGCCTTGGGGCGGCGCGGGGCAGCAGGGCAGGGGGACGTGCGGTGCACGCGCCGTCACGCGCCCTGAGCGGGCGGGGTCCCCTGGACCGCGCGGCGGAGCGCCTGGCCAGTTGCCCCATCTCTTGGATGTCGCTTGTGCCCCGGGGGCCCGCGTGTGATGATCTCCTCTTTCACAGGGTCCGAGCGGGCCCGAAGTGGGGTGGGCGATGGCAGAGAGCGCGCGCTGGGTGTGCGATGTTTGCGGTTACGAGCACGAGGGCCCGGAGCCTCCCGCGGAGTGTCCGATCTGCGGTGTCGGACCCGACGAGTTCTCGAGGGTGCCCGCCGCGGCGCCCGCGCCCGCCTCCGTGCCCGCCGCTGCGCCCGCGCCCGCCTCCGTGCCCGCCGCTGCGCCCGCGGTGGCCGCAGGTCCCGTCGCCGGCGGTGAGCCCGCGGCTCCCCCTCAGGACGCCGCGCCCGCGTCCGCGCCGCCCGCCCCCTCCGGTGCGGATCCCGCCGCCAGCGCTCCCGCTGCCGCACCCAAGCGGTGGGTGTGCGCGGTGTGTGGCTACGAGCACGAGGGCCCTGAGCCGCCAGAGGTCTGCCCCGTCTGTGGCGTGGGTCCCGAGGAGTTCAGCGAGGTGCTCGCCCCGGTGGCAGCCCAGGACCCCGCCCCCGCGGGGGAGGCGCGGCCGGTGGTGATCGTGGGGGGCGGTGTCGCCGGCTTCTCCGCTGCAGAGGCGGCGAGGAGCGCCTCGGCGCTCGCCGAGATTCACCTGGTCTGCGGTGAGGGGGTGCTCCCCTACAACCGGGTGGCCCTCACCCGGCTGCTCGCCGGGCAGGTGAACGCGGAGCTCCTCCTCCTCAAGGATGAGGCCTGGTACGCCGCCCAGCGCATCACCCTGCACAGGGTCCAGGCCGTTGAGATCGACCGGGTTGCCCGCGCGGTGATCCTGGAGGGGGGCCTGCGCCTCGCCTACCACAAGCTGGTCCTCGCGACGGGCGCCACCTCCTTCGTCCCGCCCATCCTAGGCGCGGAGGGTCCCGCGGTCTACACCCTCCGCACCCTCCAGGACGCGCAGGCGATCCTCGCGGCGGCCTCTCCAGGCGCGCGCGGGGTGGTGATCGGGGGCGGCCTGCTGGGTCTGGAGACCGCCGGCGGCCTCGCGGCCCGCGGGGTCCGGATGACGGTGGTGGAGGGGGCGCCCTTCCTGCTCTCTCGGCAGCTCACCAGGGGACTCGCGGGGTTGCTCGAGCGACACATCCGCGACCTCGGCATCGAGGTGCTCACCGACGCGAAGATCCAGGCCATTGAGCGCGAGCCGCTCGGAGTGCGCCTGGGTGGCGGGCGCCTGCTCCCTGCGGACTTCGTGGTGATCTCCACCGGCGTCCGCCCCGACCTCGCCCTCGCGCAGGGGCTGGAGCAGGGGAGGGGCCTGAGGGTGGATGACCGGATGTCCACCTCGGACCCCTCGGTGCTCGCCGCTGGCGATCTGGTCGAGCACAGGGGTGTCGTGGCCGGCCTGTGGACCGTGGCGCAGGCACAGGGAGCCGCAGCGGGCCGCTTCGCGGTGGATCCCGCCGCGCCGGCCTTCACCCCGCCGCCCATCGCGACGCGCCTCAAGGTGCTCGACCTGCCCGTGTTCTCCGGCGGTGACTTCGCCGCAGAGGCCGAGGGCTCCATGGCCCTCACCACCGCCACAGGGCAGACCACCGCGCGGCTCGTGGTGTCGGCGGGGGTGCTGATCGGCGCGGTGGTGATCGGCGATGAAGCCCTTGGCGGCCTGGCCTGGCGCGCCCTCCAGACCGGCGGTCCCCTCGCGGCGCAGCAGCCCCTGCTGGACGCTGTGCCCGGCCTGCGGGAGTGGCTCGCCACCCTCTAGGGGACCGGCCGCGCCCCCCCCCCCCCGCCAGTCTTCGGGCGGGGGGCGCGCCCCCCTCAGAGCGCCGCTCGGCCCGCCCCCTCCCCCGCCCGTCGCTCCCTTCCCCTCCCCCCCCCCTGCCTCCAGACCCCGGCGGGAGCCCCGAGTTCCGCCGCGTCCCAGGGGTCTCCCCGTCTCCCCTCTCGCCCCTTTCCAGACGCCGCCCACATCCGGAGCCCCGAGTTGCGCCGCGTCCCAGGGGTCTCCCCATCTCCCCCTCTCCCCGTCTCTCCTCATGCCCCTTTCCAGACGCCGCCCACATCCGGAGTCCCGAGTTCCGCCGCGTCCCAGGGGTCT
>JAFGVK010000015.1 GCA_016938035.1 Deltaproteobacteria bacterium | reverse complement strand
TGTGGGGCACCTGGCCGCTGAGTCGCTCCGCCGGGCGACGCGGTCGCTGCGGGTCCCGCCGCGCGGTGTGGCGCGGGGCCCCCGCGCGCTGGAGGTGAGGACCGGGGTGGGCAAGGGGCGTCGGCACGGGTCAATCAGCCGGACAGGCTCACGGGGCGCGCTTCATCATTCCACAGGAATCATCAGATGAAGTGGCTCGTCGCATCATCCAGACGGAAGAGGGGCGCCGAGTCGCTAGACCTGTCGGCGTGTGACCGCCGTTCCCTGGGGAGCAAGCGTGCTTTTGTGCGCGACGAGCGTAGGAACAAGGACCTGCGTCGAGAGGCCAGCGGATCGGTGCCGGGGCGTCGCAGCGCAGGCAGCCCCACGGCTGCACGCCTACCTGCGCAGGAGGCGCATGGCGCCCTGCTTATCGGGGCCGTCCTTGAGGATCTGCTCCGCTGTGCAGCGGGGGCAGCCCTCCAGGCAGGGGCACTCGAAGAGCAGCTGGTGGGCCCAGCGCAGCAGCTGGGTGAGGGCCGCGGGGTGCAGCGCGGTGGCGATCCCCATGCCCTCAATGTGCCGGTCGATGAACAGCAGGCCCGTGCCCAGCCCCAGGGTCTGAGCAGGCCCCGCGGCGACCACCTCGCAGTCCTCATCGGTGGTGCGGAGGAAGAGCTGGACCAGCTCATCGACCGTGGCTGCCAGGTGGCTCAGGCCCTTGCCCTCCACCGCGTCGGGGAGGATCACCGCGAGCACCGTGGAGTGGTAGCGGGCGCGCACCGGGTCAAAGTGCTGCTCCCGGTCCAGCTCGGGGACCCAGGCGGAGCGGATCGTCTCGCTGACCCAGGCGGAGAAGGTGGCGCCGGTGAAGCGCAGGTCCCTGTCCCTGTGCGTGACGGGGTCCACCAGCGGCTGCAGGTCGTCCAGGGCGAACTCCACCCGCGGCTTGGTAGGGGCCAGCCCGGGGCTGGCGCTCTGCACCCTGATCTGAGAGCGCTTGGCGTCTAGGGCGTGGAGCGGCACCTGGTAGAGGCGGCCCTCGCTAGCGAAGACCCTGGTGGGGTAGTAGCGCGTGGAGGCGATGTCCTCGTCCACCTCGTCGAGCACCGTCCCCAGCTGGTCCGACACCACCGCCACAGCGCGCGGGGTGACGGTGCGGCGGTGGGGGTCCTCCCACTGCTGGGTGGCTCGCACTAGGGGGGAGCGCACCACCTCGCGCCCCTCTAGCCTGGCCCTGTGGGCCTCACCGCGCTCGGCCCGGAGCAGCACGAAGTCCACCACCTCCTCCCCGAAGACCCGCCGGAGGGAGAGCTCGTCCGGGGGACCCTCGTGGAGGGCAGCCTGGGTGTGGGCCACCCGCAGGAAGCGGTTGCGCCTCCCCACAACCGGCGCGGGCACTGGCAGGGCGCGCGCCTCAGCGAGCTGCTCTAGCCGCTGTGGCGCCAGGAGGAAGCTGGAGGCGGGCGAGGCGGGCAGGCTCCACAGGGACCAGTGGGGGCCGTCTGGGAGGCGGTTCCCCAGGCTGCGCCACGCCTCCGCGAGGTGGCCAGGGGCCAGCTCGGCGAGGGAGGCGCCCCCTGTGGGGCGCAGGTGGGGGGTGCGGGGCACCGCGCGCAGGTGCAGCTCGCTCCAGCGCCCCACAGGGTCGAGGATCACCGAGCCCTGACCCAGCGCCGCCGCTTCACGCGCGGCCAGAGAGACCCAGGGCTCGGCGCCGCGCGCCGCGCCCGCGGTGACCCGCAGCACGGTGGGGAGGGCCTGGACCCTGGGCCCCAGCTCGCAGGGGCGCGGCGCGCGCCCCGGGAACAGCTCTGCCAGGTGCGCGATCGCCTCGGGGGTGTCGGGGCCTGTGGCGATCACCTGCGGCAAGGCGAGGTGTGCGGTGGACAGGTGCCAGCGCGCGAAGGTGAAGGCGGTGTGCGACACCTGGATCGGGGTGCCCAGATCGGGCCGGTGGACCAGGATCAGCCCCAGCCCCAGCAGCCACTCCCGCCCCTCGGCGTTCAGCAGGCGGATCAGCCGCTCCGACAGGTCGCTGGGGCTCACAAACACCGCGACCGGCAGGCGCCTGCGGGCGATGGCCTCGCGGAGCGCGTCGGCGCTGGTGGTGATCACCCCCGGGGACCAGCTGCTGCTGCGGCCCAGGCCCGCGAGCAGCAGCTCCGCCAGCGCGTCTGGGTCAGGCACCACCGCCAGCACCCGCTCGCGCCGGACCAGCACCGCGTGGAGTGCTGCGGCGGTGAACAGCGCCCCCTCTGTGTCCATCGGCACGTCGCCCAGCAGGCGGGCCAGCGGCGGGAGTGCGGGGGCGGTCAGGCGCTCCAGGGCGGCCGGGGCGGGGCCCACGCCCCCGGCGGCGTCCCACAGGCCCTGCACCCAGCCCTCGGGGCTCCCCGATGGGGGCAGGGTGGAGGGCAGGGTGAGCAGAGGCGTCGCCTCCGCCACCCCGGATTGGATCCAGCGGGCGCCCAGATCCGGGCGCCTCACCGGCCAGGGCGCCGCCACCTCGGCCATCACCGCCGCAGCGGGCAGGGGGATGTGGGCGTGCAGGCGCAGCGCCACGGTCAGGGCCAGCGCGGGGGCCAGCCCCAGCAGGTCCAGCAGACGCCAGCTGTCTACGTCCTCGGCAGCGCCGTGAAAGAAGAGGAGGGGGAGGGCTAGCGCCCCCGCGGCGAGGGCGAGGGAGGCCCAGGTGGACCCGGGAACCGGCGCGTTCAGCCTGGGGGGATGGGCGGGGGAGGGCGGGTCCACCACCGAGGCGAGGGGAGCCACCACCATCACCGCCAGCGAGGCCCCTGCGCTCACCAGGAACAGGGTGTCGTAGGGGTGGAGCCACAGGCCCTCTGCCTCGGGCCAGAAGAAGGTCACCCACCCGAAGGCCCACCGCTGTGGCCCGTCGCCCCACCCGTCGATCCACGCCAGCAGGCGCAGGGCGGTGAACAGGGCCCCAAGGCTCAGCGCCGCGTGCCCCATCGAGAACAGGGAGCGCGCCAAGCGCGAGCCCCGCCCTGATCCCACCGCCACGTACGAGAGCATCGCCCCCAGCAGCAAGCCGAGGAACGGGAGCGTCCAGGCGATCAGGTGCAGCTTCCAGCTGTGGAGCGGGTGCAGGAAGGCCAGGCCGAAGATCATCATCCCCTCACTCCGCGGCCAATGGCCCCAGCGTCCAGGCCATCCCAGGTCCTCAGCGCGATGATCCAGGGGGAGTTGGCCGTGCCCCAGGCCACCCTGCGGCTGCCCTCGGGGAGCACCTGATCCACCGTCACCCGGAGGTCGATGGGGGCGATGAGGAGCGGCGCGTCCTGCCCGGCGACGCCGAGCAGATCGCCGTGCTCGTCCCGGGGACGCACCCCGAAGGCCAGGGCCCCCTCCGCCCCTTGGAGGAAGGCCTCGACCCTGCGCGCCACCTCCTCCTGCACCTCTGGGCCCTGGAGCAGCCTGGCGGCGGCCAGCCCCTCGAAGCCCCTGTCGCACTCCCGCGCCAGCGGCGCCTCGTCGAGCAGCGGCAGATCGGTCGCCAAGCCGCCGCTGGGCCAGGTGGCCTGGAGCAGGCGCTGGGCCCAGAGGGCCTTGTCGGGGGTGGTGCGGGTGGCGGCGATGCGCTCCGCCAGGCGCTCCGGGGGGAGCAGCGCCCTGTGCAGCGGGGTGTCCTCCCCGAGCAGCCCGGACAGGTCGTCCATCCGCTGCGAGGGGCCCAGGCTGATCTGGAGCCGCTCCAGGTGCTCAGCGGCGCGCCCCCTGGCCTGGCGGAGGGCGGCGCGCAGGGCGGTGAGCCGGTCCAGCGCCCCCTGGAGCTGGAGCGAGAGGGCCTGCCCGGCCCTGGCGTGGCGCAGGGCGATGTTGTCCGTGGCGCGCCGGGCTGGCAGCCCGGCCCCCGCCCCCTGGCGCAGCTCCTCCAGCTCCTGCTGCCGCCGGTGGAGCAGGCGCAGCAGCCTGGCTCTGCCGGCCCACAGGCCGCCCCCCACCCAGGCCAGGGTCAGCAGCGCCCCCGCCGCGATCCCGCCCCACAAGGCGGTGTCGGTGGGAGCGGGCGCAGCCCCCGTAGAGAAGGCGGGCGCCGCCGCGGCGGGCGCGGCGGCGTAGGCGTGGAGGGCCATGCCGGTCACCGTGCCCCACACCAGTCCCAGGGTGGCGCCCACGGGCACCAGCTGAGTGAGGCGCGGCCGGTGGACCAGGGCCGCCTCCAGCGCGGTCAGCGCTAGGTCCTCCTCCCCCTCCTGGCGCCCCCACAGGGCCTCGGTCGAGGCGGGCGCCAGGCGCTCGGCCAGCCACCGCTGGCCCTCCTGCAGCGCCGCCTCCAGGTCGGGGAGCACCTGGAGGGCGGAGTCGGGGGAGATCTCCGACGCCAGCAGGGCCTGGAGCCTGCGGGAGAGGGTCGAGAGGGTGTCGCTCTCGGCCTCGTCCAGCCGGTGCAGCAGCGCCTCGGAGGGCTCCGCTCCCGCCGCCTGCTCCCGGTGCAGACTGCGAAACAGCAGCGGGTAGGCGGCGCGCACCTCGCCGTCAGCGGCCAGCAGCCCGACCCGCAGCGCCCCCTGGCTTGAGGCGGTGAGGCCGGTGAGCTCCACCGCGTGCTTGCGCAGGTCGGCGGCGGCGCGCCCCTCGGTGAGCGCCCCCAGCAGCCCCGGGAGGTCCAGCTGGGAGCGGTAGCCCAGCCGCCTCGCCTCGTCGCGGCTGTTCTGCTCCGCCTGCTCCACCAGGGTGCTGAGCCCCTCCCAGGCGGCGCGCCAGCGGGCGTAGCGGCGGACCCTCGCCACCGGGAGCTCGGCGGCGCCCACTGAGGCGGTGCTGATCAGCCGCCCGTCAGGCCTGTGGCGGATCAGGGCGTGGAGGTCTGGCTCCCGGCGCACCCCCGACAGGAACAGGCCCTGCACCATCAGGCGCAGGGAGGACCGCACCGCGCGGTCGGAGAGCTGGCCCGCGGTGGTCTGGCGCGGCAGGACCCACACCCGCGACAGGGCTGGGTGGGGCGCGGTCGCCGCCTGCTCCTCCAGCGCCCGCAGCCGCGCGATCGCGTCCTCCCCCTGTGGCCCGGCGATCAGGGGGGGGGCGGCCAAATACACGGTCAGCCAGGCGGACCGCTCCGCGGCGGGGACGCTGGCCGGGAACAGCACCCCGTAGGTGTCGGCGAGCAGCTGGGTCACCACCGCGACCGCCTCGCTGACCTGGGGCCCTGTGCCCTCGGCCAGATCGGCCAGGATCGCCAGGTCGAGCTGCGCCTGCGCCCCCTGCTGGTAGATCCTCCCCGCCTCTAGCAGCGCGTCGAGGGTGGCGCGGAGGGAGCGCCGCAGCCTGGGGCCGCCCAGCTCCCCCGCCTCTAGCAGGCACAGGCCCACCAGCTCACCGGAGGGGCGCACCCGCGCGGTGTCGAGGATCTCCTCGGCGAGCGCAGTGCCCGCCGGTCCCACCCCGATGAGCACCAGCGGCTGGCGCACCGGCTCCTCCAAGCTCACTCCAGCCCAGCGAGCAGGGTGCGGACCGCCGCCCGCTCCTCGTCGAGGTAGGCGCGCTCAGCGGCGCGCTCCAGGGCTACCGCCTCGGCGTACCTCGTCGCGAGCTGCTCGAGCCGAGCCGTGATCTTCTCGCCCAGACCGCGCTTGGAGGGGGGATCGACCACCTGCTCCCGCCACCAGCGCTCGGCGGACTGCTCCAGGTCGCCGCGCAGCGTGGGGTCGAGCTGCCACCAGGCCTCGAAGGCCTCCGAGGCGGACCCGCCGAGCGGGCGCTGGAAGCCCCTGTGCTCCCACACCCAGCCCGCCTCGGTCTGCACCGCGAGCCCCGCCAGGGCGGCGAGGGCGAAGCTCCGCACGCGACCAGCCCGCGCGTCCCGCGCCGCGAGCGCCTCCGCCTCGGCGCTGGCCCGCTCCGCCGCGCGCCGCAGCTCCAGCGGGTCCAGGTCCGGGATCAGGTCCCCCTCGAATTGCCGGTCGATGTGCAGGGGGTAGGACCTGTTGGGGTCCGCGCTCACCCTGCGGTAGGACTGGTGCAGCTCGTGGTTGATCCGCTTGAAGAAGTACGAAGGAACACCGAGCATTGCCCGGTAGAGCACGATCATGTCCGGCTCGTCCCACCCCTCCACCGCGTCGACCCCCGCCGCGACCTCGCGCAGCAGCTCGCCCAGCGATCCGTCCTCGCCGGTGGCGTAGCGCGGGGCGATCCCGGCGTAGAAGATGTGGGCGGGGACCACGGTGGGGTCGTCCATCCTGGTGTGGTCCAGGTGGGCGAGCACCACGCACTCGTCGGTCAGGCGCCGCAGCTTGTCGAGCAGGTGGGCGCGCACTCGCGCGGGGCTCACCGCGTCCACCGCCTCTGCGAGCTTCCCCGCCTGCCGGAGCGCCTCTGGGTCGGCGCCGTCGGCGCGCAGGGCGATGTAGCGGGCCTCCAGCTCCAGCGCCTTGGCTAGGTCCAGCCCCTGGTCCTCCAGGGCGGTGGCGTACCGCTCCTGCGACACCCTCGCGAGGGTCTCGCGCACGAAGCGCACCACGCCTGATGCGTCCCTGCTCTGCAGGCGCCCCTCCCCGTCGGGGGCGGGGGTGAAGGCCGCGGTGATCACGTCGAAGACCCGCCGCTCCTCCACGAGGGAGGGGTTGCTGAGCAGGTGGGCGTAGGCGGTGTTCCACAGGCGGTCGCGCCGGTGGTCGTCCCGCAGCACCTCGGTGTCGAGGTAGTACTGGGCGACGTCCGAGTCCTCCAGGGTGGAGGGGTCGTGGCGGAAGCGCTCCGCGGCGTCCTCGGCGATGCGCGCCGCCTCGTCGGCCAGCTCGGCCACCTTGCGGAACGAGGCCAGCCGCGCCTCGATCGACAGGCGCAGCGCCGCCTCAAAGGCGCTCCAGAACGAGCGCTTGAGGTGGTCGCGCTGGTCCTGGGCCAGGCGGTCCATCAGCTGGAGGGCCCGCCGCTTGGCGCGGGCAAAGTCCTTGTTCTCGCGATCCATGATCCGACCGAAGAAGCCAGGCTCAGAGGTGCGCTGCAGGCGCTCGGTCGCCTCCTTCACCTCCTGCGTCACCGCCTCGGAGTCGAGATCGGTGACCTGGCCCTCCTCGCGCAGCCAGGCGTCCTCCCCCGCGTCTCCGCTGGGGCCGATGAAATCGCGGCGGATCTGGCGGATGAGGAACAGGCGCTGGGCGAGGGGGTTGAGCGCCTCCTCCTTGAAGAAGGCCGAGAACAGCCGGTCGCTCTTGAGGTCGGTGAGGGTGGCCTGGAGCAGCTCGCCCATCACCCTGCTGCGGCTCCCGGCCAGGTCGCGGCGCAGGCCGTCGAGCTGCCGGGTGAGGGAGGGGTTGCCGGTGGTGATGTCGCCGGGGTTGACCGGCGCCAGGTCGATCAGCCCGTCCACCTGGTCGAAGATCGCCCCCAGCTTCGCCTGGAAGGCGTCGGCCCAGGGGCGGTCCTGGGCGCCCCGCTGCCCGTGGATCGCCGAGAAGATCCCGCGCTCGTCGGCCTGCTCCTCCAGCCCCGCCCGCCACGCCACCCAGGCGGTGAAGCGGTCGTCCGCGATGCGGTCCTTCTCGCGCTGATCGAGGCGCTCGAACTTGGGATCGCCCCACGGGACGCGGAAGTCGGGGTGCTCGCCTCCCGCCACCAGCCAGTCTCGGATCGCTCGCGCCGAGAAGCGCATCGAGGCGTAGCGCAGGAGGTCGTGGCGCGGGAGCTGGAGGATCGCGGTGCCGAAGGTGCCCCAGTGGACCGAGAAGTGCCCCAGGGCGAGGGAGCGCTGGTGCTTGTCGTAATTGTCGTACTCCCCCGCCTGGGCGCCCAGCAGGGGCGAGAAGATCTGGAGGAAAGAGGCGTCGGCGATGGCGTGCTCGTAGCGCTCAATGCTCAGCTCCGCCGGCTTGTCGACCAGGTAGACCAGCGAGTAGGGCCTGGTGGAGATCTCCTTGCGCGACAGGTCGTCGGGGGACCACACGAAGGGGACCCGATCCGGGTGCCCCGGATAGCCGAGCTTGGAGAGGAACTCCAGCTCCTTGAGGGCGGCGTAGCCGTTGGCGCGGATGTCGTCGTGGAGCTGCCGCTCCACCTTCTCCAGGAAGGTGGAGGGCAGGAGCAGGGTGGCAGCCAGCTCGGGGCGCCCCCAGCCCTGATCCTGGATCAGGTCTCGCAGGGTGTAGGCGAGGGGGATGAAGCCTCCTGAGCCGGTGCCGCCGGCCACAGAGGCGTAGACCAGCACCTGCACCACCCGGTCCTCGTTGTCGCGCCAGGGGTTGTCGCGGCGGGTCGCCCGGTCGAGGAGCTGGGTCAGCTTGCGCTGGATGCCCGCCCGGTCGTTCTCGAGGTTGTAGTGCAGGCCCAGCCGCGACTCCACCCGGATCTGGCCGGCGCCCGCCCCCCTGGCCTCGCGAAATTGGTAGTCCTGGTGGACCCAGGAGGTGATCCGAGGGTCCTCGGGGAGCTCGGCGAGGCCCCGCTTGCGGTGGACGTAGGCGCGGCGGTCGAAGGCGGAGATCAGGAAGCGCCCGTCCGCGGGGACGTTGTGGTTCTTGTTGAGGTCGTCCTTGTTGGTGTCGATCACC
Organism: Deltaproteobacteria bacterium; assembly: GCA_016938035.1. GTDB lineage: Bacteria > Myxococcota_A > UBA796 > UBA796 > JAFGVK01. The sequence goes on along the minus strand of JAFGVK010000015.1, from coordinate 48,497 downwards.
ACGAAGTGGGTGAGGTCCTGCAGCTTGTGCCAGTGGGGGTGGCGCTTGAGCTTGCCTGCCAGGAGGTCGACCACGCGGGAGCCGGCCCCGCCCAGGCCGACGAAGAGGATGGGGGAGAATTTGTCGCCGTGGAGGATACCCATGGGTCGGTTCCTTTGGAGGGGGGAGAGGGCATTGTCGTGGATTCGGCCCGCTGGCGCAATGGGCCCTGGCCGAAGGGTCAGCGGGCGGGCTGGACGCTCCACGGCGCCATCCTTGGACCCAGCGGACCATACGACGGGGCCGAGGTCCGCTTCGCGAAGGTGTCCCTGGTGAAGGCACCGGTCCATCAGCCGGACAGTCTCCAAGGAAGCGCTTCATCCCTCCATTGGAACCACCAGATGAAGCTGCTCGTCGCGTCTTCCAGACTGTAGACTGGCGCCGAGCCGCCAGGCGTTTCGGGGTGTGGACGCCGCTCCCCAGGTAGGAAGCGTACTTTTGTGCGCGACGAGCGCAGGTGCAAGGACGCGCGTCGCGAGGCCAGCGGGACGGTGCCATGGTGACCCACCGGGCCCTGTCCGACGCCCTCCACCTCCGCAGCCTGAGGCGCAGGACACCCGCTTTGAAGCCCAGGGCACCGCCTACCGCGTGGTCTCCGCCGACGGTGAGACCCAGCTCACCATCACCGACGCGTTCACCGCCGAGGTGTTCGCGGTGCAGACCGGTGTCAACCTCGGCGGGGCCGGCCGCTTCTCGATCGCGCTGGGGACAGGCAAGACCGTGATCGTCACTGGGGGTGACGCCACCGGCCTCGCCGCCGACGAGGCCCGCCTCCAGGTCCTGTTCCCCTGGGGAGGCAGCGTACTGTTGTGCGCGACGAGCGCAGGGATAGGGACCCGCGTCGAGAGGCCAGCGGGTCGGTGCGGCCGTCCAGCGCCCACACCGCCGGAGCGCCCATGGCGCTGGTGATCCGGCCCTGACAGCCTCCCCCTGGGGGGCCAGGTCCGTCTTCACAGGCCGGGTGGGACAGGGGGGGCCCTGCGCCCATGCTCCTACCCGGGCGAGATCGGAGGGCTGGGCGGCGAGGCCCTGGTGGCGCACGCTGGGGTGGCTGGAGCGCGCGGGCCCCGGGGGGAGGGCGCCCACGCCCCGCGCACAGGGGGCCGCGCGACCCCCAGGCACAGGCTGGGACCCGGCACCAGGGGCAAGCAGCGCGCGAGGGGGGGGGCGCCACTGGCGCCTCGTCACCCAGCGCTGGCTGGCGCGCGGGGAGTCGCTGCGCCAGGGGGTCAGTAGTGGGGCGGGACCTCTGCCTTGGCGTCAAAGGGCTCGTTGGGGACGACGTGATCGCGGAGCTGGGTCAGCTCGGCGGTGGCGGCGTCCAGCAGGTCGCGGGTCTCGCGGAGCACGTCGGAGACCTCGCGCAGCTCCTGCTCCAAGAAGGCGATGCGGATCTCCAGGTCGGTCAGTCTGTCATCCATGATCGGTCTCACTGCAGCTTGAGGTAGAGGTTGCCGAGGCGGTAGATCTCTTGGGCGCGGAGCCCGTCGAGGCGCTCCTCTGCCTCTACCGCGACCCACTGCCTTGTGCGCCTGTCGCGGCGCTCCAGCGCGCCCAGGGAGGGTAGCACCGCGCCACCGGCGCCGGCGACCAGCACAAGCGCCGCCTGCCTTCGCCCCTTGACGAAGTCGCCGGTGCCGGTGATCGCCACCCTGGCGTCCCGATAGAAGCCCCTGCGGCCGCCGGGCTGCTCCCGCAGCACCAGGCCCGCCGCCCTCCCCAGCTGCCGCTCGGACCCCGCGATCTGCATGGTCTGCTCGGGGTCGAAGCCGTGGGGCCGCGCGATCCCCACCACCACCCAGCCGAGGAGGATCAGGGTCGCCAGCGCCAGCAGCCACGGCCACCAGCAGGCGAGGAGCCCCGGGTCATTCACCGCGAAGCGCAGGGGGACCCGCACCGCGCCCTGGTGGTAGAATGGGTCGTCGCCTCTGAGGACGATCGCGGTCTGGTCCGTGGCGCTCAGGTCATCAGGGCAGGCGGGGACCTGCACGCAGGCGCGCCAGCGGCTCGGCTCTCCCTCGCGCGCGCTCCCCAGGTCCAGCGGGGTGAGGCTGACGATCGCGTCGCCGGGGATCCCTTCGAACTGCACGTCGAGCGGGATCAGGCGGATGTTGGTGGAGGCGGAGAGGTCCAGGTCGGCGCAGCGCTCGGTGGGGCGCCGCGCACCGCGCCAGCGGCCCAGCTCCAGCACCTCGGGCTGCGGGCGCAGCACCAGCTCCAGCCTCCCCTGCACCTGCGCCTCCGCGGTGGCGGTGCGGTCTAGCCAGGTGTTGTGGAAGCGCACCGCCGCCAGCTCCGGGTGCTCGCCAGAGGCCCGCTGAGGACGCCACAGCCCCGTGAAGGACCCGTCGGGCTGCGGGGTGAGGGGGACGCTGGCGCCGCTCACCGACGCGGTCACCGCGAAGCCTTCCTCGCCAAAGAACACCTCATCGAGGAAGGGCTCCCCCCCAGTCTCCAGCCAGGCGCGGAGCGGAACCTCGTCCCCGACCCTGGCGCCCTGTGGCACCTCGATCCGCGCGACCAGGTCGTAGCGCAGGATCACGCCGTAGGCGATCTCCCCGCTACCGCCCTTGTTTGCGAGGGTGTAGCTGCCAGCGCTTCCCTCTTGGTGCGGCTGGCGCCACACGCGGTAGTGCATCCGGGGCGGATCGCACAGGTGAGGGGACTCTGGGAGCTGAAGATCGCAGCCGTTGTCGCCGGAGGCCCTGGGTCTCACCTCGCCCCGCGGGCCCACCAGGGTGGCCTGGTAGGGCCCAGTGGGCTCGGCGGAGGCGGTGAGCACCATCACCTCCGAGACGTGTGGCCCCACCTCGAAGCTCAGCGATCGCCCCTGGGCCAGCCGCCCGGTGAGGGGGCGGGCCCCCTGCGCCCTGGCGAAGGCGTCGGTGAACCGCTCCACCAGGTCGGCGCTGTCGCGCACTTGCACCCAATCCGCGGGGTCAAGGGCCAGCGGGCGCATGAACTGGCGCGCTGCCTCGCCGTCTGATCCCTCGGGGATCAGGCTCATGATCAGCGTCTGGAAGGGCACCTCGCGCCGGTCCAGCCCCAGCACCTCTGGGCCCCGGCGCGGGTCGCGGTAGTCGTTGGGCGCGCCGTCCGACAGGAAGACCAGCAGCTTGTCGTCGCGACTGGACTTCTCCAGGATCTCTCGCGCCCTGGCCAGCGGCCCCAGGAACAGGGTGCTGCCCGACACCGGCAGGGTGCGCAGCCCGTCGCCGGGGGGGAGCACCCTGGTGTGATCCGGCGCCGCGGCGTCGAAGGTGAGCACCGTGAGGTGGTCCTGGCTGTCCCTGGTCATCCCGTCCAGCAGCAGGGTGCCCAGCACCGAGCGCCGCTCGGGGTCCGCGGGGGGCACGGTGCCACCCCTGCCGCTCACCGTCCGGATCATCGAGCCGGAATTGTCCAGGACCAGGACGATCTCGGTCCCCGGCGCGGCGCGCGCCACGCTGAGGCTCAGCGCCAGGGCGAGGAGCCAGCTCACGGTGCCGCCTCCGTCTGCTGGGCGTCCTGCACCGCCTGGAGCACGAGCCAGCCGCCCAGCCCGATCGCCAGGAGCAGGACCAGCGCGCCGGCGAGCATCAGCAGCACCTCGGGCCTGGCGCTCCAGGGCGCGGTGGGCGCGGCCGGGGGGGGCGGCGGCGCCTCGTCCTGAGGCGGCGCGCTCCACTGGTCCGCTGGGGGGAAGGGGTGCTCTGTGTGGAACAGGGCGGGCCCCTCGCCCTCCCACTCGGCGATGACCACGGTGGTGTCGTCGTGTCCGCCGCGCTCCAGCGCTAGGCGCACCAGGGCCTGGCAGGCCTCCTCCACCGGTGCGGAGGCGGTGAGCGACGACACCTCCTCGTCGCTGACCAGATCGGCGAGGCCGTCGGAGCAGAGCAGCAGCCTGTCCCCTGGGGCCAGGGCCCAGGGGTGGTCCAGCAGCTCGGGGTCCACCGGCTCCTCGCCGGGCCTGCGCCCGCCGATCGCCCTGGTGATGACGTGGGCGTTGGAGGATCGCTCCGCCTCCTCTCGCGTGAGGGTGCCCATCTGGATGAGCGCCTCTAGCAGCTTGTGGTCGGCGGTCCGCTCCCGCAGGGCTCCGCCCCGCAGCCAGTAGGCCCTGCTGTCTCCCGCCCAGGCGACGTGGGCCAGCGGCCCGCTCACCAGCACCAGGGCCGCGGTGCTTCCGGGCAGGCCGTTGCCCTGGGCGCAGAGCCTGGCGCGCACCTGCTGGTCTGCGAAGAGGATCGCGTCGCGGAGCCTGTGGGGCGCGAAGCCCTCGCTCTCGCGCAGGTGCTCCTCCAGCAGGGCCACCGCCAGCGCGCTCGCCTCTGCGCCCCGGCCCATCCCGCCCATGCCGTCGCACACTCCGAGCAGCGCGCTCCCGTCGGGGAGCGTGTTCAGGAGCCACCGGTCCTCTGAGTGGAGGTGGGCTACCCCCGGCGCGTGGCCGATGGCGACGTGAAGACTCACTGGGGCACCTCTAGGGTCAGGGCGAGCTGTCGGGACAGGGAGACCTGTCCTCCGGGGGGGATCAGGGTCGGCTGGTGGGGGAGCAGCCTGGCGCCGCCCATCCAGGTGCCGTTGGTGCTCTGGAGGTCTGTGACGTACACGTCGCCAGAGGGGAACAGGTCGAAGCGGGCGTGCTCGCCGCTCAATTCGGGGAGGTCCACGGTCACGTCGCACCCGGCGCTGGCCCCGACCGTGAGCGCCCTGCCGCTGAAGCGCCACCGCTCCCCGCTGTCGGACCGCACCAGGTGGCGCTCGGGGAGCGCGGCGGGGAGCGGCGCCCTGCGGGCCGGGGGCGGAGGCGGCTCAGCGGGCGGCGGGGGAGGGGCCGGGGCGGGGGCCGGGGGGGGCTCCTCGCGCCGCATCCCGGTGAAGAAGGCCAGCGCCGTCACCCCACCCACCAGGGCGAGCAGCCCGAGCAGCCCGCAGACCAACCCCATTCCGGCGCGCGCCTCGGCGGGGCCGTGAGGGTCGAGGAGTGGCAGGAGGCGGTCGCTGTCTCCCCCCGCGGTAGGCTCGCAGGGGCGCGCCACCAGCCTGGTGAAGGGCACCGAGGCCGCGGAGGCTGGAGCCCCGGCGTCGTCCTCCAGGGACACGACCAGCGTCCCCCCGCCGGCGGAGCCCCCGCAGAGGTCGGCGCGGCCCACCCACAGCGCCCCCTGCGCCCGCGCGAGCGCCTTCACCTCGTCCTGGGAGGTCTCCAGGCTCTCTACCTGCAGGTAGCCGCCGCCCGCCCCCGCAGCCAGGCGCGAGAGGTTGTCGAGGCGCTCGGCGCGCGCGCCCTTGGCGCCCTTGTAGAAGGCCACCACGTGGATCAGCACCCCGCGCTCGCGCGCGTAGCCCGCGACCTCGTCCACCGACCAGGCGGAGGACTCCTCATCCCCGTCGGTGAACAGCACCACCTGGCGGAGCCCCCCCTCCGAGGGCGGGAGCTCCCGCGCCGCGCGGTCCACCGCCCCGCGGACGTGCTCTCCCAGGCGGGTCTCCCGCTGGTCAGGCGGGGTGTCGCGTGCCTCGCGCAGCAGGGCCTCGAGCGCCGCCTCGGTGCGGGCGGTGGGGTGCGCTGTGGCCCTGAGCCCGAAGTGAACCGCGCCGATGGCCTCGTGGGGGGATCTGGCGCGGACCCAGGCCCCCGCGAGGGTCACCGCGTCCTGGTGGTAGGGGCGGAAGGAGCCGGTCTGATCGATCGCGAACAGGGTGAGCACCTGCCCCTGGGAGGCGCGGCTCAGGTCGAGCGACCGGACCTCCAGTCCGTCGGCGTGGGCACCCCAGCGCAGGCTGCCCTGGTCCAGGCGCCGCTGCAGGCCCCCGTCGTCCACGGCGAGGGTGAGGGCGAGGTCCTCGCCCACCGCCTCAGCCCCCAGCACCTGCACCCCGGCCAGAGCCGGGGCGCCGAGCAGGGCGAGGAGGGCGAGCAGCACTCAGGCCCCCCGCAGCTGGCTCAGGGTCTCGTCGCAGAGGAGCTTGAACACCACCGCGGTCTGGCCCACACGGAGGACGCTCCCGTCGGAGAGGGCGCTCTTGTCGTTGAGCAGCAGCGCCTCGCCGATCCAGCTCCCGTTCGACGAGGTGTCGAGCACCCAGGCCCTGTCCCCGTCCACGCGGACGATCGCGTGGGCCCCGCTGGCCCGCGGATCGGTGAGCACCAGCTCGCAGTCGGGGTCGCGGCCGATGCGGCAGCGCCCCTGCCGCAGCACCACCGCTCGGGGTGGCAGGTCCGGCTCCAGCACCAGCATCACCCCCGCGAGCTCGCCGCCCTCCGCGGGGCGGGCCTGATCCAGCACCGTGTCGCGCGCGCCTCTGGGGGGGGGCGGAGCTGGGTCCGGGTGGACCGCGGAGGCGAAGGGATCGGCAGGGTCGAAGTTGTGGCGCGAGTGTCCGGTCGAGGAGGGCCAGGGGGAGGGCTCGGGAGGCGGCGCTGGCGCCGCGTCTGCCGCTCGCGGAGGCGCCGCGTCTGCCGCTCGCGGAGGCGTCTGCGCTGGGGCGGGCCCGAGCTGCGTCTGGCGCTTCTTCGCCGATGGGCTCACCGGAGGTGCCGCCTTGGCCCCGCCCAGCGGCGCCCCGCAGTATTCGCAGACCGTTGCCTCTGCGGGGTTGTCGAAGAAACAGCGCGCGCACTGCATGCCCTACCTCCGGGGGTCCAAGCGGAGCCCATCATGCCACACCACACGCGCGAGGCGGCGCCTCTATTGCGACCACGCCAGCTTCAGGTGAATCCCCCCCACCTCCAGCGCGTCGCCGGGGCGGAGCAGGCGGAAGGTGGCCCGCCGCCCGTTCACCTGCGGGAGGTGGGAGGGGCTGTGGCTCTCCACGATCACGTCTCTCCCCTGAGGTCGCACCGTCGCGAGGCGGGGGGGGAGGGTCTGGTCGGCGGGGCGCAGGTCGGCGTGGGGGGCTGTGCCGATCAACAGCCCGCGCAGGCCGAGGGCCCACCGCCGGTCGCTCCCCTCCTCTAGCAGCCAGAGCTGGCGCCTCGCCTCGGGACGCGCCCCCTCCACCTCGAAGCGGAGCACCGCGTGCCCCACCCGCACGATGTCTCCGCTGGCGACCTGCTGGTGGGCGGCCCTGGCCCCGTTGACCCACACCTCGCCCTCCACCACCCAGGCCTGGTCCGCGAAGCGCAGGGTCGCCTGCCCCGCGGTGACGCCGAGCCTCGCGGGGAGCACGACGTCGTCGCCCTCGCCGCTGCCGATCCGCACGGGGCTGGCGGTGAGCTCCCACCTGCTCCCGCCACCCCGCCCCATCGAGAGCGAGGCCCGCGCGACCTGCGCCGCGGCCCTCGGAGGGTCGGAGGGCTGCGCCGCGAGCGCCGCGGCGAGCGCCGTCGCCATCGCCTCGCAGCTCGGGAAGCGGGCCCCGGGGTCTGTGGCCAGCGCGGTGAGGATCACCCGCTCCAGGTCCCGTGAGAGGGTGGGCGCCACCGCGCTCGGCGGCGGGGGAGGGCGCTCCGAGATGGCGGCCAGGGTGGCGTCGTCGCTGGGTCCCTCGAAGGGGTGGCGCCCGGTGGCTGCCTCGAAGAGCATGGCGCCCAGGGCGAACTGGTCCCAGGCCGGGGCGGGGGCGTCGCCTCGGATCTGCTCGGGGCACATGAAGGCGGGGGTGCCAAGCAGCACCCCGGAGCGGGTCTCGCGCACCGGGAGGTCGCCCAGCAGCGCGCGGTCCGCGGTGTGGGCCACCCCGAAGTCGGCGATCCTGGGCAGCCACCGCCCCGAGGCGTCGCGGGACACCAGCACATTCCCCGGCTTGAGGTCCCTGTGCACGACCCCTTCCCGGTGGGCGTGGTGGATCCCCGCCAGCACCGGCAGGAAGAGCTGCCCCAGCGCGGCGGTGGGCGCGGGCCCTCCGAAGGAGGCCAGCACCTCCCCGAGGTTCGGCCCCTCGACGTACTCCATGACCAGCGCCAGCACGCCCAGCGCCGGCTCCACCAGGGCGTCGGTCACCATGACGATGGCGGGGTGCCGGATGCGGGCCATGATCCGACCCTCTAGCAGGAAGCGCCGGCTCTGCCGCGGGTCGGCCGCGAGGCGCGGGTCGAGCACCTTGAGGGCCAGGGCGTGCCCGAGCACCTGGTGGCGCACCCGGAACACCGTCGCGGCGCCGCCGCCGCCGACGCGCTCCTCCACCACGTACTGGTAGACCCTGTCGCCTGCTTGGAGCACCGCGCGCTCTGGGAGAGGGGTCAGGCCAAGAAGTCCTTGGTGGCGTCTGCGAGGGCGGGGTGGTTGAGCATCAGCTCCTCAAGGCCGGGATCCAGGCCAATGGCCACCTGCATGTCCTCGGTGAGCTGCTCCTCGGGCGCGGCGCCGAGCTTCATGGGGTCGGGGCCCGCTGCCTCGCGGGCCCGCATCGCGTCCCACTTGGAGAGGGTCGGCTTGCCGGCCTCGCGGTCGAGGCCCATGTAGAGCTGATCCTCGTTGAAGGAGTAGGTGGCGCTCGCCAGGTCGACCCGCTTCTCCAGGGGGCGGACGTTCTTCACGTAGTTGTCGAGGATGAAGAAGTCGCCCTTGTCGGTGATGTAGGCGGCGACCATGTGCGCCTCTTGGGTGCGGAGCACCTTGGTGTAGAGGATCCGCAGCTTGCTCGCGGGGGTGCCCAGCTTGCGCAGGGTCTCGTATTTGGCGATGGCGTAGTCCTCGCAGTCTCCCGCCTGGCGGACCAGGGTCTCGAGCGGGCTAGCCCAGTAGTCCTTGGTACCCCAGTTGGCCTCGTCGCTCTTGTACTTGATGACCCTGTTGAAGAACTCGTTGACCGTGATCACCCGCTGCCCGGCGCCCTGCCCGGCGGCCACCTTCATCATCTCCTGGTAGGCAGCCACCAACAGCGGCGTCTCCTGCGAGGCTCCTCCCTGCTGTGAGAGCGACTCCTGCGCCTCGGCGTTGCCGGTGCCGGTGGGCTGCAGCTCGACGCTGGGGTCGCGCAGCGGGGTGAAGGAGGAGGAGTCCGTGGCGCGGGAGGGGGCCAGGGGGTTGCGCTGCTTCATCATCGACCATCCGCGCTGAGAGGAGACGTGGCACGATCCTATCGGACCGAGCCGATCAGATCAATTCGACCACGGTCGCGGTGAGGTTGTCGCCGCCGCCGCCTCTGTTGGCTCGGTTGACCATCTCTCGCGCCGCCTCGTCCACCGGGCGGCCCGCGAGCCCCTCCTCGATGGCCCGCACCACCTCTGGGTGGGCGTGGCCCACGTAGTCGGTGATGCCGTCCGAGCTCATGAACAGGCGCTCGCCGGGGAGCAGCCGCAGGCGGGTGAACACCGGGGGCAGGGCAGCCGGGCGGTGCCACTCGTCGAAGTGGCCGATGTAGCCCACCAGGGCCGAGCCGCTGGGGTCCCACCAGGAGAACTCCCCCCGCATCCAGCTCTTGATCCGCTCCCCCGCCTGGTTCTGATCCGCGGTGATCAGGCTGGCACCGTAGGGGCCCACTAGGTACACCCGCGAGTCACCCAGGGTCGCGATCTGCACGTCATTGCCGTGAAACATCGCCACGATGGCGGTGGTGCCCATCGGGACCCTGCCCTCGAGCTGCCCCCCGGCGAAGCGCATGGTGGCCTCGCACACCGCCTGGTTGGCCATCCGCAGCGAGCGCTCCAGGAAGTCCTGCCGCTCCTGGGGGGTCGCCTTGTCGAGGCGCTGCGTGGCCTGCTCCCACAGGTTGCCCAGCACCTGAGTGGTGATGCTCGCGGCGACGTCGCCGCTCCCGATGTTGGCGGTGGAGATCCCGTCGCACACCACCACCAGCGCCTGGTGGTCGCGCACCATCACCGTCAGCGCGTCCTGGTTGGTCTGAGAGAGCAGGGTCTTCACCCTGCCGATGTGGGTGTCGTAGCCCACCCGCACCTGGGCCGTTGGCTCGATGGACGCGGTGGCGCGGTGCTGCTGGGCTCTGGCGGCGAGCTGCCACTTGACCAGCCACTGCAGGCCCGACTCCGGCCTGGCGCTTGGGAGCGGGTGGAGGGCCGCGTCGAGGGGGGCCAGCGCCTCGGGGAGCAGGTCGGGGACCACGTGGCGGAGGGAGGGGATCACCTTGTGCGCGGGGAGGTTGCGGGGCCAGGACCTGCCGAGCAGCAGCTCCAAGAGCAGCACGGCGGCGGCGTAGATGTCGCTGCGCGCCGAGGGGACCTCGGTGAGCGGGCGGGGGGAGGTCGCCGCGTCTCCCTGCGCGAGCACCTCCAGCCCCGCGTCCGGGGTGAGGAACACGCTGTCCCTGGTGGGGTGGACCACCCTGCCGGCGTTGTGGTGCTGGGCGAGGGAGCGGGCGATAGAGAGGCCCAGCTGGAGCACCGAGGCCCCTGATCTGCGCGGCACTGCCGAGAGGGGCACGGGATCGGGACCCAGGGGCAGGTCCTCCTTGAGCCCCTGCATCCCAGCGGGGCCGTCGTAGGTGCCGGTGCTCTCGTTGTCGCCCAGGGTGGGCGGCGAGTAGTCCACCAGCAGCCAGGTGGACACCTCGGGGTGGGTGGCCGACAGCGCGCGGGCGAGCTCGTCCGCCGAGAGCTCTCGCCGGTGGAGGATCAGGTCCGCCATCCACTGCGTGGGGTCCTCCTGGGGCGTCGAACGGGCCAGCTCGTCGAGCAGATCGACCTCCAGGGCGTCGGCGCGGTGGGCAGGGAGCGCGTCGAGGGTCGCGATGATCAGCCTCTTGCCCCCCTCGCAGTCCGCTGCGGACACCAGCGCACGCGCCAGGTCCGGCGAGCCCCACCGGACCAGCGCCGCCGCCAGCCGGCCCTCCGCGTCCAGGGGACCGCCGCCGTCGATGGCCCGCAGGATGCGCTCCAGCAGCAGCCGGTGGGTCTCGGGGTGGATGTCCGAGGCCTCCCAGCCGCCCCGGCGGATGGCGTGGATCACAGCCCCCACGCTGTCGGCGCCAGGGCCGATCAGCCCTTGGAACACCTGATCCGCGGGCTCGTTGCGCAGCGCCGCGAGGGCGAGGTCGCGGACCTGTGGGCCCCCCTCCCGCCAGGCGGCCAGCACCGCGCCCATGAAGCGGTCGCGGCTCACCTCGTGGCGGTGGGACAGGGCCAGATCCAGGCGTCTGGCCGGGCTGATGTGGGGGTTGAGCAGCCTGGACTCCGGGCTGCTCTCCTCGGTCAGCGGCCGGAGCGACATGGTCTCCGCCTCGAAGAGGAAGCGCGGGTCCTCGATCAGCAGGGGGTTGAGCACCTCCCACCAGCGATCGAAGGCCTCGTTGGACATCAGCTCCCTGCCCACCGTCCAGTCGCGCAGGTCCTGTACGCGCTGTGGACCCGAGAGGTCCTCGAGCAGCTGGGCGAGGCCGGTGGGGGGGTCCACCTGGAGCAGCTCCTGCAGGCGGAGCGGCTCGTGAAACGCTCGGTGGAAGAAGCCACCAGGGGGACACAGGGCGTAGACCTTGCGGATGTTGGCGGCGCTGACGTGCTCCGGGAGGTTCTCTCCCGGCTGCTCCCAGCGGAGCCGCACCCCGTTGTGGTCGGCGGTGTTCACCTGCGCGAAGCCGAAGGCGGAGTGGTACAGCACCGTGCCCTTCCTGACCTCTTCCATGTCCCGGATCGGTCTCATCCCTGCCCCATTTGGCGGCCCCGATATTCGATCCCCGCCTCCTTGTCTCCCGTGACCTGGGAACCTCATCAAGATAGGGCTGCTGTCGGTTCTGTGGCGCAGGTCTCACCAGAGGCTGCGCGCCTTCAAATTACACGAAGGAGAGACCCCATGTTCAGCCTGGAGCTCAGCGAGGATCAGGTCGCGTTCCGCGATCTCGCCCGTCAGTTTGCCGAGAACGAGATGCGCCCGGTGGCGGCCCACTACGACGAGACCGGTGAGTTCGCCTGGCCGGTGATCCGCAAGGCCCACGAGCTCGGGCTGATGAACACCCACATCCCCGAGGCGTACGGCGGGCTGGGGCTCTCGACCTTCAACGGCATCCTCATCGCCGAGGAGATGGCGTGGGGCTGCTCCGGGATCGGCACCGCGATGGAGGCCAACGGCCTCGCGCTCGCGCCGGTCATCCTGGGCGCCAGCCCCTTCCTGCTCAACAAGTACGTCGCGCCGATGGTGGACGAGCCGATCATGGCAGCCTACGGGGTCACTGAGCCCGGCGCTGGCTCGGACGTGGCGAGCCTGCGCACCACCGCCGTCAAGCGGGGCGACAAGTGGATCCTCAACGGCGCCAAGATGTGGATCACCAACGCCGGCGTGGCCGACTGGTTCTTTGTGCTCGCCTACACCGACAAAGACGCCAAGCACAAGGGCATGACCGCCTTCATCGTCGAGTCCAAGTGGGACGGCGTGGAGGTGGGCAAGAAGGAGAAGAACCTCGGGCAGCGCGCCTCCGACACCAGGGGCATCACCTTCACCGACGTGGAGGTCCCGGACGAGAACGTGGTGGGCGAGGTCGGCGGGGGCTGGAAGCTCGCGATGGGCGCCTTCGACCACACCCGCCCCGCGGTCTCCGCGGCGGCGGTGGGGCTGGCTCGCGCAGCGATGGAGCACGCGATCCAGTACGCGCTGGAGCGCAAGACCTTCGGCAAGCCCATCGCCGCCCACCAGGGCATCTCCTTCATGCTGGCGGACATGGCCAAGGACATCGAGGCCGCGCGCCTGCTGGTGTGGAAGGCAGCCTGGGAGATCGATCAGGGTCGCCGCAACACGATGTACGCGTCGATGGGCAAGGCCTTCGCCGCTGACGTGGCCCACAGGGTCGCGAGCGACGCGGTGCAGATCCTAGGCGGCTACGGCTACAACAACGAGTACCCGGTCGAGAAGCTGCTGCGCGACTCCAAGATCTTCCAGATCTACGAGGGCACGAGCCAGATCCAGCGCCTCATCATCGCCCGCGAGCTGCTCTCCGGGGTGCGGTAGCGCCCCCTCGGCGGGGCCTCCTCCGCCGGTCTCTCACGTCGAAGGAGCCCCATGATCCAGGAAAATTGCGATGTCCAGCCCTTCTTTGGAGGGCTGGAGGTCCACGTCTATCGCCTCCCCAACGGCCTCGACCTGCGGGTGGTGCCGGACCGCGCCGCGCCGGTGGTGGCCATACAGACGTGGTACAGGGTGGGCTCCTCACAGGAGTCCTCCGGAAAGACCGGTCTGGCCCACCTGTTCGAGCACCTGATGTTCAAGGGGACCCTCGACTACCCCGACGGGGCCTTCCAGTCGCGCCTCGACGCGGTGGGGGCCACCGGCCTCAACGCGTGGACCTGGCTCGACCAGACCGTCTACACCGAGGCGGTCCCCGTGGGGGCCCTGCGCACCGCGCTGGAGCTGGAGGCCAGCCGCATGCACCGCCTCTCGCTCACCGATGAGGTCTTTCAGGCCGAGCGCCAGGTGGTGATGAACGAGCGCCGCATGGCGGTGGACGACGATCCCGGCGGGAAGCTGTCTGAGCTGCTGTTCGCCGACGCCTTCCGCGACCACCCCTACGGCTGGCCCACGATCGGGTGGATGAAGGACATCGAGGGGCTCACCCTGGAGGACGTTCGCGCCTTCTACGCCCGCTGGTATGCGCCGGACAACGCCACCCTGTTCCTGGTGGGCGACGTGGACCCCGCTGAGGTCGCCGCGCTGGTGCAGGAGGTCTACGGGCACATCCCCCCCGCCCACCCGGTCCGGGCGCCGCTGCCCGTGGAGCCCCCACAGGGGGAGCTGCGGCGCCTGGAGCACCCGCTGCAGCTCTCGGGCGACAGGCTGGTGATCGGCTTCAAGGTGCCCGCCTACACCCACCCCGACACCGCCGCGCTGCTGGTGCTGGACGTGATCCTCGGGACCGGGCGCACCGGGCGCCTGGCGCGCGCGCTGGTGGACAGGGGGCTGGCGACGGACGTGGGCAGCGGGGTGCTGCCCCTGCGGGAGCCCTCGCTGATGGAGGTGGACGTGCGCGCCAGGCCCGGTGTCTCGGCTGAGGCCCTGGAGGCGGTGGTCTGGGAGGAGCTGGAGCGCCTGGGCGCAGAGGGCCCCTCCCAGGGCGAGTTGGCCAAGGGGATCTCGCTCTGGCAGAAGTCCGCCTGGATGGCCCTGGAGAACGCCAAGGGCAAGGCGGAGTTCCTGGGGTGGAGCACCACCCACACCGGCGACCACCGCGACGGGATGGACCGCCTGGCGGCGATCCAGGCGGTGAGCCTGGAGGACCTGCGCCGCGTCGCGGCGACCTACCTCCGCAAGCAGGGTGCCACCGTGATGATCGGAAGAGCGACCCCCGCTGAGCCGGCGCTGGAGGTGGGCCCGCACCAGGCGCCCGCGACCCTGCCCCTGATCTCGGTCGCGGCCCGCCCCGCCGGTGCGCCGCCCCAGGCGGTGGCTGGCGCGGTGGAGGTGCGCCCCTTCCACGGCGCCACCCTGATCTCCCTCTACGATCCCACCCTCCCCATCACCCGCTTCCGGCTGGTGTTCCCCGCCGGGTCGGGCACAGATCCCGCTGGGCAGGAGGGGAGGGCCTTCCTGGCTGGGATGATGCTGGTGCGCGGCACCCAGCGCCGCCCCCGCGAGGATTTCGAGGCGGCGCTGGAGCAGCTCGGCGCGTCGATCTCGGTGTCGGTGGACGCGGACGACACCCAGCTCTCGGGCTCGTCCCTGAGCGCCCACTGGCCGGCGCTGCTCGCGCTGCTCGCCGAGGCGCTGCTCGAGCCCGCCTTCGCGGAGGAGGAGCTGGCGCAGCTGGTCGAGGAGTCGGTGGCCGAGATCTCCGCAGCGCGCGAGGACGACGCCTGGCTCGCCTCTCGTCAGCTCGCCCACGTCCTGTACGGCCCGGCGCACCCCTACGGGCGCCTGGCGCGGGGGAGCGCCGAGAGCCTGCGGGCCCTCACCCCGGCGCAGCTGCGGGACTTTCACCGCGACCACCTGCGCGGTGAGGGCGCCTTTGTGGCGGTGGGAGGCGCATGGGATCAGGGCACGGAGGCGGATCTCCGATCCCTGCTGGAGGGGCTGTCTGGCGCCCCCGCCGCGCTTCCCCCCTTCGCCGCCGGGCACGAGGTGGAGCGCCGCCTGTGGATCGTGGACAAGCCGGAGCGCACTCAGGCGCAGCTCCGGGCGATGGTGCCCTCGCTCCACGCCTCGGACCCCGCCTACCCCGCCTTTGTGCTGGCCAACGACATCTTCGGGGTGGGCTTCACCGGGCGGATGATGCGGGAGGTGCGCGAGGCGCGGGGGTGGTCCTACGTCGCGTGGTCGGCGCCGGTCTCCATGCGGGCGGAGGGCCACTGGACCCTGGGCTTGGCCCCGTCGGTGGAGCAGCTCCCCGACGCCCTGGCCCTGGTGCGGAGGATGGTCGCCGAGGCAGCGTCGGACGGCTTCACTGAGGCGGAGCTGGAGCAGGCGCGGGCCGCGCGCCTCGCCGGGCGCCCGTTCCTGGTGGACACCTGGCGCAAGCGCCTGGACTCGGAGCTGCGCCGGCTGGTGACTGGCTACGATCACCTCGCCGCCATCGATCAGATGGAGCACCTGAGCCTGGAGGCGGTGAGCGCCGCCTTCCAGCGGGCGGTGGATCCCGACCGGCTGGTGTGGTCGATGACCGCCACCGCCAGCGCGGTGCGCGAGGGGATCGAGGGGCGCTTCGGGCCCGCGGAGGTGGTCCCCTACCAGGCGGTGTAGCGTGGACGCGGCCTGCGTGACTCTGTGGTGAGTCCCGCTTGAAAGCGAGGGCGGGAGACGCTAGACAGGGGGCTTCGCAACGCACAGGAGCGTCCACATGAGCCAGCGCAAGAAGCTCGCCATCCTCGTAGGTGGCGGGCCCGCCCCCGGAATCAACAGCGTCATCGGCGCCGCCACCATCCGCGCCGCCCTCTCGGGCATCGAGGTGATCGGTATCCGCGACGGGTTCCAGTGGATCATGGAGGGGAACATCGATCACGTCACGCCCCTCGACATCGAGACGGTGAGCCGCATCCACTTCGCTGGCGGGTCCTACATCGGCACCTCCCGCGCCAACCCCACCAAGAACGCGCAGCACCTGGAGAACGCCGTCACCTCCCTGCTCCGCCTCAACGTCACCCGGCTGATCACCATCGGCGGGGACGACACCGCCTACTCGGCGATGCGCCTGGAGGAGAAGTCCGCGGGCCGCATCCAGGTGGTCCACGTCCCCAAGACCATCGACAACGACCTGGAGCTGCCGCCAGAGATCTACACCTTCGGGTACCAGACCGCGCGGCACGTCGGCGTCGAGATCGTCAAGAACATCATGGTCGACGCCAAGACCACCTCCCGCTGGTACTTCATCATCTCGATGGGCCGCAAGGCGGGGCACCTCGCGCTGGGCATCGGCAAGGCCGCGGGCGCCACCCTGACCCTGGTGCCGGAGGAGTTCCCAGGCTCCACCAGGCTCAAGACGGTGGTTGACACCCTGGTCGGCGCGATCATCAAGCGCCGCTCTTATGGCCGGATGGACGGGGTGGCGGTCATCGCCGAGGGCGTGGTCGAGGACCTCCACGACGAGGACCTGGCCGATCTCGGGCCGGTGGAGCGAGACGAGCACGGCCACATCCGCATCGCCGAGGTGGACATCGGGAACATCCTCAAGCGGGCGGTGCAGAAGCGCCTGGTGGAGCTTGGGATCAAGTCCACCATCGTCTCCAAGAACATCGGCTACGAGCTGCGCTGCGCCGATCCCATCCCGATGGACATGGAGTACACCCGCGATCTGGGCTACGCCGCGACCAAGTTCCTGCTGGAGGGCGGCAACTCCGCGCTCATCTCGATGCAGGGCCCCAAGTTCGTGCCCATCCCCTTCAAGGACCTGATCGATCCGATCACTGGCCGCACCAGGGCCCGGCTGCTGGACGTGGAGTCCACCCACTACGCGATCGCGCGGCGCTTCATGATCCGGCTCCGGCGCGACGACTTCGCTGATCCCCACGAGATCGCCAAGTTCGCGGCCACCGCCGGGATGACCCTCGACGCGTTCACCGCCGAGTTTGGCTACCTCGTGGCCCACGAGCGGCCCCCGATCACCTTCGTGCCGGCGATCAGCCTGCCCGCGAAGGCGGCGGAGCCCGTCGCCCGCCCCAGCGCGGTGACCGAGCGCAAGGTCCACACCAAGGCAGAGAAGTAGGAGGCGCAGGTGAGGGTTATCGCAGACTTCTCGCTGGTCCCGATGGGGGTCGGCCTCTCGGTCTCCCGCTATGTGGCGGCCTGCCACGAGGTGCTGGAGGAGCGCGGGATCTCTCACCAGCTCCACGCTTACGGCACCAACCTGGAGGGGGAGTGGGAGGAGGTCTTCGACGCCATCCGCGCCTGCCACGAGCGGGTCCACGCGATGGGCGCCCCCAGGGTCAGCACCAATATGCGCTTTGGCACCCGCACCGACAGGGTCCAGACCCTGCAGGACAAGGTGGAGAGCGTCACCCGCAAGCTGAGCTGAGATCCACGCGTGCGCGCCCTGAGCCTCCCGGTTATCAGGGCGCTGCGGGTTGGGCGCTGTGAACAGCGCGCGGTTGTCCCCAGGGACTGGACGCGAGATCTTGGCGAATAACGCCGCGATCTCGCTTTTTTGTTTCCGGGGTGACCTGTGGATAACTTGGGCACAGCCGCGCGGTGGCTGGTGGTGGACTGCTACCTCGGCGAGACCTCCGGCGCGGGTGATTACACCAGGCACCTGGGGCAGCGGCCCTGGTGCGCGGTGCGGCCCGGCGCGCTACCGGCCGCCCTGGACGGGGTGCTGGGGGTGATCCTCACCGGCTCCGAGGGCTCGGCGGTCGGGAGGCTTGAGCCCTGGGTGGAGGCGCTGGTGCAATGGGTGCGGCGCCTGCTCGCGGAGGAGGTGCCGGTGCTGGGGGTCTGCTTCGGCCACCAGGTGCTCGCCAGGGCCGCCGGGGGCGTGGTGCGCCTGCGCTCCCGGCCAGAGGTGGGCTGGCTGCCGGTGGAGCTGGTGGGCGACGATCCCCTGCTCGCCCCGCTGGGGGCGCGCTTCACCCCCTTCCTCACCCACGGGGACGAGGTGGCGCCTCACCCCGCCTACCAGGTGCTCGCCCGCTCCGAGGCCTGCGAGGTGCAGGCCCTCAGGGTGGTGGGGCGAAGGGCGTGGGGGGTGCAATTCCACGCCGAGCTCCAGCCCGCCGACGAGGAGGCCTTCGTGCGCCAGCGCGCAGCGGCAGACCCCGCCCTGGATCCCGCGGCGCTGCTGAGCGCGCGGGTGGACTCCGCCCCGCTGGGAGCGGCGCTCTTCGCCTCCTTCCTCGCGCTGGCGGGGGCGTCGAACGGCTAAGCCGGAGCGCGCACATCGCGTCAGGGGTGTCGGTGGAGGCAGAGGCCCGGTCTCTGGAGGGGGAAAGGTGGGGAGCAGGTGGCGGGTGGACGCCAGGGGGAGACCGCCCGAACGCGACGGGCGCGGTCCGCGGAGCGCCGACTCAGCGCTTCGGGGGGGCCCCCCTCGCCCTCCGCCTGCCGATCCGCAGCCGACCGCTGCGGAGGTCCCCCAGCGCCCCCATCACCCCGCCGAAGACCGGGGGGATCCAGGCCCACAGGCTCAGCGCCGCGAAGGGCCCAGCCCACCAGCCCGCCCCCTCGGAGGCCAGGTCCATCGCCGCCACCAGGGCCAGGGTGGTCAGCAGGCTCGCCAAGCCCCAGCGCCGCGCGGTGTCGCCTGCGCCCCTGAGGCCCGCCAGCAGGGCGCCCAGCAGGATCATCAGCGACAGCGCCGCGTGGGCGGGCAGCACCAGCCAGGCGGTGACCGGGGTGAGCCCCATCGGCACCAGCGAGAGGGCGAGCAGGGCCGCGAGCGATCCCAGCAGGCGGCCCATCACCGCCCCTGCAGGCTGTCCCCGGTGAGCTGGAGAGAGCGCTTGATCGCCTCCAGATCGAACCCTCCCTCCACCGGGGCGGGGGTGGGGTCCTCTGCGCTGAGGGCGGTGGCGGCGACCCAGCCCAGGCCCGCCTGCCCCTGCACCCGCAGCAGCTCGCCCTTGTGGAAGATCACCGTCAGGCGCTCGCCCTCCTTGAAGGTCGGGCCGGGGATCGCCTCCTCCGCGAAGCGGATCGACGGGGTCGGCGCGGTGGCCCACATCACCTCATCGGCGAGCGCGGGAGCGGCGAGGAACAGCAGGGCGGCGAGGAACAGGCGCATGGACTTCTCCGGGTCCCGCCCTCTATCGGAGCGAGGCGCGGGGCTCAAGGCCGCGCTACCCCGCCTCGCCCCGCTCCATCCGGATCGGCCTGGGCTGAGCCTCTGGGGTGCGGATCCCGTGGTCGCGCAGGGTGATCTTCACCCGGCGGGTCACGTCGGAGATGAGCGCCTTCTCGTATCGGGCGTCGAAGACGTACGCCTTGACCCGGATCTGGGTGACGTAGTGCTCCCCCTGGAAGGCCTCGCTGACCAGCACCGCCACCGGCTTGGTGATCAGCACAAAGCTCGACACCACCGTCGACTCGAGGATCAGCGACCGGGCCAGCTCCGCGTCCTCGCCGGCGCCGACCCAGAAGTCGATCACCACCATACAGTCCAGGGCCCCGGCGTTGGCGGAGGCCACCGCGCTGGAGAGGAAGGCGGAGTTGGGGATAGTGACCAGGTTGTCGTCGAGGGTGACCAGGCGCACCGAGCGCAGTCCGATCTCGGTCACCTCCCCGTAGTAGCTGCCGAAGGCGATGCGATCGCCCACCTGGAAGGGCTGGTCCATCAGCAGGATGATGCCCGTGATCAGCGAGGCGAGCAGATCTTTGAACGCGAAGCCCACCGCCACGCCGATGGTGCCCGCCAGGGCCAGCACCACCTCCGACTCCAGGCGGAGCGAGATGGAGGCCACCACCAGTCCGACCGCGGCGTAGATGAAGAAGCGCGCGAAGGCGCCCAGCTTCTTGAACAGGAGCCTGCGGTCGGTGAGGCGCTCCCCCAGGCCGTCGAGGGTGCGGGTGATCAGCCGCTCCACCAGGCCGCCGCCGACGAGCAGGACCAGGGCCAGGGGGAGCGCGTCCCACTGGACAAAATGGATCACCTGCTGGACGTTGAGGTTGTCCACGCTACACCTGCCACTGGATGATGTTTCTGCGGGCCAGGGCGCGGCTCACCGCGGTCTGCCAGCGCGGCGGTACGCGCAGCCCCCCCCCGTCCTCCTCAACCAGCCCCTGCAGCCTGAGCTGCCGGAGCAGCGCCGCGACCTTGGCGGCGCTGATCAGGGTGGTGTCGGCGAGCTCTCCTTGGAGCAGCCGCCCGTGGGAGCGGAGCGCCGCCAGGAGGAACAGGGCGTCCAGCTCCAGCCCGTCGGGGAGGGCGCGGGCCAGCGAGGGGCCGATGAACACCTCGCTGACACCGTCCCCGTCGGGCTCCGCGAGGCAGCCGGCCCACAGGTGCAGGGCGACGGTGGGGTTCCCGCCGCTCGACTCCGCGAGCATGCGGAAGAACAGGCTGGTGGCGCGCTCCAGCTCTACCGTGGGGTCGTCTCCAAAGGGGGACACCCGCACCAGCTCGTTGAAGTCCGCCCGGATCCCCGCGCTCGCGGCCCGGTCGGTGAGGAAGACCCGCAGCGCCCGCTCCCCCATGCTCCCCAGCTGCACCGTGTGGCGGACCACCCCGGTGGGGAGCAGCCCGCCAACCCGCGACAGGTAGTGCCACGCTGGCTGGTGCAGGCTGACGATCCAGGTGTGGTGAGGGGAGGTGGACCCCATCACCGCCAGCAGCGCGGCCAGCGGGGTGAAACCGCCCACCCTGCGGAGGAAGGCCAGGTGGAGGTCATCCACCACCCAGGTGGTCCGGGGCAGGGTGAGCAGCGCGCGGCTGAGCGCCTCATCGCCGGGAGCGCCCGCGCCGACGCCCGTCTGAGTGGCCAGCCAGCGCAGCGCCTCCATCGGCCCGGTCAGGCGCTGGTCCAGCCTGAGGTGGCGGACCGCCACGCCGGAGGCGGAGAGCCTGCGGGCCAGCTCGACCATCACCGCGCTCTTGCCCTGCCCGGTGTCGGCGCTGACCAGGAGCACCCCGGGATCCCGCGCGGCGTCCTCGAGGGCCGTCAGGCACTCCGCCACCGCCTGCTCGCGGACCCCCACCTCGGCGGTGGTGCTCCTTGGCATGATCAGCTCCTCGCGGAGCACCTCGGAGAGCGGGGTGTGGTGTGGCGCCCCGGTGCGCAGACGGTAGCTCCCCAGCTTCGTCACCAGGCTGCCGAGCTGAGTGCCCTCGCGGCCCAGGTGAGGGAGCACCTCCATCGCGAGGGCCAAGGCTAGAAAACCAAGGATCATCGCCGAGTGGGGGAGGATGAGCAGCGGGTGGCGCGGCGGGGCGGAGAGGTAGGCCACCAGGGCGCTGTCCTGCCGCCTCCTGGCGAGGGTGCCGCGGAGGATCGGCTCCCAGCGCCACCCCAGCCAGCCGAACAGCAGCAGCCCAGCCAGGGCGAAGCCCCACGCCACCAGATCGGCGAGGGTGTGGACGCCGAGCGCCTCCCCCAGTCCCCACAGGGTCAGGCGCCGCACCAGCAGCAGCCCCACGCTCAGGCGCACCGTCGCACTCGTGAGGGCGTGGGTCTCGGGGAGCAGGGTCCGCAGCGCGGGGCGCACCTCGGGGAAGCGGGCGAGGGTCAGGTCGTGGATCAGGGTGGCCAGCCGGAACACGGTCCAGTGCAGGTAGACCGACAGGAGCAGCCCCAGCTCCGGCGCCACCCCGTACACCACCCCCAGCGCCAGCAGCCCCGCGGTCATGTCCAGGCCCAGCCGCACACCCTGGGAGAGCAGCGGCCGCACCGGCTCCAGGTCCTCTGGGGCCAATTCAGCGCGCTGTCGCGCGACCCAGGCGGTGATCGACCCGGCGAGGTCCGCGGCCCTGCCCCTGCCCAGCCACCACCCCGCCGCCACCGCCAGGAACCAGAAGCTGCCGACGAAGAAGGCGCGCAGGGCGTTGAAATCGAGGGCCTTGCGCGGGAGGTCCCACAGGGCGGTGAGGCGATCCGCCGCCCACAGGCCGGTCCTGGGTGGCAGCAGGCGCAGCTCCGCCGCCACGTCCAGCAGCAGGTGTCCCCGGTCGGCGCGCCTGGCCGCCAGGGTGGCCGCGCTCAGGGCGCGATCGTGGAGGTCCGCCACCAGGTCGAGGGCGCGCAGCACCGCGCGGTGGTGCCCAACCGCCACCTCGGCGGATCGCTCCTTGGCGCCGCGCACCTGCTCCAGCGCCGAGGCCAGCTCCCGCTGCGCCGCGCCCAGCGGGGTGTCGGCGGGTGCCTCGGGGGCAGGCGTGGGGGGGATCCGCTGGAGGGTGATCCGGGCGGCGCGCACCCGCTCCCGCGAGGAGCTCTCCTCGGCGCGCAGGGTGTCGAGGCGCCCGCGAAGCGCCTGGAGCACAGGGTCGGGGTCGGGCCGGGCCGGGTCGAGCAGGCTGAGCTGTCCCACCGCGTCGAGCTGCGCCGACAGGGCGCCGAGACCGGTCTCCAGCGCCTCCTGCCAGGAGGCGCTCGCCGCCTCCGCCTCTCGCACCTCCTGCCACGCGGCGGCGGCCTGAGCCTGGGCGTCGGCGCTGGCCGAGAGGATGTCGGCGGTGGTTCGCGCGGCCTCGTCCTGGGCGGAGGCGTGGGCGGCGTCCGCCCGCTCCCTCGCCACCTGAGCGGCCTCATCGGTCTGCCTGGCCCGGGCCTCCGCCTCGGCCAGATCGGTGCTCGCCGCCTGGACCGCCCCCTCCGCCGCCTTCACCTGGAGGGCTGCCTCGGCGCGCTGTGCGTCGAGGAGCGCCCGCTTGGCCTGGGCCACAGGGCCGTCCCCGCCAGGGGAGGGGGCCTCCGTCAGGCGCGCGAGCGCTGTCTGCCTCGCCGCGAGCTGATCGCGGAGCGCCTGGAGCTTGCCGGTGGGCGCCTGGTGGTCCGCCTGCAGCGCCCTGGTCGCGGCCGCGAGGGGCACCCCCCGGATCCACTCCGCCAGGGCTGACGCCACCGCCTCGCGCTGGGGGGGGGGCAGGAAGGGGAGCATCAGCTCTAGCCGGTTCGCGGCTGGCCACCCCTCCGCGGGCAGCCGCTCCAGGTCCTCGTCGGGGGAGGGGGGCGGGGCTTGCGGGAGGAGGGCGCGGAGCCGGAGGGCGCTGGCCAGCCGGTCGAGCGCCGCGAGCTGATCGTCCGCGGCGGCCAGCTCGGCGAGGGCCTGGGGGCGCGCCTCGGGGTCGTCGGGGAGGGGGCGCGACCGCGCCGCGAGGGCGCTTGCGCCCAGCTCAGCGATCGCGGCGCGGCTCAGGGCGGGGTGGGCGCGCAGCTGCGCCTGGAGGGCCAGCAGCCCCCTGCGCTCCAGGGCCGAGGCCCGGTCCTCTGCGTCGAGCGCCTCGGAGCGGGCGAGGGACCAGCGCCTGGCCAGCGCCTCGTCTACCTCGGGGACCTGCCCCTGCCGCTCCCCTGCGCGCTCCAGATCGCCCCGCTGGAGCTGGAGCAGGAGCGCCTCCAGCCCGTCGAGATCGTCGGTCGCGCGCCCGATCCAGTGGGGGAAGGCCTCGCTCACGGAGCCAGCGCCTGCGAAGAGCCGCTCCCTGGCCTCGAGCTGGCGCAGGGCGGTCTCGCGCCGCTGCTGCCACTCGGGGAGCTGCTGCTGCGCTACCGTCGCGGCGAGGGCCAGATCGTCCTCTGTGGCCAGCGCGGGCGTTGCGAGCAGCGAGAGCAGGAGCAGGATCATCCGACCTCCACGTGGCGTTCCTCTATCTCCCTCCGCGGTCCACGAACACCGGCGAGCTGCCCTCCCGGGCGCGCCCGTCGTAGGCGCCCTTGGCGCTGTCGGCGTCGGGGAGCCGGGGGTGAGGTTCGTCGTCGAAGTAGACCCTGTAGCCCGCGAGGTCGCCCTCATGGGACTCAGAGCGGTTGGCGTCCCACGAGAGGGTGAGCGCCCCCCTGGCGTCCGCCCTGACGGTCAGCTCCTCCGAGAAGGCTGACTCGTGGGGGCCCAGGGCGATCCCTGTGTCCACGCAGTCGCGGTCGGTGTGGTCCGAGTCTAGGGCGGTGACCCTGGCGTAGTAGGTCTTGCGCGGGGTCAGGCCGGTGAGCGTCGCGCTCACCCTGTCCGGGGCCCTGCTCGCCCCCTGGCTGACCCGCTCGGGATCGAGCACCGTGGACCAGTCGTACCAGAAGAGGCGCTGGTAGTACCGGGCCACCTCCGCCGAGGACACCAGCAGGCCGATCTCCCGGTTGCCCTTGAAGCTGTTCTCGGATCCGTTGATCGACGAGAACAGCACCGTCTCCTGGTCGACCACCATCCCCTTGTTGTGGATCTTGGACAGCCCAGCGCTCTCGAAATCGTCGCGCTCGCCCTCGCCCTTGATGTCCAGCAGCCTGGCCTCTAGGTCCAGGCCCTCCTCCGCCGCGACCTCGCGCAGCCAGGCGACGGTGTTGACGTTGCTGTCCTCCTTCGCCTGCGTCCGCCCGGTGCCGCACCGGCACGAGAAGTCCGAGCAGTCCAGCAGCACCCGCACCCTCACCCCGCGCCGCGCGGCCTCTACGATCGCCGCCAGCAGCAGGTCGGGGGTGGTGGAGACCCCGCGCTCCACCTCCTTCATCCGCCCAGATCCCCAGAACAGGCGCAGGTCCAGGTGCTGCACCAGCAGCTCCTCCTTGGCCCGCGCGATCGCCCCGAGGACAGCGCTCTCCTCGTTGAGCGAGGTGTCGGGCGACATCACCAGCTCCATCCTCGCCCGCTGCGGCGCGGCGCGCTGCGGCCTGGTGTAGGCGGCGACGTGGGTGCCCTCCACCGGATGGTCGGAGGGGCGGAATCCCGGCGGGGGGGGGCCGTACCTGCCCCTGCCCTCCTCGTCCAGGCCGGCGGGATCGTCGGAGTAGCGCTGCACGTCCCGGTGGTGATCCGGGTCCATGTCGTCCTGCCAGACCTCCAGCAGGTGCTGGACCACAGCGGGAGGGGGGTGGCCGGGGGAGGGGTGGACCTGGATCTCCCACCCGCGGTTGCCATAGCGGCTGTCGGGGGGGTGGCCGGTGAGACCGTAATTCTCGCTCCCCACGATGATCGCCTCGCGATCGATGATCGTGTACTTGGAGTGATCGAACTGGTAGCGGTCGGTGATGCCGCGGTCGTTGTCCGAGATCAGCCAGTAGGCCCGGCCCAGGCCGTCCTTGGGGTTGCCGGATCGCTCCCTTCCGGCCTCCTCGATCATCCGCGCGACGTAGCGCTCCTGATCGTGGATCCCCCCCTTCACCCCGACGACGCCGCCCTCCATGTAGAGGGTCACGTCCACCCCGCGGTGGATCGCCGCGACCAGGGCCTCGGCCATCTCGATGTGCTTGAAGTAGTAGACGCTGACCAGGATCTCGCGCCTAGCCCCCGCCCAGGCGTCCAGCACCCCTTGGAAGTTGTTGTCGGGGGAGGAGGTCATCACGAAGCTGGCCTCCTCCTCCACCGGCCGCGCCAGGAAGCGGCTCTGCCCCGCCATCACCATCCGGTGGCCGGGGTTGCGCCCCAGCTTCATCAGCGAGGAGGACGCGTCCCAGTCCCGCCAGGAGTCGGTGTCGGGGACCAGCACCCCGCTGTTGTCCTCGTCGCGGACGAAGACCCTGGTCTTGGGCGGGTAGGGGCTGGCGAGGTTGGACCAGGGGTCGATGGGGGCGCCCCGCCACAGAGAGCCCTTGCGCAGGTGGTGCCGGCCCTCGAAGGAGCGCAGCTCCTTCTGCAGGTTGAGGACCTCTCCCTTGCGGAGGAAGTCCCACACCGCCACGTCCTCGACGTGGGGGACGCCGCCGCGGTAGGGGGGCTTGAAGAGGCCGAGGACGCCCCCATCATCGCTCGACATCACCCAGAAATCGCCTGGCTTGCCGACACGCACCATGTCCGGGATCTCCGGCGCGTCGTGGGGGTCGCCCACCTCAAAGTCCGGCGGCTCGCCAAACAGCACCTGGTAGGCGGCGCCATCGCGGGCCACCGACAGGGTCTCGCCAGGCCCCAGCTGTGTGCCCGAGGGGAAGGCCAGGTCGCGCCTGCCGCCCTTGCCCCTGCGCCCCGCAGGGCCGCCCCCTGGCCCCAGGCAGTCCGACAGGCTCCAGTCGCTCAGGTCCACCGCCTCGCTCTTCGTGTTGGTGATCCACACGCACTGCTCCGCTCCGTCATCGCGGGAGCCCTCCACCAGGAACCCGGAGAGGAGCACCTCGCCGGCCTGGGCGGGGGAGGTCTGGAGCGCTAGCAGGAGCAGGAGGGACACGGTCGGCCTCTGGTTTGCCGCAGTGTACCGCGAACAGGCGCCTGTGGCGCCGAGGAGGCCCCCCGTGACCCCGCTGCCCGCCGCCCCCTGGCCCACCGGCTGCGTCCAGATCTACACCGGCGACGGGAAGGGCAAGACCACCGCCGCCTTTGGCCTCGCCCTCCGCGCGGCGGGGCGCGGGCTGCGGGTCTGGGTAGGACAATTCATGAAGGGCACCCCCTACGGCGAGGTGGCGGCCTGCAGCGCGCTGCCTGGGATCGCGGTGGAGCAGCTAGGATCCACCGGCCACCTCACCCGCGGCGAGGCCGTGCCCCCCGCGGAGCGGGCCCTGGCCCTCGCGGGGCTGTCGCGGGCCGCTGAGGTGCTCGCGGACGGGCTGACGCGGGTGGTCATCCTCGACGAGCTGTGCGTGGCCCTGTTCTACGACCTGGTGCTCCGCGAGGAGGTGGAGGCGCTGCTCGACACGCGCCCTGCCGGGGTGGAGCTGGTGCTGACCGGGCGCTACGCACCGGACTGGCTGCTCGCCCGAGCGGACCTGGTGACGGTGATGGGGGAGGCGCGACACCCCTGGCGGGTGGGGCTGGCGGCGCGGGATGGGATCGAGCGCTGAGGGCACCGGCTCGCGGGGGACGGGACGCGGGTCGCTCGTCTCACCCGCGCGGGGCGAACCGCAGCGCCCTGCGCGCGCACCGGGGAAATCCTGACGGTGGTCGGCGGGATCGCGCCATGAGGTCGTTGGCAACGGGCTGACAGCGGGTGTCCACGCCTCCCTGTGGTTGGGATCCTGACGCTGGAATTCCTGACGCTTGAAATCCTGACGCTGGAAATCCTGACGACGAACGTCCTGACCGTCAGGCGTCCTGGCCGCGGGTCAGCCTAGCGCACCCCGATCTCGCGGAGCAGCAGATCCACCACCTGACGCTGCATCTGCACCCTGCGGGCCTCGTCGAAGCCGCTCCAGGTCTCCACCGTCAGCCCCACGCACCCCAGCGCGTCTACGATCACCTCGGTGGAGCTGGTGGACACGGGGTAGTAGTGAGGCGCCCACAGCTCGTAGGGGTGCTGCAGCTCAGCGTTCATCGCGTCCACCACCCGCTGCACCAGCGCCGGCATGGGCCTCACCCCGTACACCACCGTCTGGCCGAACGACAGGGGCACCTCAGGGTGGAAGCGCTTGAGGGACTCGTGGAGGGTCACGATCAGGGCCGGGTCCTCAGCCTTCATGAGCGAGAACAGGGCGTGGGCCTGGCGCCGCTCCACCTCTGGGGCGGAGGGGTCGCCGGGGAAGACCCGGTTCATGTCCAGCCCGCCTGGCGCGGCCCTGGTGCGGGCGCGGTAGGCGGCGGGGTTCATCACCGGGATCAGGATCAGCCTCCCCCGGCGCGGCGCGTAGCCCTCCTCCAGCAGCTCGGAGATGGCGTGGACCCCCGCGACCTCGTCCCCGTGGATGCCACCCTCTACGAGCGCGGTGGGGCCAGGCTCAGCGGCCTGGAGCACGTGGACCGGGAGGGTGGGGCCCAGGTGGTGGATCCCGGGGCTGAGCAGGGTCATGGCAGGTCCTCTCGCAGGGTCTCGATCAGGCTGAGCACCTGGTAGCGATCCGGGCGCTTCATCCACTGGATGGCGGTGCGCGGGTGTCTGTTGAGCCACCCGCTCACCACATAGGGGAGGTGGTAGCCCCAGCGCAGGGCGTCGCGCAGCGCGGCGTAGTCCTCCACCAGGCTCAGCAGCGGCGTCAGGTCGTAGCGAGGGTCGCCCAGGGCCATCAGCAGCAGCTCCAGCGGCGCGTTGCCCGCCCCGCGGCCCATGCCGTGCACTGTGGCGTCGACCGAGTCCGCGCCCTCCTCGATGGCGGCGAGGGTACCCGCGAAGGCGGCCTGCTGGTTGTTGTGGAGGTGGACCCCCACGCGCTGATCGGGGCGGAGGCGCGCTCTGTAGCGGCGCACCAGCTGGCGGACGTGCTGGGGGAGCAGCGAGCCGAAGCTGTCGACCACCACCACCGTGCCCACCCTGGAGGCGGCGAGCTTGTCGAGGAATCGATCGATCTCGTCGGTGGTGCACGCGCTCACCGCCATCACGTTGGCAGAGGCCTCGTAGCCCAGGTCCAGCGCCTGGTGCAGCAGGTCGATGGCGCCGTCCACGTCTTTGGCGTAGGTGGCGACCCGCACCACGTCGATCAGGGACCGCTCGGCGGGCTCGAACAGGCGCATGTCGCCGCCGCCCATGTCCAGCATCACCGCCAGCTTCATCCCGGTGGCCCGCGCCACCCGGCGCAGGTCCTCCTCTCGGCAGTAGCGCCAGGGTCCCACCGCTCCCTCGGGGTGGGTGCCGGGGGCGGCCCGGTAGCCTATCTCCATCACCTCCACCCCGCTGGCGGCCAGGGCCTCGAAGGTGCGGCGCACCAGGGCCTCGTCAAAATGCCACTGGTTGACGATGCCGCCGTCTCGGATGGTGCAGTCGACCACCTGGATCCGGCGGGTGGGGGTGGCCTCAGGACAGCAGCTCAGGGGGGGAGGGTAGCGCATGGCGGCTCCGTGGGAGGCCGGGATCCATAGCCGACCTGGCGCGCCAGCGCCGTGATTTTCGGTTGGAGGTGCCGGGGGCCTCTCGCCAGCCGGAGGTGGGCGGCGTCGATCCCCGGTGCCGAGGAGGCGAGCGGAGAGATATCAAGATAGCAACGTTGTGTTAGGCGAGTCGTCGCTTGGAGTGGCGGGGCGCACCGCGGGCGCGGTTTCTCGGGCGCTGCGATGCGGCGTGCTGGGCTCGTGCGGGGGGGGGCCGCGCCCCGTCGCCCCGGGTCCTCCGCATCGCCTCGCGCCCCGACGCGTCGCCCCCGCCCGTCGCTGGCTCGCTCCGTTTTCGCCGCCGCTGGGCCGCCGCTGGGCCGCCGCTGGGCCGCCGCTGGGCCGCCGCGGTCGCTCCCAGCAGGCGCTCCTCCATCCCCCCCCCCCACAACCCGCGCCCTCTGCTTCCCCCCCCTCCCGGCCTCGTCAGGGAGCGCTCCCTTGGGCCGCTGGCCTTCGCCGGGCCGCCGCGGCCGCGCTAAGCTCCGCCCATGACGCCGTCCATGACCTCACTGCTCCGCGACGCCGGCGCGCTGGCGGGCCTCCCGCAGGACCCCCGCTGGGCCGAGCGCACCGGCTCCACCAACGAGGACCTCGCCTCGCTGGCCCGCGCGGGGGCTCCGCACGGCAGCGCGGTGGTGGCAGGGCAGCAGCGGGGGGGCAGGGGCCGGAGGGGGCGGCGCTGGGAGAACCCCCCCGAGGGGGCGCTGCTGCTCTCGGTGCTGCTGAGGGGGCCGTTTCCGCCCGCCCGCCTCACCCACCTCGCCCTGTCGGCGGCGGTGGCCACCGCGGAGGCCTGTGGTCCCGACTACCGGATCAAATGGCCCAACGACGTACAGCGGGCCGACGGGCGCAAGGTGGCGGGGGTGCTGGCGGAGGTGGAGTTCGAGGCGGGGCAGGTGGCCTGGGCGGTGGTGGGGGTGGGGCTCAACCTGGGCGCTGCTCCCCCGGATCTGCCGGACGCGGCAGGGCTGGGGCTCTTCCCCCTGACCGACGCGGTGCGGGCTGCCAGGGCGGTCGGCCTGGTGGCGGGGCTGCTCCGGTGGGGGGCCGCGGCGCTGGAGGCGCCAGAGGTGGTGGTCGCGGCATGGTCGCGGCGGGATGCGCTGCGGGATCGCCGGGTCTCGGTGGAGGGGGTGGAGGGGATCGCGCTGGGGGTGGACCGGGACGGTGCCCTGCGCCTGCTCACCGCCGAGGGCGAGCGCAGGGTGCTCGCGGGGGACGTCTCGCTCATCAGCCCCGCTCCAGGCGGTTAGGGGGGGGAGGTCAGGAGCGCCGATGCTTGCCGCTATCCCCTATTTCGCGCTGGGCGTGTACAACCTCCAGGTCCCCGGACTGGGGAGCCTTCCGATAGACCCCTGGGCCACCTTGGTGGCGATAGGCTTCGTGGTCGCCCTGGAGCTGGCCCGCCACCGGGGCCTCCGCATGGGGATAGATCCCCGCGATGTGGTCGATGGCGCCGTGTTCATCGCGGTGTCTGCCTTCTTCATGGCGCACGTGGTGACGGTGCTGGCGTACCACCCCGAGCGGCTGGCGGAGGACGGGATCTGGTCCCTCCTCAAGGTGTGGGAGGGCTTCTCGTCCTACGGGGGCTTCCTGGGCGCGATCCTGGCCACCGTGATCTTCTTCCGCTGGATCCGGCCTCGCCCCTTCTGGCGCTTCGCCGACCTGATCGCCTTCGGCTTCCCCTTCGGCTGGCTGTTCGGCAGGATGGGCTGCTCGGTGGTCCACGATCACGTCGGAAAGAAGACGGACTTCTTCCTGGCGATGGACTTCGACCACGGCCTGTTCGGGGCGGGCGATCCCGCCCCCTGGGCGGACGGGGTGCGGCATGAGCTGGGGATGTACGAGGCGATGTTCATGGTGCCGGTGGCCGCCGCCTTCTGGCTGCTCGGCCGCAAGGACCGCCCCCCTGGGTTCTTCGCCGGGCTGTTCGCGGTGGTGTACGCGCCGGTGCGCTTCGGCCTCGACGAGCTGCGCAACACCGACCTCGCGTGGGCTGACGCGCGCTACTACGGGCTCACGCCGGGGCAGTACGGGAGCCTGCTCCTGTTCCTGGCCGGCGCCGCGGTGCTCGCCACCAGGGACTGGCGGGGCTTTCGCCCCTGGGCGCTGGACGGGAGCCCGGAGCAGGGCGAGCCGCGAGGGGCGGAGGAGTGAGCGGGCCGCGGGTGGAGGAGAGCGCCCTCGACAGGGTGCGCCTCGTGATCCTCGCCGGAGTGCTGCTTGTGCTCCCCCTGTGGGTGGTGCTCACCGCTGGGATGCTCGAGTCTGGCAGGTGGTTCGAGGAGATGTCGCCCGCCGCCGCGTGGCTGCTGGGGGGGGCGCTCACCCTGGGGCTGCTGCTGGGGGCGCTGGTCGTGGTGGTGGCGGCCTGGGGGGCCCTCAGCCTGGTGGGGCGCATTCTCGCCGGGGTGTGGCAGGCGCGGGCGCGGTCGAGCTATGAGGACAGGGCGGAGGATGACGGCTCGCGTGAGCAGACCGATCCGGGGGTGGCGATCCCACCGGTCTTCAAGGTGAGCGTCAGCGCGGATCCGACTGAGGAGTGAGATGACACCGAAGCGCGAACGAGAGATGCCCGACCCCTCCCCGCTGGCGGACAGGCTGGGCGACAGCGGTGGGGTCGACGACGAGTTCTCGGACGTCACCGAGGAGTGGCGCCCGCCGGAGGGGCGGCCGATGCCCGACCCCACCCCTATGCCCCTGCCAGCGCGCGAAGACTCGCTGGAGCAAGGCCAGGGGCTGCTGTCTCGGGCGAAGAGGTTTTTCTCCAAGAAGTAGAGGGCCGCGATGTTCAAGAGAGTCCTCATCGCCAACCGCGCCGAGGTGGGAGCGCGGGTAGCGCGCACCGCGAGGGGGATGGGCGTCCAGACCGTGGCGGTGGTGTCCGAGGCGGATCGGGAGCTGTCCTGGCTCGACGGGGTGGACGAGGTGGTGCAGATCGGTGGCCCGCGCCCGGCGGAGTCCTACCTGGACCAGAGCGCCATCCTCGAGGTGGCGCGCCACACCGCCTGCAGCGCGGTGCACCCTGGCTGGGGCTTCCTCTCCGAGAACGCCGTGTTCGCGGAGCGCTGCGCCGCCGCCGGGATCAGCTTCATCGGCCCCAGCCCGGCCCACCTGCGGCTGATGGGGGACAAGGTCTCGGCCCGGAGGGCCCTCGCGGCGCT
Organism: Deltaproteobacteria bacterium; assembly: GCA_016938035.1. Taxonomy (GTDB): domain Bacteria; phylum Myxococcota_A; class UBA796; order UBA796; genus JAFGVK01. The sequence continues at coordinate 16,699 of JAFGVK010000015.1, read as the reverse complement.
GGGGGTGCCGGTGGCGCCGGGCTCGCTGGAGCCAGTCCGCGACGCCAGGGAGGCCCGGGAGGTAGGGAGCAGGGTGGGCTACCCGATCCTCCTCAAGGCCGTGGCGGGGGGAGGGGGGCGCGGGATGCGCCTGGTCAACGACCCCGGCGAGCTGGACTCGGTGTTCGGGATCGCCTCCGCCGAGGCTGCCTCCAGCTTCGGGGACGGGCGCATCTACCTGGAGCGCCGCCTGAGCAGGGCGCGCCACGTCGAGGTGCAGGTGGTGGGGGACCGGTACGGCGGGGTGGTGCACCTGGGAGAGCGGGAGTGCTCCATCCAGCGGCGCTACCAGAAGGTCGTCGAGGAGGGGCCCTCGCCAGCGCTGGACGCTCCGGCGCGCGAGGCCCTGCTGCGCGCCGCGACGGCGGTGGTGCGGCGCCTGGGCTACCGCGGGGCGGGGACGCTGGAGTTTCTCGTGGACGAGGACGGCAACGCGTGGTTCATGGAGATGAACCCCCGCCTGCAGGTGGAGCACGGGGTGAGCGAGCTGCTGACCGGGGTGGACCTGGTGGCGTGGCAGCTCCAGGTCGCGGCCAACGGCGCGCTCCCCCTGGCGCAGCACCAGATCGAGCGGCGGGGGCACGCGATCGAGGTCCGGCTCAACGCAGAGGATCCAACGATGGAATTTCGCCCATCACCCGGAAAGATCGTCGGACTTGACCTGCCGGTCGGCGAGGGGATCAGGGTGGACACCCACCTCTCGCGCGGTGACAGGGTGCCGCCCTACTACGACTCGCTGGTGGCCAAGATCCTGACCCACGGGGCGGACAGGGCGCAGGCTCTCCGGCGGATGGAGGGGGCGCTCGCCCAGGTTCGCGTGGACGGGCCGGTCACGAACCTGGGGCTCCTGAGGCAGATCACCCAGTGGCCCGAATTTCGCACTGGCGACTACCACACCGGGACCCTCGAGTCCCTCGGAGTGCGGTGATGGCGCGACTGCACCTGTTCCCTCTGGGCACCCCCCTCGACGGCCCCGCGGCTGGTGAGGGCTACTGGCGCGGCGCGGCCCCGCAGCTCGCGGCGCTCGACCAGGCCCGCGCCGTGGCCGTCGCCGGCGGGGGCCCGCGCGGGGTCCAGAGGGTCCACCGGCAGGGGAAGCTGACCGCGCGCGAGCGGGTCAGCGCCCTGCTCGACGAGGGCTCGCCCTTCCACGAGCTCGGCACCCTGGTCAACCACGGGGTGGTCTTCGCGGAGGGGAGGACCTCCCCAGGGGCCGGGGTGGTCACCGGGCTGGGGAAGGTCCACGACCGCTGGGTGGTGGTGATCGCCAACGACAACACCCTCGCCGCTGGCTCGTGGTGGCCGGGAACGCCCGAGAAGATCCAGCGCGCCCAGGAGGTGGGGCTGCGCCTGCACCTCCCGGTGGTGTATCTGGTCGAGAGCTCCGGCCTGTTCCTCCCGGAGCAGGCCCGATCCTTCCCCGGCGGCGTGGGCGCTGGGCACATCTTCAAGCGCAACGCGGAGCTGGCCGCGGCGGGGGTCCCGCAGCTCGCCGGGGTGTTCGGCGCCAGCATCGCAGGGGGTGGCTACAAGCCGATCATCTCGGATCGCGTCGTGATGACCGAGGCGGCCTATATGGTGATCGCGGGCGCGGCGCTGGTGAAGGGCGCCAAGGCGCGACAGCTCACCTCCCTCGACATCGGCGGGCCAGAGGTCCACGTGCACCAGTCGGGCTGCGCCGATCTGCGCGTCCCCACCGACGAGGCGGCGCTCTTGGTGCTGCGGGAGGAGGTCTCGCGGCTGCCCAGCTCGGCGGTGGGCTGGTACCGGGCGGAGGCGGAGGCCGCGCCCCCCAGGTTCTCGCCGCGGGAGCTGCCCGAGGTCTTCCCCAAGGACTTCCGCCGCTCCTATGAGATCGAGCAGGTGCTCGCGCGGCTGGTGGACTCCTCCCTGTTTCATGAGTTCCTCCCAGACGTGGGGCGCGAGATCGTCACAGGGGTCGGGCGGATCTCGGGCCTGTGGGTGGCCTTCGCGGGGAACCGCCAGGGGATGATCGAGGAGCCAGGCGCGGGGATCCGCCCGGGCGGCGCCCTCTACCGCGAGGGCATCGCCAAGCTCTCGGCCTTCGCCAGGGCCGCGTCCGAGGACGGGCTGCCCCTGGTGTGGCTCCAGGACGTGGCCGGCTTCGACATCGGCGAGGAGGCGGAGCGGCTGGGGCTGCTGGGCTACGGCTCCAGCCTGATCTACAGCATCTCCACCCCCCAGAACCCCGTGTTCACCGTGCTCCTGCGCAAGGCGTCTGGCGCTGGCTACTACGCGATGGCGGGGATGCCCTACGACCCGGTGCTCCAGCTCGCCACGCCGCTCACCCGCCTCGCGGTGATGGAGGGGCGCACCCTCGCCACCGCGGCCTTCACCAGCAAGCTCGACGATCAGTTCCGTCCCCTGGCGACGGAGCCAGACGAGGTCGCGGCGCTGGAGGCGCAGATGGAGGCCGTGGCGCAGCGCATCGAGGCCGACATGGACCCGCTGATGGCGGCCAGCCGCAGGGACGTGGACGAGGTGATCCACCTGGGGGAGCTACGCGATTGGCTGGTCTGCCTTGCAGAGAGCGCGTGGCAGGCTACGGGACACCGTCGGGTGCGAAACCCCCGCATCTGGAGCTTGCACGACCTGGAGGCGTTGTGGCGCGTGAAGTAGGCCGAGCGGTGTTGGCGCCGACGGTCGGGCGATGGGTGCCCGACGTGCAGGTAGGGGTGAGCCTCGCGCCGGGGCAGCGCCTCGGGTTCATCGTGCGCCTCGATCACCGCGTTGAGGTGCGGGTCCCCGCTGGGATGGACGGGGTGGCGCGGCAGGTGCTCCGGGCGGGCACCTGGGTGGAGCACGGCAGGTCGCTGGTGGCGCTCAAGGCCGCGGCGGAGGCGACGCCGCTGTTCCGCGAGGAGGCGCTTTCGGACGATGACCGCGAGCTGACCGTCGTGCGCGCGCCCACCGACGGGACGGTGTGGCTCCAGCCGGAGCCCGGTGAGCCCCCCTACGTCCGGGCGGGCAGCCTGGTAGCGGAGCGCGCGCCGCTGGCGCTGATCGAGGTGATGAAGACCTGGTCGCCGGTGCGCACGCCGAGCAGCGGGATCGTCGACCGGGTCCTGGTCGCTGACGGCCAGGCGGTGGAGGCGGGGCAGGCGCTGTTCGCGGTGCGCGTGGTGACTGTCGCGTCCGCAGCGGGCTGATGGCCCTGTCGGCCGCTGCTGGGTCCGTGGCGCGCGGGAGGTCGCGGTGATGCGCCTGGGGCCGTTTCGCCTGATCGAGCCCATGGCGCGCGGTGGGATGGGTGAGATCTGGCGGGGGGAGCACAGCCTGTCTCGGACGATGGTGGCGGTGAAGCTGCTGACCGAGCAGAGCGCCCTGAGCCCGGCCTGGCGCACCACCTTCCGCAACGAGGCGCGCGCGGTGGCCTCGCTCGACCACCCCAACATCGTGCAGGTCTTTGACTACGGCGAGGTGGACGGGAGCACCGCGGCGCGGAGCGCGGGGCGCCTGGAGGAGGGCACCCCCTGGATGGCGATGGAGATGGTGGTGGGAGGGACCCTGACGCCCCTCTGCGGCTACGTCTCGTGGTCCTCTGCGCGGAAGATCCTCGAGGACATCCTCCAGGCGCTCGCCCACGCCCACGCCCGCGAGGTGCTCCACCGGGACATCAAGCCGGGGAACATCCTCCTGTCGGGGAAGGTCGGCCGCAGGGGTGGGCTGTTCCCCAAGCTCACCGATTTTGGTCTGGCGCACTCGCTCAAGGGGGACCTGCCGGTGGCGGGCGCGGTGGCGGTGGACGGCGGCACCCCCGCGTATATGGCGCCAGAGCAATTCGAGGGCCGGTGGCGCGACTACGGGCCGTGGACCGATCTGTACGCCCTGGGCGGGCTGGCGTGGTTCCTGGTCACAGGCGCACCGCCCTACGGGCGCGGGCAGGACTACGACACCCGGCGCACGCTGGCGCTGCGGGGGGACCTGCCCCCCCTGCTGTCTCCTATCCCGGTGCCAGCGGGCTTTGAGGACTGGGTGAGGGGGCTGCTACGCCCCGACCCTGCCGAGCGCTCACAGCGTGCAGCCGACGCCTTGTGGGCCCTGCGCCAGCTGGTGGATCCGGAGCAGAGCCACCTGGTGCCGGCGGGGGAGGGCTCCGCGGTGGGGGAGATGACGACCCTCCTGCGCCCGGTTCAGGTGGAGACGACCCTGGTGCTGCAGCCGCCGCTGAGTCCGTCAAACAGCAGCCCGGTGGTCCACCAGGGCGCTCAGAGCCTGCCCCCTGTGGACCAGGACTGGCGGGTGCGGCAGGAGCGCGAGGCCAGGGTGGAGCAGCTCGCCTTCGCGGGGCTGGGATTGTTTGGCGTGCGCCCGATCGAGCTGGTGGGGCGCGTGGCCGAGCGCGACCTGCTGTGGGGGCGCTTCGTCCGCACCGCCAGGGGGGCGGGCGCGGGCGCCGTCACGCTGATCGGCCCCACCGGGAGCGGTAAGAGCCGGCTCGCCGAGTGGATCTGCCAGCTGGCGCACGAGCGGGGGGCCGCCACCGTGCTCAAGGCGGTGCACCGCGCTCAGCCGGGGGGGGGGCAGGGGCTGGTGGACATGGTGGCCCGCTTCCTCCACATCCGGGGGCTCTCCCAGGCGGAGGTTGGGGCCAGGGTCAGGGCCTTCTTCCGGGGTCATGGGCTCGATATTCCCGATGACATCGAGGTGTTTGTCCGGTGGCTCTGCGGGGTGGAGGAGGAGCGGGCCCCCACCCGCACCCACTTCGCGATCCTGAAGCGCTTCTTGGAGCGCGTCTCTCGCGCGCGCCCGCTGATCCTGTGGCTCGACGACACCCACTGGGGGCTGGAGGCGCTGGATTTTGCCACCGCGCTGATGGGGTCAGAGGCCCCGATCTTTACGGTGCTGACCGTCTCGCCCGAGCACCTCGCGGGCCGCAGGCTGGAGGAGGGGGCCTATGCAGCCCTGCGCGGCGAGGGCTCGCTGGAGGTGCCGATCGGGGCGCTGCCGGTGGAGGACCGCCCGGAGCTGGTGCGGCAGCTGCTCGATCTGGAGCCGGACTTGGCCAGGCGGGTCGAGGCTCGCACCGCGGGGAACCCGCTGTTTGCCGTACAGCTTGTGGGGGACTGGGTCCGCAGGGGGCAGCTGGTCCCGGGGGAGCACGGCTTCAAGCTGAGGCTAGGGGTGGAGCTGCGGCTGCCCCAGACCCTGATGGAGGTCTGGCGTGAGCAGCTGGAGCGCGCTCTGGCGGACCGGTCGGTGGCGGACGCGGTGAGCCTGGAGCTGGCGGCGACCCTGGGGCAGGAGGTCAACCTCGCGGAGTGGCAGCAGGTCGTGGCGCGCGCGGGCCTAAACCCTTCGCCCAGGCTCCTCGGGGAGCTGGAGGGACTGCAGCTGCTCCGGGTGGGGAGGGAGCGCACCCCTGCGGTGTTCCGCTTCGTCCACCCGATGCTGTGGGAGGTCGCCGAGGCCAGAGCGAAGGACGGGGGGAGGCTCCAGGGCCACCACCAGCTCTGCGTGCAGGTGCTCCAGGAGGAGCGCGGTGGTGAGGTCGTGGAGCGCCTGGGCCGACACCTGATGGGCGCTGGGAGGGTCGCTGAGGCCGTGGGCCCCCTGCTCGCGGGGGTGGACCGCGCGATCAGCCAGGGGCAGTACTCCCGCGCCGAGGAGATCCTGGCCCAGCGGGAGGACGCGCTGATCCAGGTCGAGGTCCCCGTCGATGACCCCCGCTGGGGTGAGGGGTGGCTGCGGGGCTACGCGATCTCTCGCTGGCGAGGCAGGTTCCGCGAGGCGCGCTCCCGGCTGGAGCGGGTGGAGCGCGAGGCCCGCCGCTATGGCTGGGCTCCGCTGTTGGTCAAGGCGCTGGGGGCGAGGGGTGAGCTGGAGCGGATCGCCGGGGAGCTGGAGCGGGCGATCGGCACCCTGGATCAGGCGGAGCGGCTCGCGGGGGAGCTGGGCGACGTGGAGCTGCTGGCGGGCATCCTCCTAGAGAAGGGCGGGGCCTACACCGAGGGGGGACGCCTCAAGCAGGCGGAGGAGGCGCTGACCAGGAGCCTCCGGCTGCAGGAGCGCCTGTCGGCTCGGCGGGGTGTGGCGCAGTGCTGGATGGCGCTCGGCGAGGTGGCGCGCAACGCGGGGGACCATCCCCGCGCCGCGGGGCTCCTGGAGTGGAGCAGGGACCTCTTCGCGGCGGTGGGGAGCGTCTGGGAGCAGGCCGCGGCGGTCAATTCGCTGGGCGACCTGCGCCGGATCGAGGGGCGGCTGGACGAGGCGGTCGATCTCTACCGCGAGGCCGCGAGGCTGTTCCGGCGGGTGGGCTCCTCCTCCGCGGTGTACCCGGAATTCAACCAGGGCCTGACCCTGCTAGAGATCGGCCGCTTCGCCGAGGCTAGGCAGGTGTTTCGACGCACGCTGCCGGTGTTTGAGGGGCAGGGGGTCCGGGGCTCCATGGCGATGGCCTTCCTGGGGCTCGCCGCCTGTGCGGGGGAGGATGAGGCCGACTACCGCAGCAAGCTGTCCCGGGGCCTCGAGCTGCACACCCAGACCGGAGGGGCGGACGAGGAGTCTGCCCGCCTCGTCACGCTGGCGGCAGAGGCGGGGGAGCGCCACAGCCCGGGCTGGGCGCTGAGGGCCTACCTCGCCGCGGCGGAGGACTGGCGGGCGATCGGGAGGACCGACGAGGTCGAGGAGATCGAGGCGCGGGTGGCGGCGCTCCAGTAGGCCCCGGCGGGTGTTATGGTTCACGAGTCTTACACTGTGGCGAGCGCGACGATGTTCTGGTTGTGGTCCCTCTATCCTGCGGCGCTGGCTGGGGACGCCTCGTTCGTCCTCTCCCCGGAGCTGTCTTTGGAGGAGCAGGTGGCCCTGGAGCACCTCAACGCGCTGCGCCACGCCACAGCCCCCGCTGTGGAGGGGTGGCGCGCGTCGCTGGAGGGGCTGGAGTGCGAGCGCCCCGACAGGGTCCTGCGGGGGCTGACCGACGTGTCCCCCAGGCCGCCGCTGGTCCCGCACCAGACCCTGATGAGCCTGGCCAGAGACCGCGCGGAGGAGATGGTGGACCAGGCCTATTTCGGCCACGTCGATCCGCAGGGCTACGGCCCCAACCAGCGCCTGCTGCTGCGGGGATACCCGCTGCCGGTGCAGGTGCCCCTCCGCCTGTCGGGGAGGAGCGTGATCTTCTCCAGCCAGACCAGGGCGAACGAGGTGGAGGCGATCTACCAGCTCGACCGCGGCCCGTCCGACGTGGCCTTCGGGGCCACCGACTGGATCCAGGCGCTCGACGCGTTGGTCTTGGACACCTGCGTCAAGGTCCGGGTCAACCGCCAGCACCTGCTTGGGCTCGGCGCGCTCTCGTCCGAGTACCGAGACGTGGGGCTGGGCAGCTACCAGACCGCGGCTATCGAGGGCGACCGCCACAGGGTGTTCGTGGTGGAGGCGGCGGTGCGCCGCGGGGAGTCGGGCACTGGCGCCATCCAGGGGGTGGTGTACGTCGATCGGGACGGAGACGGCGCCTACGATCTGGGGGAGGGCGTTGTCGGGATAAAGGTAGAGGTGGAGGGCAGGGCCTGGACCCTCACCACCTCTGGCGGTGGCTATGTGCTGCCAGTGCCCCCGTGGAAGGGCACCATCCGCTGCGGCGATCAGGTGCGCGACGTGGTGTCCACAGGGGTGAACCAGAAGTTCGACTTTGTGCTCTCCGAGGCACAGCTGCCCAAGCCCGAGCCGCCTCCCCCCTCCACGCCTCCCTCCGAGGAGCTCCCCCTTGGGCTCATCCTCGGGGCTGTCGGCGCGGCGCTCACGGCGCTAGGTGGGCTCGTCGGCTTCCGGTTGATGATGGGGGCGAGCTTTGGATCCAGTCAGGTGCTGCGGGTGGCGCCCGACGAGTTCTCTCTGCGTGAGAGCGCGCCCATCTACCTCCACCGGATCGAGGGGGGGCGGGGGGCGATGATGCGGGCCGCGAGGCTTGGGCTGGGCAAAGGGGGGGAGGTGGTGCAGGCCCCGCAGCTCCCCATCGCCTTCCTCGAGGCCAGCGGGGGTGGAGAGGTGCTGCTGGACCCCGTGGGCCTGATCGAGTCGCTGGACGAGCGGACCGGGAACTGGAGCCCTGTGGCGCGCGGACGGATGCTGCCCGGGAGGATCTACGGGGCAGAGGACGTGCTCTTCCTCTTGGAAGACCTCAACGGCTCCTAGCAGGGTGCGCTCCCGAAGGGGCGGGGCTGCGAGCTGGCTGCCCTAACCCTGACGGACAGGCGCTCGGGAGGGGGCCGTCCCCCCCCGAGCGCCTCGCTGCTCGGGCGACCTCAGTGCACTGAGCAGGAGATGCAGGGATCGTAGGCGCGGACCAGCATCTCGGCGATGAGCGACAGCTCCTCGTTGGTGGTGCTGGTGTTGGCGTAGGTCCGCGCGAGCTCCTCGATGTCGTGGGAGATGTTCGCGTTGTTCTGCGTGGTGGGGATGACGCAGTTCGCCTTCTCGACGCGGCCGTCGTCGTCGAAGACGTAGTGGTGGTACAGGATGCCGCGGGGCACCTCCACCGCGCCCATGCCCTCGCCGGCCCTGGGCTCCACCGGCACCGCCAGCGTCCCAGGCCCCAGGTCGATGAGCTCGTCGATCAGCCGGATCGACTCGTGGGTGACGTGGACCATCTCCACAAGCTGAGCGAGGTTGTGGTGGAAGGGGTTGTGGCTCACCGGCCGCAGGCCCACCGCGTGCGCCACGTCCCACGCCTCGGGGTGGAGGAAGCGGTGGTTGTTGTTGAACCGAGCCAGGGCCCCCACCGCGAAGGACTCGCGCGACAGCTTCGCCCACTTGGAGGTGGAGTGGTCGATGACGTACTCGTTGGTCATCGCCAGGTACTCGCGCTCCGGCTTGTCGACCCCGTCGGTGGAGAGCAGGTTGCCGCCGATCCACGGGTAGTCGCGCTCGCCCTTGAGAGAGACGAATTCGGTCTCGCGGGTGAAGTCGGGGATCTTGAACTTCTGGACGATCTCGGTAGCGACGCGCAGATCGTCGAGGCTCTTGTGGAGCTCGTCGCGGATCTGCTGCATCTCCTTGAGGGGCGGCATGCGGCCCACCCCGCCCACCAGGAGCGAGGTCGGGTGGGTTGTGCGCCCCGCGAAGAGATCCGACATCCTGTTGGCCAGCCCCTTGAGCCGCCCTGCCAGGGCGAAGACGTCGGGGGCGATGGTCATCAGGGGGATGGCCGACGGCAGCCCGAGGAAGTCGGGCGTCGCGAGGAAGAGCAGGTGCAGCGAGTGGCTCTGCAGGGTCTCACCGTGCTTGGCGAGCAGGCGGATCCGCCGCGCGCGCTCGGGTACCACCACCCCAAAGGCGGCCTCGGTGGTGCGGATGCTGGCCAGGGCGTGGCCGATGGAGCAGATGCCGCAGATGCGCGCGGTGAGGATCCCGGCAGAGGTGTAGTGCTTGCCCTTGAGCATCACCTCGAAGAAGCGCGGGGTCTCCACCACCTCCCACCGGGCCTCCTCCACCACCCCGTCGCGGATGCGGACGTAGATGTTGCCGTGGCCCTCGACCCTGGTGAGGTGCTTGACGTCGACGTTCAGATCGATGCGCATGTGATCCCCTCGAAACCGCCGAAGAAGGCGAGTCGTTCGTCAATTTCGGCCTCGCTGAAGCCGCGCTTCAGCGCGAGGTCCTTGAATTCCTTGAGGTTGGGGTCCACGGTCGCGCCGCGGCAGCCCCAGCAGCCCAGCCCTCCGGTGGGGCAGGGCGCGCCGCAGCCCCCGCGGGTGATCGGACCCAGGCACAGGGTGCCCTTCTCGAACATGCAGGTGTTGAACTTCTGCTTGCACTCCACGCAGACTGGGTAGACCACGTCGTGGAAGGGCACGCCGAGCACCAGGTGCTGCACGATGCGCTCGACCTGAGTCTTGCTCACCGGACAGCCGGGGATGGTCACGTCGACCTTGACCACCTCGTGGATGGCCCTGGTCTTGCCGGTCTCCTTGGGCTTGTCGCCGTACACCTCGCGGTTGGCTGCGTCCAGATCGATGTAGTTGCGGTGTCGGAGCACGCCGCCGAAGCTGGCGCAGCTCCCCATCGCCACCACCAGCTTGGCGATGGAGCGGATCTTCTTCAGCCGGACCACCTCATCCTCGCGGGTGACGCACCCGTCGATAAAGGCGATGTCATAGTCGTCGCTCGCCTCGGAGCTGCCCTCCCGGAAGTGGACGATCTCTAGCGCGGAGAGGAAGGCGCCGAGGCTCTCTTCCTTGTTGAGCAGCTGGAGCTGACAGCCCTCGCACCCCGAGAAGTCGAAGATGCCGACGCGGGGCTTCACAGGCTCGATCCCTAGATAGCGCATGCTTCCCCCTAGATGGCTTCTTTTTGGTTGATGACAGACCAGTAGTCGAAGACCGGTCCGTCAAGGCAGGTGTAGGTGGAGCCCACGTTGCAGCGACAGCACTTGCCCATCCCGCAGTGCATCCGCCGCTCGAGGGAGACAAACATGTTCTGCATCGCGATGCCCATCTCCTGAAGGCGGGCGCAGACGAACTTGAACATCACCGGGGGGCCGCAGACGATGGCGAAGGTGTTGTCCGGGTCGATCTCCATCCCCTCGAGCAGGGCGGTGATCATGCCGACCTTGCCCGTCCAGGTCTCGTCGGGCTCCTGGACGATGATGTCGAGGTGGACGTTGTAGATCCGGCGCCAGGCCTCGTACTGGTAGTCAAAGAGCAGGTCCTTGGGGGTGCGTGCACCGTAGAGGATCGACACCTTGCCGTAGTCGCCGAGGCGCTCGGTGATGTAGAAGATCGGCGCGCGCAGTGGGGCGATGCCCAGCCCCCCCGCGATGAGCAGCACGTCCTTCCCCCGCATCCGCTCTACCGGGAACGAGGTGCCGAACGGGCCCCGCAGGCCGATGTGCGACCCCGGCGCCGCCCTGTGCAGCACGTCGGTGACCAGGCCGGCCTTGCGGATGCAGAGCTCGATGTGACCGCGCTGGGAGTTGGAGGAGGAGATGGAGATGGGGACCTCGCCGTAGCCGGGGAGCACCACCATCACGAACTGACCGGGGTGGAAGTGGAAGCGGTCGCGCTCCGTCGGGTCGAGGATGCGGATGTGGAACAGCTTCTCGTGCTCGGTCAGGTTCACCGTGTTGGTGATCTCTGCCTTGAAGACGTGGTCCACGTTCTGGAGGTCACTGCGGCGGGTGTAGTCCACCGGGTGCCCCATGGTGAACTCACGGTTCACGTCGTAGGAGTGGATGCGGACGCTCATGGGTTCTCCTGCTCGAGATCGGCGATGACGTCGGGTGGGTTGATCCCTGCCAGGCAGGTGTCGCCGCAGCGGTTGCAGCCCACGCACATCGGCTCGTCATAGGCCTCGGCAAAGCCACGGTGTTGGTGGTAGTAGCGGTACTTGAGGCGGTGCTCCCTGGTGGGGCGGAAGTTGTGCCCGCCGGCGACCTCAGCGAAGTCGACCAGGTTGCACGAGTGGAGCTGCTTGACCTTGCTCGCGGAGGCCAGGTCCATGCAGACCCGTTCCTTGACGCCGTAGCAGTAGCAGGTGGGGCACACCATCGCGCAGGCGCCACAGGAGAGGCATTTGGAGCCCCATTTCTCCCACACCGCCGAGTTGAAGGTGAGGTCGAGGAGGGTGGGGAGGTTGCGGGTGTGGACCTTGATCGTCTGCTTCTCGGAGATCGCTGCCCGCGCCCGGACATAGCGCCTGCGGTCCTCGTCGGTGACCTCCGCGAGGGGCACCTGAGAGAGGATGCGGAAGCCGCGGTCCGAGTCCACCGCCACGAAGTACCTGTCGCCGATGTCGGTCAGGAACAGATCGAAGCCGTGGGTGAGGATGTCGGTGCCCAGCGAGGCGCAGAAGCCGGAGCCGCAGGGCTCGTGGTCCATCCCGATGATGACGGTGTTCTCGCGCCGTGCCTTGTAGTAGGGGCTGGGGAACGGGCCCTTGAGCATCACCTTGTCGAGCTTGAGCAGGGCGTGGATGTCGCAGGCGTGCAGGCCGATGATGGCCCGGGGCTTCTGCCGGTACTGGATGTCCTGCTTCCAGCCCCCGTCCCCGAAGGACCAGGTGCTCAGGTTCTCCCGGAAGGGCAGGAAGTAGGTCTTTGCCGAGTACTCGGTCTTGGAGTAGTCCAGGTCCATCTCGCTGAAGGCTTCAATGGGCAGGAACTGGTGGATCGGCGTGCCGTCGGGCTTCTCTCCGACCTTGCGCGGCGCGATGATCTCGTTTTGCTCCAGGATGAAATCGATCAGGTGCTCGAAGTCACTCTTGGTGATGGTCTTATACAGCATGCTCGGCTCCCCGGTGGGTGAAGCGAGGTTCTCTCTCTGAGGACGATTCTGTATCGACATTCACCATCTGGTGGCACGGTCAATTACAGAAAATCGGATGCTTGAAACCTTGTATTCGCGATTTCTTATGTGTGTGTGATTGAATCTATCGCAGGCCCCTGCGACGAATTGCGCTCTCCCTTCGAGGCCGCCCCGGCGCAGACCTGTGCTACCTTCTCGGCATTCCCCGTCCCCCCTGGTGCCCCTTGGCCCTCAGAGACTTACTTTTCTTTTCCTTGCTCCTCTGGTCTGCGACGAGCGGGGCGGCGCCCACCCTCGCGGTGGCGGATCTGAGCAACCACACCCGTGATCCCTCCATGGACACCCTGGGGGCAGGGGTCAGTTCGGTGCTGGTGACCAAGCTGTCGCACCTGGACGCCCTGCAGGTGGTGGAGCGCTCCCGCCTGGAGGCGGTGCTCACCGAGCAGCACCTCCAGCAGAGCGGGGTGGTGGACCCCGCCTCGGCGGTGGCGGTGGGGAAGGTGTTGGGGGCCGACTACATGGTCTTCGGCTCCCTGATCTCGGCGCAGCTCCCGGCGATCGCGGTGTCCGTGCGGGTGGTGGACGTGCAGACCGGCCAGGTGGTGGTGGGGGAGGACGTCCACGGTGAGGTGGGTGAGACCGGACAGGAGTTCTTTGTGCTCCTCGACGAGTTGGCCTTCGCCCTGCTGGACGGGCTCGAGCTGCGCCTCGCGGCGCGGGACCGCATCGAGCTGTCCCAGGTGCAGGTGCGCGAGCTGCAGACCGTGTCGGTGTACGGCAGCGCGCTGGAGGCGATGGACCGGGGGCAGCAGCGAGAGGCGGAGGGGTACCTGATGGACGCCTTGTCGCGTGAGCCGGGCTTCGGGCTGGCCCAGGAGACCCTCGACCGCCTCCGCGCCGAGGTGTCCCGGCGCCAGAGCGACTACGCCCACGAGGCGGTGGAGCGCGCCAGGCGGGCCGCGGCACAGCTCTCCGCGGCGCTCTCCCAGGAGGCGCTGCCCGAGGCGCCCAGCTTCCAGGCCCTCGCGGATCAGGCGCTGCTAGCGCGCCTGGAGCTGCTGGACGGTCACCTGGCCGAGGCGATGGCGCGGGAGGAGCGCAGGGCGGCGTGGACCGTGGCCCACTACGAGGCCCTGCACGCCCTCAGCGACTACCCCGAGGGCGCCTTCCAGGCTGCGGTGCGCGACAGGCTCCAGGGCCTCGGCATCCAGGACCCGAGGGGCTGGTTCCGTGACCCGCCGTTCTGGCCCTGGGAGGTCCGCGCCCAGCAGGCCGAGCTGCTGGTGCGCACCGGGCACCTCGACCAGGGGGTGGCCCTGCTCCTCGACACCTACCAGCGCCCCGGTCCTGTCAGCGGCCCCCGCTCCGGGCCCGACTGGCCCAGGGACACCCTCCAGCGCTGGGGCGCCTGGGACACCGCGGTGGTCCTCAAGGAGCAGCGCCTTCGCCAGGCGGAGCTCACCGGGCGCGAGGAGCAGATCCACAGGGTCGTCGATCAGCTCGACGCCACCCTGTCCTCAGCGGCGAGGTCCCGGGAGGAGCTCCAGGCGTGGGGGGCGCTGCGGGCCAAGCTGCGGGAGGGGCCCATCACCCCGGCGCTGGGACGGGAGGAGCAGCGGGCGCTGCGGACCCTGGCCAACCACCCGGAGCTGGTGGTGGCCGGCTACCAGGAATTTCAGCGCCGCGCCGAGGCTGGGGCGTACCGGGAGCTCCGGGAGGCGGACCCCCGCCTGTGGCGCGACCTGGTGGAGGGGTGGTCCGAGCGCGCCGCCGGCCTGTGGCGGGAGCGGTGGTTCGTTCAGCAGCGCCTCGCGGTGGTGCTCGCCAAGCAGGCCCAGCTCCCTGCGGGCGACCCGGAGGAGGCAGCCCGGCAGCGGGAGGCGCTGGAGTCCTTTATTCGCGGGGAGTACGGCTCATGACGCTCGCGCTGCTCTCGTCCCTCGCCCTGGCGGTGGCCCCTGCTCAGCTCTCGGCGGTCCGCAAGGATCCTACCCCGGTCTGGCTGCTCCCTGGCGCCCAGACGTACGAGGTGGACGCGCGCCGCTGCACCGCGGAGCTGAACCCCCACCCAGAGCTCCCGGCGGGTCTGCCCGCTGCGGCCCACCTGATCACCGACGACTGCGGCAACCACCTCGCCTTCCTGGACTTCCCGTTCCAGATCCACGGGGAGCGCAGGTCCAAGTGGGCCAGGGTGCCCCTCGACGCCATCTCGCTGACCCCGCCGCGCGTGGATCTGTGGTCAGGCGCGCCCCCGCAGGGCACCGGCTGGGTCCGCTGGACCGCCGATCGGCCGGTGCGCGGCCTGCTCCTCGACCAGCCTCAGGAGCAGCGCTTCGCCCTGCTCGCCCACGGGGAGCAGGTGGCGGTGCTCGATCGCGCCCAGGAGATCGTCAGGACCGCCGACGGGCACGCGGTGCTCCTGGACGCGGGCCTCCACCTGGTCGATGAGGACCCCTACCTGGCGCGGGCGCTCCCCGAGGTCCGGGCCCTGCGCGACCGCCTCTCCGCCGGGCGCGCCGCCCACCCGTGGTGGCGCCTGATCGACCCCTCGGCAGACATCGCACCCCGCGATGAGGCAGTCTACGCCCTGGAGATCGACGCCGCGGACCTCGACGCGGAGCGCTTCCAGCCGGGCTGGCTCGACCCGGTGGGGCAGCGCCTCCGACACCGCTGCGATCGCACCCCGGCAGAGGGAGAGCCCTGCGGCGACTACTGGCTCGACTACACCGCCTTCGGGGCCTGGTGGCCCAGGTACGACACGTGGGTGCTCGCCGAGCTGGATGGGACCGAGGTGGTGGAGGGGGTGCGCCTGCCGCGGCTGAGGGTGCTGGTGCGCCAGCCCTGGGGCGAGAAGCTGGAGGTGAGCCCGTCGTGGGCTCAGCAGCCGCCGCCGTAGGTGATCAGGGCGCCGTCCCCCTCCGGCCGCACCGTGAGCCAGGTGGAGCAGCCCTCGGCCCAGGTCCACCCCACCTCGTCGCCCTCCACCGTCGCGGTGGCCTCGGGGGCGTCGATGTCGGCGGGGCCAGGCGCGGTGGGCAGGCCGCGCCCCCTCATGTCGGGCTGGGAGGTGAAGCAGTTGCGCGCCGCAGCCCAGAAGGCGTCTCGGTGGACCCTGGGGAGGAACAGGGTGGTGCTTCCCGACTCGTAGCCGTGGCTCGTCTCGATCCAGCCCCCCCCGCGCAGGGCGGTGCGGTGTGACGTGGGGCAGAAGGTGTCGTACTGCTCGATGACCGCCCGGGAGGTGCAGGGGAGGCTGGTCAGGGTGGGGGCGCCCGCGTGTCCGATCGCCGCGGCCCAGGTGTCCAGGTCGGCGCAGTCCTCCGGGGGGGCGGGGAAGGGGAGCAGGAAGGCGTCGAAGAGGTAGCCCGTGCGGCCCTCGGCCCAGACCGGGGCCCAGGCCCCCTGGACCCCGAAGAAGTAGCCGCTGCCCACTGGGGGGCCGGTGATCACCACCTTGTGGCCCCGCAGCACCTCGGCCACCACGGCGGAGCCCACGTCCGGCGCCTCCCTCATGTTCGCGAGGGTGGCGGCGGTGACGTAGCTCACCTGCCCCTCGGGGCGCGGGGTCCCGGACGACCCCTCTGGAGCCAGCGGCGGGGGCTCGGGCGCGCCGGCGCAGGCCAGGGTGAGGAGGGCCAGCGCCCCGACGATGAGCGCGGTGCGGAGGCCTGCACCACCGGGGAAGGGATCCGAAGAATGTGCCATGCGCTCTCTCCAACCTGCGCTGAGCTGCGCCGCCCGTCTGGTATCGCCGGCACGGTGTCTCCGCCACGGGCTCGTGACCCCCATCGCGTCGTGATATGGGAGGCGGCGCCCTCGGTGTTCGGCGTGTTCTCGCGGGCGACGCGTGACACTGGCCGAGCCCGCCGACTGGCTACTCAGGTCGGTGCTGGACTACCCCGAGCGCTTGCGGCACCGATTCGCTGGCCTCTCGACGGGTGTCCTCGTTCCTGCGCTCGTCGCGTATAGAAGTCTCAGGTTTGATATCATCTCGCTGCTAGGTGAGACGAGCCAGCAACAGTCCATTCGGGCTCGATCCGGATCCGGCCAACAAGAACTGAGCCACCCTGACGTCTGACCTGCGATCACATCTCGAAATCTCCGCCTCCACGCTGGAGTTCCAGCAGGGCCCGCGCACCGCGCACGGCGGTCAGAAGCTTCTCCAGCCCGCGCCCCAGGATCAGCCATCCGGGCTCCCCATTGGACCTCTGGAAGCCCCCGAGGTTGGCGACAGCCAGCATCGCCGCTCGCAGCTTCGGTGCGCGGCGTAGCTTCGTAACCGTTCAGCCCCCCCCCTCTGGCCCGAGCCTGGCCTCCCAGGTGAAGTTGCGTGCGGAGGATCCAGTCCATGACCGCACATACGCCCATCCCCGAACGCCGCCGCCTCGTCGCGCGCTGGC
>JAFGVK010000102.1 GCA_016938035.1 Deltaproteobacteria bacterium | reverse complement strand
GGCGCCCGTTTACAGTTTGGAAGATTCGACGAGCAACTTCATCTGATGATTCCTGTGGAATGATGTAGCGCTTCCTGTGAGACTGTCCGGCTGATTGACCCGTGCCACCAGGACCTGTCGGTCTCGGTCCCACCGCCAGGGGCGCCCCCAGCAGCCGGTCATCGCGCCGTGCCGAAGGAGGACCTCGGCGCCGAGCCCCTGGAGCAGTGTGCGCAGCGCCTCCCTCCGGGCCACGACGCCGTGGGCCCTGCTGGCGACCTCCACCGCATCGAGGGCGAGGAAGACGGCGACATCGTGCCGCCCTTCGGCGTGGACCCGTCCGCAGCGCCGCTCTCCCCGGGCCAACAGCCGGACCTGGGGGCTCCACCAGCGGGCGGTGCCGCCCTCGGCGGCGCGAGCCCACAGGTCCCCTCCGCGGCCTCGTCCACGACCTCGGCGGTCGCGGGCGCGTCGTGCCGGGCGGGCTCATCGACCGGGCAGGGGCGGGCACAGGGCGGGAACCCCGGTGGGGCGCCGGAGAGGGCGTGCCCTTGGGTTTGGCAGGAGAGCGCGGCCAGCCCGTGGCGCAGGCTGACAGAGCAGACCTGGCGCGGCCTCTGCTCCTGACCGGCGCGCGCTGCGCACCGGCCCCGCTGGAACTCGAAGTTGAAGGTGATGATTTTGTGATGCGAGCGTGGGTTTCTCCTCATGCCCCTCGACCATCACCCTCACACCCAGCGCCGTGAAAAAATGAGAGGTTGAATATTAAAACTGAATCCTTGGCAATGCTCCATCTTGTCATTAGTCCTCCAAGCTGAATTTGACTTCCTCTACACTCATCCGTGGACCGGTTTCTCCTCGACGCTCGGAGCCAGCATGAAGTCCGTACAGCCCATCCAGAGCAGCGGTCACTCTCTGCCTGCACAACAGAACACCGCGCCGGAGGCAGCGCTCCCTGCCCACGGCAATGCCGCAGAGGCCGCTCTTCTGGCGCCCGTCGAGGAAGAAGAGACCACGCTCCTCGACGCGGCTGAGGTCGAAATTGGAGGCGCGGGTGGGGCTGCGCCTCCCCCTGCCGCGCCGGGGGAAGGCGGACCGGACGGAGGGGGAGATCCCGCAGCCGCTGCTGAGGCTGAGACCAACAGCGCGCCTCCCGCCCCCTCGGTGGACGCTCCAACGCTGCCCGCGACCGCCGCGGTCCCGGTCGCTCGCCGCGATTTCGTGGTCGAGTCCCCAGACCTCTCACCCCTGGTGGCCACGATGCGCACGCGTGGCTCGGTTCCGGCAGTGCGCGGCGTCGAGCCCACGGTCGGTGCGGTCCCCGACCTGCAGGCCAAGCCCATGGACGGACGGGTTGATCCTTTCATGGCCGAGGCCTGGGACGACAGCGACTACCGCTCTGCCATCGACAGCATTGGCGGCATCGCGGTGAACGTTGTGGGGGAGCCCATGACGCCGATCCCCGCTCCCAACGACATGACCTCCGCGGCGGTGTCCACCATGGGTGCCCTGGCCACGGGCGGCCTGGACATGATGATCATGCTCGGGGCCAAGCTGATCCCGGGGGTCGGCATCCTCCCGTACAGCGCCGACGCGGTAAAGGACGCCTACCAGGGTATCCGGGACCACCAAGCCACGGAGGTCGAGAACTCCGAGTGGGACGAGCTGGTCACGGCCGTCGACCTGACGCGCACCCTCCTGGATTGGGCCGCGCTCTCTTCCAACAACCTGGCCGACCTCTGCGTGTTGGTGCAGGATGGCGCCGTGGCCGGCGCCCTGGAGACCCTGGGCATCTCCCTGCTCGGTGAGGTCGCGGCCGTGGTCTCGGTGCCCCTCCGGACCATGTCCACCCTGGCCCACGGCATGAAGCCCATCCTCGACCTGATCATGATCGCGGGCAACCTCAGCATCGCCCGTGAGCACGAGGCCTCGGGCAACCTGGCGGCCGCCGAGCTGGCCCGCGACATGGCGGCCGACTCAGCGGGCCTGCTGGTCTCGGATGTGGCCCAGACCGTCGCCGGGATCGTCTCGCTGGCCTCGGTCAACCACCTCGGTGGCGGTGAGCAGGTGGTGGGGGCGATCTCCAAGGGCGGCGCTAGCCTCGCCAAGATCATCAAGTTGGCCGGTGGCGTCGCGGCCTCCGGGGCCGACGCGCTCACCGGCCTCGCGCTCGGTGGCGAGGACGACATGGTGCAGGGCCAGCCCCTCCAGGGCAGTGGTCCAGCGGCGACGATCCTGGCTCCGGCGCGCCAGGGCACCCTGGACGGGATCGCCTCCACCAAGGCAGGGCTGTCCGCGGATCGCCCCCTGTGGCACCAAGACCTCATCAACCAGTTCGCAGAGGGCCAGGAGCCCGGCTCCATCGCCGGCGACATTATCGAAAGCCTCGACTCGCCGAGCACCTGGGCCGCCAGGCTGCTGCCCCTGGAGCTCATCCCCACCGTGGGAGAGCTCCTCTCCGGGATCTCGGCCGAGGACGTGGGCAACGTCCTGCGCTCCATCGCGACGGTTGGGGGTGTCATCTCCCCCATCTGGGACGGGGTCGAGGGCTTCATCCAGGAGAACAAGGGCTCGGTGGACGACATGCTCGACCAGCTGAGCGAGATGCTCCTGGAGCAGGACCTCTCCTTGGCCGCCGTCGACGATGGCCTCAACAGCGCGCGCGAGCTGATCGATCGGGTCGGCTCACTGACCGACTTCTCCTCCGACATCGGCGCCCTGATCTCCGAGGCGATCCTGGGGATCGAGTCCCAGAAGGTCGACCCCAAGTCGGTGCGCATTCCCGCCATTGACGACGACATCATCCGCCTCGCCGCCGCGAACATCCCGGTGATCAGCGGCTTCGTGGGCTTCCTTGGTGGGTTCTTCGCCTACCTCATCCCCGACTGGGTCGACGACGTGGCCCGTGCGTGGCTGGAGCAGACCATCCAGGGGGCCATGGGCTGGTATAACGACGCCCTGACCGGGATGATTCAGGCCATGGGGGCAACCCACGACCACGTGGTCGTGCCCATCGACGAGCTGGTGGAGGGCGTCTTCGGCAACGTCGATCAGGTGCTGGTGAACCTGCAGGACATGTTCGGCGAGGGCTCGGAGGCGCGGCAGCTCATCCAGGAGCAGTACGACGACTTGGCGGGCATCGGTGTGTCGCTGGTCGAGGCCTTCAAGGCCTGGGACGGGAGCATCGTCCCCGACTGGACCGCGGCGGCCAAGTGGTTGGGCGACTTCGCCATCACCGTGGACGACTACGTGCGCTACCTCTCGGACGCCAGCAACGGCAAGGACCTCGATGCCCAGTGGGCCGCGCTCCTCGCGAATGAAGCCCAGCCCGAGGTGGACAGCTGGAAGGCAGCGCACGCCGAGGAGGTGGACGACGTCATCTATCCGGGCGTGCCCGAGCCCGAGCGCGAGGTGGCGGTGGAGGCCTCCTATCAGGTCATGGACGCGTCCGAGGACGAGGGCGTGGACGCCACGGCCCGCCGTGTCCAGCGCGACGTCAAGGGCCTCAGCGGGCGCGGGGTGGCGGTGGTGCGGGAGCTCTGGTCCTCGGAAGAGGATCTGGTTGCGGCGGACGCTACGTCCTGATCTCGAAGGCAGCCCCCCTCACGCTGAGCGTGGGGCGAGGCCCGAGGCCACGGCGACCGCCTCGCCCGAGAGGCGGGGATGCTAGGCGGCGGCGATCCGTTCGCCCTCCGACAGCATGGCACCGTCAGCACCTCTGGCGCACGCTCCGATGCGGGTCCACGTCGTCGTCGCTCGGTTCGGGATCCTCTCTCGCTCGGGGCGCCCACCCGCTGACCTGCGCCCCCCCTTCGACCCTCGGCGGCCCTCAGCGCCTCGGCCGGAGGGTTGCGCTCACCACCGCCGCGAGGTCCTGTCCTGTGAAGGGCTTCTGCAAGTAGGCCACCTCGCCCTCCAGGCCACCCTGGCGGTTGACGATCTCGTCGGGGTAGCCGGACATGTAGATCACCTGCAGCGCTGGGAGGTGGGGCCGAGCCTGCTCATAGAGCTGGCGCCCGTTCATCGTTGGCATGATCACGTCGGTGAGCAGGAGGTCGATCCGCGCCCCCTCGGGGGAGCGCAGCAGGGCGAGCGCCTGGGGGGCGGAGGTGGCCACGGTCACCTGGTAGCCCTGCCGCTTGAGGAGGGTGTGGACCAGGCGTCGCACCTGCGGATCGTCCTCGACCAACAGCAGGTGCTCCGTCCCACCTGGCTGGCGCGCCTCTGCCTCTGGGGCCGCCGGGGCCGCGGTGGTGCTGGCCGCTGGCAGGTAGATGCGCATGGCGGTGCCAGCGGTGGGGGCGCTGTCCACCTCGATCGCGCCCTCGTGCTGCTTGACGATGCCGTAGACCGTCGCGAGGCCCAGCCCAGTGCCTCGCTGTCCTTTGGTGGAGAAGAAGGGCTCAAAGATGCGCTCCCTGTCTTCCGAGCGGATCCCGCACCCCGAGTCGCGCACCTCGAGCACCACGTACCGCCCCGGCTTCACCCCCACGCGCGCGGCGCACCTGGCGTCCGCGGTGGTGACGGAGGTCGTCACCACGAGGCTCCCGCCGTTGGGCATGGCGTCCCCGGCGTTGACGACCAGGTTCATCAGCACCTGCTCCACCTGTCCCACATCGGCCATCACCTGGGGGAGCCCGTCGCCGAGCTCAAGCCTCATGTCCACGGTCTCGGTGACGCTCCGCCTGAGCAGGCCGGCGAAGGAGGTGATGATGTCGTTGATCGCTACAGGCTGGATGTGGAGGCTCTGTTTGCGTCCGAAGGCCAGGAGCTGGCGGACCAGCGCGCGGGCCTTGAGCGCGGCGGAGTGGATCTGCTCCAGGTCCTCCCTGCGGGGGTCGCGGGCGCTCAGGTCCTGCAGCAGCAGGTCGGAGTAGCCCAGGACCGGGGCCAGCAGGTTGTTGAGGTCGTGGGCGACCCCGCCCGCTAGGCGGCCGACGGACTCCATTTTCTGGGACTGGGCGAGCTGCGCCTGGAGCTGCTCTCGCTCCTCCGCGGCGCGCCTGCGCTCGGAGATGTCGCGACCGATCCCCAGCACCCCGACGAGCCGTCCCTCCTCGTCGTACATCGGGGTCTTGACGGTCTCCAGCAGCTCCTGGTGCCCGTCGCAGGCGAAGGTGAGCAGCTCCTCGTTGAGGCGGGGGCCGCCGTGCGCCACTGCGGCGCGGTCGTTGGCGCGAAAGAACTCCGCCAGCTCCGGGTCCACGAAGGCGAAGTCGTCCCTCCCCACGATCTCTGCCTCGGGCGTTCCGTAGAGCTGGGCGAAGCGGGTGTTACACGACAGGTAGACCCCCTGGGGGTCCTTGAGCCACACCAGGTCGGGGAGGGTGTCCAGCAGGGTCCGCAGGTGCGCCCTGCTGTGGCTCAAGCCGGCCTCCGCCTGGCGCTCCGCGGCCAGCGCCCGCTCCAGCTCCCTGTGGCGCTCAGCGTCTCTCAGCTTCGCGAGGCCCTGCTTCGCGATCAGCGAGGCGACCTCTGCCAAGAAGGTCAGGGTCTGCCGTAGCCGCACCTCGCTCACCACCGGCACCCGGCTCAGGGCGTCCAGGTAGCTCTCCAGGTCGTACCCGTAGCGGTGCGCCTGCTCGATGAAGCGCGCGGGCTGCGCCTCCTCCAGCAGGATCTGCCCTGTGAACAGGTCGGCGAGGTGCACCCCCTCGATGACGATGGGGGTGGCCGCGTCCACCAGGCCGTTCTCGCACAGCTGGATGTTCCACCCCTTGAGCTGCCTCAGCCCCTCGGTGAGCGCCCTGTTGCTGTTCACGCAGTGGACCGCCGACTCGGGGTTCTTGCGGTGGAACGCGACGCAGATGTCGTGCCAGCCGGTCCCAAACAGCAGCTCGGCCTCGGGGTAGGTGACGAGGCCGGTCGTGAAGCCCGTCGCGACCGAGAATTTCTCAAGGGTCGCGCGCAGCCCCTCGATGTCGACCAGGTCGCGGAGGCTGTAGCGGCTGCGGTGCTCGGGTGACGCGGCCATGGTTCCTCGCATCGGATGGGCAATGATAGGGTCTCAGCTGAGAGAAATCAATTCAGACCCCGCTCGGGGCGTTGGCCGCGACACTGAGGCCTCGATCTGTGGGCGGTCGCCTCTACAGTAGGGGACCGCCTCCCCAAAAGAAAGGGAGTACGCACCGCGTCGTAGATGGTACGGTGTTTGCTTGAGTGACGGCACACCCCGGAGCCACCATGTCGCGCCTTGCCCTCGCCCTGCTGCCTCTCCTCACCGCCTGCCACCAGGAGGTGGAGGACCTGGGCGCCCCCCGCCTCGTCACCGAGCGGACCGCTGAGCTCGCCTCGATCGTGGACGGGAACAGCGCCTTCGCCCTGGAGCTGCTGGCGGAGGTCTCGCCGGACGCGGGCGAGAACGTCTTCCTCTCGCCCTTCTCGATCTCCTCGGCCCTGGCGATGACCTACGCTGGCGCCCGCGGTGACACCGCCTCGCAGATGGCGGAGGTGCTCCACGTCGACGTCGCGGATGCGGTCTACCACGCCCAATTCGGCGCTCTGACCAGGGATCTGGACGGCGATCAGGGGCGCCCCTACACCCTCAACATCGCCAACCGGCTCTTCCCTCAGGTGGGCTTCACCCTGGACGCTGGCTTCCTGGCGATCCAGGACCAGGACTACGGCGCGCCGGTCCAGGCGCTCGACTATGTGGCCGACGCCGAGGGGGCGCGTGGGGTGATCAACGGCTGGGTCGAGGAGCAGACCGCGGGGATGGTCGACGAATTGCTGGGCGCCGGCGCGGTGAGCGCGGACACCAGGCTGGTGCTGGCCAACGCCGTCTACTTCAAGGCCGACTGGGCCAGCCGCTTCGCGCTGGACGCCACCGCCGACGCCCCGTTCCAGACCCCCTCGGGGAGCGTCCAGGTGCCGATGATGCACGGGTCGGTGGAGGGCGCCGTGGGCTGGGCGGACGGCCTGTCGGTGCTGCGGCTCCCCTACCTGGGCGACGAGGTGTCGTTCGTGGCCCTGCTCCCCGATCAGCCCGACGGGCTGGGCGCGCTGGAGGCGCAGCTCTCGGTGGAGCAGCTCGATGTCTGGCTGGCCGCCGCCCACGAGGGCGAGGTGGACGTGGCGTTGCCCCGCTTCGAGCTGCGCACCCGCGCCCAGCTGAAGGAGCCGCTGATCGCCCTGGGGATGGTGGACGCCTTCTCCGGGGCCGCGGACCTCTCGGGGATCGGCGACGCCCCGCTCTACATCGACAGCGTGGTGCACGAGGCGGTGGTGAGGGTGGATGAGGAGGGCACAGAGGCGGCCGCCGCGACCGCGGTGGTGACCAACGAGCTCTCGATGGGGCCGATGTTCCGCGCCGATCATCCCTTCCTCTTCCTCATCCGCGACGAGCTGACCGGGTCGATCCTGTTCATGGGGCGGGTCGCGGATCCCTCCTGAGGCGCCGCGCTGGCCGCTCGACCCGGGCCCCTGTTCCTACGCTCGTCGCGTACAGGACAGGGGCCGCTCCTGGCCCTTGAACATCGTCTCGCCCACGGGGGTCATGCTGCGAGCCCTGCGGCCCAGGGGTAGCGCCCGATGACCCAGGCGGAGGGGGGGGCAGGCCCGCGGCCTACCGGACCGGCTCGCCCACTGGGGCGTCCACGCCCACCAGATCGATGACCTCAGCGCCGCCCGCGGCGAGGAGCATCCCCTGGGACTCCACCCCTCGCAGCTGGGCTGGGGCGAGGTTCGCGACCACCACCACCCTCCGCCCGATGAGCGCCTGTGGGGCGAACTTGGCGGCGATGCCGGCGACGATCTGCCGGGGCTTCTCCTCGCCGATGTCCACCTGGAGCACCAGCAGCCGGTCGGCGCTGGGGTGGCGCTCGGCGGCCTTCACCTCGCCCACCTTGAGGGCGACCTTGGCGAAGTCCTCGTAGGAGATCTCGGCGGGGGGCGCTGGGGCCTTGGGGGTCTTCTTCTTCTTGGGCTCCTTCACCTTGGGGGCCTTGACCACCGCCTCCTCCGTCGCGAACAGGGCCGCGACCCGCTCGGGCATCTCGCGGAAGCGGGGGAAGAGGGCCTCGCCCACCGTGATGGCGCCCCCCTCGGGGAGGGCGTTGAGGGTGACCGCGCCGGCCTCTACCGCCTCACAGCACCGGGCCACGGCCTGGTCCTCGGTGCGGCCCAGCTTCTCTAGCAGCTCCGCGGCCTTGGAGGGCATGAAGGGCTGGAGCAGGGTCGCGGCCAGGTAGGCGATCTCGAGCACGGCGCGGAGCACCGTGGTGAGTCGCTGGGTGTCGCCGGCCTTGTTGAGGGCCCAGGGCGCCTGCGTGTCGATGTACTTGTTGCCCGCCTTCACCAGCTCCCACAGGGCCTCCAGCGCCTTGTGGAACTGCAGGCCCCCCATCGCCTCGTCGAAGGCCTGGAGGGTCTGGGTGGCGAGGGCGTCGAGGGCCGCCTCGTCGGGGCCCGCGCCGGTGCGCGGCGGCACCACCCCGCCCAGCCAATTGCTGGTCATCGACAGGCCGCGGTGGACCATGTTGCCCAGGTCATTGGCGAGGTCGGCGTTGTAGCGGGTCATGAAGCCCTGGTACGAGAAGGTGCCGTCAGCGCCGAAGCCGATCTCGCGCAGGAAGAAGAAGCGGGTCGCGTCCACCCCGAACTCGTCGGCCAGGAGCCCCACGTCGATGGTGTTTCCGAGGGACTTGGACATCTTCTCGCCGTCGGCGCTCTTCCACCAGCCGTGGGCGTAGAGGGTGCCGGCGAGGGGGAGGCCCAGCGCCATCAGCATCGTCGACCAGTAGACCGAGTGGGTGGTGAGGATGTCCTTGCCGACCAGGTGGTAGCTCGCCGGCCACCAGGTCTCCCAGTCGCCGTCGGGGTAGCCCACCCCGGTGAGGTAGTTGAGCAGGGCGTCAAACCAGACGTAGGTGACGAAGTCCGGGTCAAAGGGCAGCTCGATCCCCCAGGACATCCTGGCCTTGGGGCGCGAGATGCACAGGTCGTCGAGATCCTTGCGCAGGAAGCCCAGCACCTCGTTGCGGCGGGAGGAGGGCTGGATGAAGTCCGGGCGCGCCTCGATCGCGTCGATGAGCTGCCGCTGGTAGCTGCCCATCCTGAAGAAGTAGTTGCTCTCGGTGATCTGCTGGAGGTCCGCCTTGTCCCAGGCGCCGGACTCCACGTCCTTGTCGGTGACGAAGATCTCCTCGCGCACAGAGTACCAGCCGGTGTACTCGGCCTTGTAGATCAGCCCCTCGTCCCACAGGCGCGTCAGCACCGACTGCACCGCGCTCATGTGGGAGGGGTCGGTGGTGCGGATGAAGTGGTCGTAGCGGATGTCGAGCTTCTCCCACATCGCCTTCCAGTGGACGACCATGTCGTCGCAGTGCTCCTTGGGGCTCATCCCGCGCGCGGTAGCCTTCTCCATCACCTTCTGCCCGTGCTCGTCGGTGCCGGTGAGGAAGCGCACCCTGTGCCCCTTGAGGCGCATGTAGCGGGAGGCCACGTCGGCGGCGATGGTGGTGTACGCGTGGCCGATGTGGGGAAGGCCGTTGACGTAGTAGATGGGCGTGGTGATGTAGAACGTCCGGTCGTCGCGCACGATCGCCTCCTGAGGTTGGTGCCCTGCTATCCCGTGGGCGCTGGTCTTCAAGCGTGCGCGGTGCCTCTAGTCTGGATAGAAGCGCGCATGATCCGAGCACTTGGGTACAGTCTGGACGAATTTGAACCGGCGCAGCCGGGGCACCTCTGTCGCGGGAGGGAGCGCTGGATTGAGCCCTTCCCGATGGACGAGGAGCCCGCTGCCCTGCATCGCTTCGTCATCTCTGGGGCGATGTTCGAGGACGACTCGGCGCGGGACGCGCAGCGGGGCCTGGTGGCCTCCGGGGTTGACCTCTCCGAGCTGATCACCGCCCTGCTCCCCGGCAGCGCCTTCCTCGCCTTCACCGAGGACGGGCACCCCGCCGACATGCCCGCTGACGCCGTGGGCATAGAGGCCTTCACTGGCTACAGGGCCGGGGGGCGCTCGCAGGAGATGCGGGTGCGCTGGCAGGTGGAGGTCGCCGGGCTCAGCGCCATGCAGGACCTCCTGGGCGAGGACCCCTCCGACCGCATCCTCGGCCTGGCCTTGTGGGAGGACGACGACGCCCGCGAGGCCTTCGTGGAGCGCCTGTTTCTGCTCACCGGTCTCTCCACGGTGGACAGCCCCCCCGCGCGCTTCCAGCCCGGCGCGCTGCCCGATCTGCTGGACCTGGTGCCGGTGGTGCTCCTGTTCCACCGCGACAAGCACTCGCTGGCGCTGGGGATCTACACCAGAGAGCGCCTGCCGCTGGTTCAGCGCCTGGAGCTCTTCGCCGCGAAGCGCGGGGTGCTGCCGGTGCCCTTCGCGATCCCCCCGATGCTCGCGCGCTGGGACCGGGCGCTGGCTGAGGCGCGCCTCCGCTGGGAGGCCAGCAGCGAGGAGCCCTTCCCCGTGCCCCACGCCGAGGAGCCCTCGCGCTGGGCCAGGCGGAGCCCCCGCGGCCGGCGGGACGGGCGCCCCAGCCGCTACGAGGACGAGGACGCGCTGCTCCTCGTCGAGGGCGAGGAGGAGGAGTAGTGGCGCGCCTGCTCGCCCTGCTCGCCCTGCTCCTGCCCTCCCTCGCCGGGGCGACTGAGATCGGCGCGGTGCGACCCATCGGGGTGGGCCTGAGCGGGGGGAGCCTGGGCGCCCTGGAGGGGCGCGCCTACCTCTACCCTACCCGCGAGCTCTCGGTAGACCTGTCGCTGGGGCGGGCGCTGGCCGGCTTCTCGGCGCCTGGCCTCGCCTGGCGGGCGCGAGGCAACGCCCACCTGGTGGAGCTGCTCGACACCCGCTCGGTGGAGGTGCCGGTGGGGCTAGGGCTGGGGCTGATCGGCGGGCGCTGGGCCGCGCCGGCGGACGGGGTGCGCCTGCACCGGTCAGGGTGGGCGGGGCTGCACGCGGTGGCGCTGATCAGCGCGGATCTGGCCGACTGGCCCGCTCAGATAGAGATCAGCGCCGGCGCGGACTGGGTGGTGCTGCCCAAGTCGCGCCTCAGCCCCGCGGTGGGGCTCGCGGTGCGCTACTACCCCTGAGGCCCGCCTCGGGAGGTCCGCGCCGCCGGCGCCTGTCCGTGCCACGGAGCGCGTCGCGGACCGGCCGCGGTGTCCTCCCCCCCGGGGGGCGGCTCCGCCGACGGAGGGGTGCTCCGCGAGACGCGCGCCTCCATGACCTGTCAGCCCTCCACGGCGAGCGGTCCCCTCGGCTCAGACCAGCGCGGCGGTGTGAGCTCACCGCGGATCTCGTGACTCCCTTGTCGTGCGCCGCGGCGCGAGTGAGCCGGCGCCCTGTGATCCGCGTCAGGCCCCCCGTCAGGCCCCCGCCAGCGCTGGCGACAAGCGCGGTCGGCCTCGCTGTGCTCCCCCTGGGCCCTCGCGTTGGTTCTTCATGGGAGAGGTTGGCAGCCTGTCGCCGCGAGAAGCTGTCGGTCGACGGAGGGGCGGCGCCGGGCAGCGTCCGGTCCGCGGGCCGGGGGGACGCTGCCCGGCGCGCGGTGTCAGTGGCAGATGCCTGGAGGCCGTCCGCGGTGGTCGTCAGCCGGCAGAGCGCTGATCATGCACCGCGCTCGCCGCCCCTCGGGCGGTCTGGCCGGTGGCGTCCGCCCGTCGCTCGTCTCCAGGGGGTGCCCTCCTCCGGGACCGGGCCCCGCCCTCCGGCCCCGCGGACGAACCTGCCTCGGTGTGCTCGGTCCGGCAGGCGATCCGGCCCATGCGTCCGTCTCCCGCTTGTGGTCGCCTGTCGATTCGACAGGTATGGCCGTCGCTATGGACGACATCGCGATAATCGATGATCGATCGGCTCGGGCTCAGCAGGCCCTTGCAGGCCCCGCCACGGCCGTAGAGCGTCGCGGCCGGGTGCCAACACGAACGAACCGACCTTATCGGCGCGCGCCTCGATCTCCGCGCCGGGCGCTGGGGCATGGCGAGCCTCGGAAAGATTGGGGGTTCCGAGACTTTATGCGATCTGATCGGGCCCCCTGCCCGGGAGACCCGTGCGACGCGCTGGCCCTGTCGGAATTCCTGTCGGCGTCCGTCAGCGTCTCGACAGGAGGCTGTCGGTCCTGCTGGCAGCGTCGAGGCGCGCGAGCACCGCCACCCTCGGCGAACATCCCCCGCCGCGCCCAGGCGTCCGCGAGCCACCCGCGCCCCTCCTCCTCGCAGGGGGATCCTCGCCAGCGCGGCTGGCTCCACCCGCGCCGGCCCCCATCCCGTCCGCGCGCGTCGCTGGGCCTTGCCCCGGGGCCTCGCGCTGGAGCACCGCGCGGTGGGTGAGGCCTCGCGCCTCGGCGCGCTGGCGCTCCTGTGAACCGAGGCCTCAGGTCGCGGCGTCCCCAGGCGCTCCGCCCCCGCCGGGCGGCGCCCGGGCCCCGCCGCTGCGGGGTGCCACCCACTCCAGTCCGTCCGCCCGACGAGCGAGGCTGTCGGTCCGAGGGGCGCCGCCCCCCGTCGGAGAGCGTCAGCGCTCCCCGCGGAGCCCGTCAGGGGCGCGCCGGCATCCCGACGAGAGTGCTGTCGGTCCGAGGGGCGCCGCCCCCCGGCGGAGGGCGTCAGCCCTCCCCCTGGAGCCCGTCAGGGGCGCTCCGCCGGGATCGATCCGGCCTGTTCTATCCTGGCATCAGGGCACCTGGTGGACCGCCTCTCCTTCGATCCTGTCGGCGTGGATTGGGTAGGCGCCGGCGATCTCGTGCGCCGCGGGGGGAGGAGGGTGAGGTCTCGCGCCTCGGCGCGCTGGCGCTCCTGTGAACCGAGGCCTCAGGTCGCGGAGTCCCCAGGCGCTCCGCCCCCGCCGCGCGGCGCCCGGGCCCCGCCGCTGCGGGGTGCCCCCCACTCCAGTCCGTCCGCCCGACGAGCGAGGCTGTCGGTCCGAGGGGCGCCGCCCCCCGTCGGAGAGCGTTGGCCCTCCCGGCGGAGCCCGTCGGGGTCGCTCCGCCATCCCGACGAGAGTGCTGTCGGTCCGGGGGGCGCCGCTCCCCTCCGGAGGTCGTCAGCCCTCCCCCTGGAGCCCGTCAGGGGTGCTCCGGCCGCCCGACGCATGGGCTGTCGGTCGGGAGGGGGCGCCCCCCCACTGTCGGTAAGCGCCAGCCCTCCCGGTGGAGGCCGTCAGGATCGCTCCGCCATCCCGATGAGAGTGCTGTCGGTCCGGGGGGCGCCGCCCCCCGGCGGAGGGCGTCAGCCCTCCCCCTGGAGCCCGTCAGGGGCGCTCCGCCAATCCCGACGAGAGTGCTGTCGGTCCGGGGTGCGCCGCTCCCCCGTCAGAAAGCGTTAGCCCTCCCCGCGGAGCCCGTCAGGGGCGCTCCGCCAATCCCGACGAGAGTGCTGTCGGTCCGGGGTGCGCCGCTCCCGTCAGAAAGCGTGAGTCCCCCGTAAATTGTCCCACCGCTGCGCTGCCTCTCCCAAAACGCTGGTTCGTCCGTAGCGCGTCGCGACGAAAAACGGCGTTCTCCCGTGGCGTCGGCGGCCTTGCCACTCGCAGAAGGGGGCCTTTCGAGTGGCTCAAGCGTATGCCCTCCCCGCGGAGCCCGTCAGGGGTGCGCCGGCATCCCGACGAGAGTGCTGTCGGTCCGGGGTGCGCCGCTCCCCCGTCGTAGGGCGTCAGGCATCCCCGCGGAGCCCGTCAGGGGCGCTCCGCCATCCCGACGAGAGTGCTGTCGGTCCGGGGTGCGCCGCTCCCCCGTCAGAAGGCGTAAGCCCTCCCCGCGGAGCCCGTCAGGGGCGCTCGGCCGGGATCGATCCGGCCTGTTCTACCCACTCGATCTGGAGTATCACCCCATTTCCAAGGTCTGGCCGCCTGGGCCTGGGGGACAGGAACGCCGCCTTTTCGCCAATATTGAAGGTGCTTTCCTTCTTGTCGCGGACGACGAGGGGTCCGTCCAGTGAGAGGGTCCGGTCTACCGTTCCTCGTGGCACAGGCCAGCCCCCCCCCTGAACCACCGGGTGGATGCGGTGCCTTGGAGCGCCCAGGGGTGGAGCCCTGAGGTCCAGGGCGTCGAGGGCTAGGAGGGAGGAAGCGAACGCTCGTTCGCGACGGACGCAGGCGATCACCGCGCGCGGCGGACAACGGCCTCGGCGCCCTGGGGGCAGCGCTCCGGAACCCGTGGGTAGGAGCAGGCGAACGCTCGTTCGCCACGGAGGCGGGCGATCACCGCGCGCGGCGGACAACGGCCTCGGCGCCCTGGGGCCAGCGATCGGGAGCCCGTGGGACCGGGGCGAGGGGGCGGTGGCAGCGCCTCCTGGTCGGCCCCGTCCGGGAGCGCCGCGAGGGCGCCGGCGCCCGATGGGGGGCCCGCAGCGGCCCCCGCTCCCCCGCGCGGTCGCCTGGCTCACCGCCAAGACGATTCGTGTGGCCCCCTTGCCCACCTGGCGCGCTATACCATCGTCGCGGCCGGTCTCTACGGTGCCGGTCAGGAGGAACGCATGCTCGGTGGACTGCTGCTCGCTGCCCTCGCCCTGGGTGCGGAGCCTGCGGAGGTGCCGCTCCAGCAGGAGGGCGTCCCGGAGGCGCTCGCGGCGCCGGAGCTGCTCCACTTCGAGCCGGCCCTGTACCCCGCCGCGGCTGAGGCCGCCGGGGTGGAGGGCGATGTGCTCCTGCGCCTCACCGTGGCCGAGACCGGAGAGGTGGTGGCGGTGGAGGTGGTGTCGGGACCCGGCGCGGGCCTGGAAGAGGCGGCAGCCGAGGCGGCGCGGGCCCTGCGCTTCGCCCCGATGCCGGTGTCGGTGGTGCTCGAATTCCGCTACGGGTTCGAGCTGGCTCCGGCCCCCGTGGCCGAGGCCCCGGTGAACCTCTCGGGGCGGGTGCGCGAGCGAGGCACCGCGATGCCGCTCCCTGGCGCCGACATTGAGGTGGAGGTCGGGGGGCAGACCCTCAGCGCCGTCACGGACGAGGAGGGCCGCTGGTCCCTGCGCGGGGTGCCGCTGGGGGTGGCCCAGGTGCGGGTGCTGCGCGGGGGCTACGACCCCCTCGACGAGGCTGCGGAGGTGGTGGCGGGCGAGGCCACAGCGCTGGACCTGTGGATGCGGTCGCGCGGCTACGGGGGGGACGAGATCGTCGTCATCGGCCACCGCGAGGACCCCGCCACCGTCACCAGGCACTCGATCTCGGTGGAGGAGGTGCAGCGCGTGCCGGGCACCTTCGGCGACCCGGTGCGGGTGGTGCAGAGCCTCCCCGGCGCGGCGCGGGCCCCCTTCGGCACAGGGCTGCTCATCCTGCGGGGCGCCAACCCCGAGGACAGCAGGGTGTACGTGGATGGGGTGGAGGTGCCGATCGTCTTCCACCTCGGCGGCTACCGCTCGGTGGTCAACAGCGCCCTCATCGACTCGGTCGACTACATGCCCGGCGGCTACGGGGTCCGCTACGGGCGCGCCACCGGCGGGGTGGTGGACATTCAGTCCAAGGACACCTACCCCGAGCGCTTCACCGGCACCTGGCGCACCGATTTGCTCGACTCCTCCGCCTTTGTCGCGGGGCAGACTGGCGGGCTTGGGGTGGCGGTGGGGGTGCGGCGCTCCTATATCGACGCCTTCATCCCGTTCCTGGTGAGCGACGAGACCCCCACCATCAAGCCGCGGTGGGCCGACTACCAGGCCAAGGTGGAGTCCCTCGCGAGCGAACGGGATCACTGGTCGCTCTTCGCCTTCGGCTTCCAGGACTACCTGTTCGTGCAGTCGCCCGACCTGGAGTCCGGCGAGGCGGGCTCTGCGCTGTCCACCGTCTACCAGACCCACAGGGTGGTGGGCGCCTGGCAGCACGTCTTCTCCGACACCGCCTCCGCCTCGGTGCAGCCGATGGTGGGGTACGACGACGTGCAGCTCGCCCTGGGCACGGAGGCTGAGATCAAGACCGTCGCAGAGCGGATAGGGGCCAGGGCCGAGCTGAGCTGGAGGCCCGACCCGCGCCTCACCGTGCGCCCCGGCCTGGACAGCTCCCTCTACCGGTCCTCGATCTCCTTCGCCTTCCCCGCGGTGGGCGGGCTGGGGGATGACCCCCTCGCGGAGGGGGAGGCGCTGCGCCTGGAGAGCGACGGCTGGACCTTCGCCCCGGACCCCTTCGTGGACCTGCAGTGGACACCCACCGGCGAGGCGGACGACGGCGGGGTGAACCTGGGCCTGCGCGGGGTGACGATGTGGAACAAGGCGGGCCTGAGCGCCTCGCTCGACCCACGGCTCGCCTTCCGCTGGGCCGCCACCCCCGGTGGCTCGGTCAAGGGGGGCTCCGGCCTCTACCACCAGCCCCCCGACGCCTTCGTCGCCCTGTTCGACGACACCAGGCTCTACAGCTACGAGCGGGCCTGGTCCACCGAGCTGGGGTGGGAGCAGTCGGCCTACGGGCTCAGCGCCGACGCCACCGCCTTCTACAAGGACCTCTCGGGCATCCTGATCAGCAACCCGGCGCTGGAGGACCCCGCCACCGACCCGCTGGTGGTGCCGATCGGCTCCGGCAGGGTGTACGGCACCGAGCTGCTCCTCCGCAGGGACCCCACCGACCATTTCTTCGGGTGGGTCAGCTACACCCTCTCGCGCTCGGAGCGCGACGACGGGGATGGTGACGGGGCTTACGCCTATGACTTCGACCAGACCCACATCCTCACCGCGGTCGCCAGCTACCGCTTCCCCTACGAGCTGGACCTCTCGGGCCGCTTTCAGTACGTCACCGGCACCCCGTTCACCCCCTACCAGGGCGCCACCTACCAGATCGACGCGGGGCGCTGGACCCCGATCCCCTCTGACGACCGCAACTCGGCCCGCAACGCCCCCTACTGGGCGCTCGACATGCGGCTGTCCAAGGTGTGGACCTTCAAGCGGGGCAGCGTGGAGGCCTTCGTCGACGTGCTCAACGCCCTGCACGGCCTCAACCCTGAGGGCACCCTCTACAATTACGACTACACCGAGAGCCGGGTGATCGAGGGGCTCCCCCTCATCCCGTCTCCCGGCTTCCAGGCGGAGTTTACCTTCTGATGCGCTGGACCCTCCCCCTGCTGTTCTCGCTCGGCTGCGGCCAGAGCCAGCTCTCCCCCGAGTGGCAGCTCGACCGCCTCCGCATCCTAGGCGCGCGCACCACCCCCGCTGAGGCCGCCCCCGGCGACCTAGTGGCGATGGAGGCCCTCACCTTTGGCGCGGAGGGGGTGATGTGGTCCACCTGCTTCGCCCCCGCGGGGCTGGACGTGCCCTGTCCAGCGGACGAGGCGCTCCGCGATCAGCTCCGGGCCCTGGACTGGGCCGCCCTGAGCGAGGAGGAGCGCGCGGACTGGGTGGGCCTCGCGGTGGCGGACGGGGTCTTCGGGGTGCAGCCGGGCTGGGACCCGGTGCTGCCGATCCCCGCGGAGCTGGCGCAGGCGCTGGCCACGCCCGAGCTGTCGGGGGGGCTGTCGGTGGCGGTAGCGCTGGAGGCCTGGAGCGCAGCGGGCGATCGCGAGTACGCGACCAAGTTCCTCCGCTTGAGCCTCAGCCAGGCTCCCAATCTCAACCCCTCCCTGGCGGCGGTGACGGTAGAGGACCAGCCGGTGAGCGCCCTCAACCTGCGGGTGGGAGAGCCGCTCGTCTTCACGGTGGTGCCCGCGGAGGGGGCCGAGGAGTCCTACACCTACCTCAACAGCGAGGGGACAGAGGAGCTGCGCGACGAGCACCTGGAGCTGCGCTTCTACGCGAGCCTGGGAGATTTTGGTCGCTTCGGGCCCGCCTTCAACCACGACGTGTGGAACCCCGGTGAGACCGCGGAGCAGGAGCTCGTGGTCGATGAGGTCGGTGAGGGCGAGCTGATCGCGGTGGCGCTCGACGGGCGGGGCGGGGTGGACTGGGTGCGGCTGCCGGTGATCGCGGAGCCCTGAGCGGACCCTAGGGCGGCTCGGCGCACACCAGCTGGTCCCTGCCGCCCTCCTTGGCGAAGTAGAGCGCCTGGTCGGCGCGGGCCAGCGCGGCGGTGAGGGAGAACCGCTCGCCGGGGCCGGTCCACGAGAAGCCGGCGCTGGCGG
This sequence comes from Deltaproteobacteria bacterium, assembly GCA_016938035.1. Taxonomy (GTDB): domain Bacteria; phylum Myxococcota_A; class UBA796; order UBA796; genus JAFGVK01. Next base: position 13,392 of record JAFGVK010000102.1, on the reverse strand, counting down.
TGATCTGGAGCAGGTGCGCCCCCTTGGGGGTGGGGACGGCGATCGGGCGCTCCCGCAGGGCGCGCAGCAGCACCCTGCCCACCCGCGCCCCCGCCTCCTGGCTCACCCCGGGGAGCACCACCAGGAATTCTTCGCCCCCGTACCGCGCCACCACGTCGGTGCGCCGCACCCTGCGCATCAGGCGGGCGGCGGTCTCGGCCAGCACCTTGTCCCCGGCCGGGTGGCCCCAGGTGTCGTTCACCCGCTTGAAGTGGTCGAGGTCCAGGAGCATCACCCCGGTGCCGCCGCCCACCTCGTCTCTGGCGTGGAGCACCCTGCGCTCTGCGGCGTTGCGGTTGAGCAGGCCGGTGAGGTCGTCGAGGTCAGCCTCGCGCCGGGCGTACTCCGCGTCCTCGCGGAACTGGTCGACGCCGGTGCGCAGCGCCTGAACCCACAGGGCGAAGGGGGTCACGTCCCGCAGCACCAGCAGGGCGGAGACCTGGTCGCCCTCGGTGAAGGGGCGGATGTAGAGGTGCTGCTGTTGGAAGGCGAAGCGTCGCCCGTTGGGGGAGGGGATCGGGAGCAGCGGCGCCCCCTCGCGCGGCTCCAGCCTCGCGGTGCGCCGGCTGTGGATGGCCTGGGCGATCCGGCGCAGGGTGTCCTCAAGCCCCTCGGTCTGCGGGAAGAGCTCACCGAGCGGTCGGCCCCTGGCCTGCTGCGCGCCGATACCGGTCCACCTGCGCATCTGCGGGTCCCACGCGCGCACCACCAGCTGGTGGTCCACCTCGAGGGTCCCGGCGCCCAGCGCCTGGGTGATGAGCTTGTCTCGACCGTGCTGTGCCATAGCGACGCAATCGTCGGCGTCAGGCTGAACTTTAGGGGAAAGCTGCCGCGACAGGGGACGCCCGCCCGGATCGCCTCTCTGTGCCGCGCGACATCGCGGCGTGCGGTCGCAGGAGCTCGTGGGGCGCCAGCCCGAGGAGGCCGCGGCACCTCAACCGTCAGCGCCCGACCTGCGAGGCCCTCGGGGCGGGAGGGCGCGCGCCCCGAGCCTGTAGGCTTGGACCGGGTGTCAGTCCTCGGAGATCTTCCACATCGCCGCGAGCTGTCCCAGGATCGCGGCCTCTGCGGGCACCAGGTCGTCCACCCCCGCCAGCGCGTAGAGCTGTCGGTAGAGGAAGCGCTGCGCCGGCTCTCGGTCCACCTGCGCCGCCAGATCCATCACGTCGCCCTGAGTGCGGAAGCGCCCGGCGGCCTCGCGGAGCAGCGACTCCCAGCGCTCCGGACCCAGGCGCCCCGCCAGCGCGTCGATGGCGGCGTGCTCCTCGGCGGTGGTGCTCTTGTCCGCGCGGATCAGCACTTTGGCCAGCCCGATCAGGGTGAGCAGCTCCTCCTGGGTCAGTTCTTCAAGCGTCATCGGGGTACCTCCTGTTGGCCCTGTTCTAGCACAGGTCGCGCCCTCACCCTGCGGGGAACAGGCTCAGTAGCTCACCGAGATCGGGAGGATCAGCACGCCCTGCTCGTAGCGGGGCCCCGCCACCATAAAGGAGCGGTTGCGGTGGATGCTCACCGTGGTGTCGAGGAGCTTGCCCTCCTGGTTGAACATGCTCAGGCGCAGCTTGGCCTGCTCCGGGTCGTGCGACAGGAGCTGGAGCTTGACCCGCCGGTCGCCGGCGATGGTGAAGGTGGCCTCCTCGCCCGCGCGCAGCGAGGCCGGGTGGGTCTCCAGCCTGGTGAAGGAGCGGTACCTGGTGAAGCGGAGCTGCTGCATCACCGGGCGCAGCTCGGGGTCCACCCTGTCGCCCTCGTTGGTGGCGTAGACCACCAGCATCTCGATGTCGACCGACTCGGCGATCGGCGCGGGGGCGCGCTGCGCCACGGGCACCGGGCGTGCCCCCGGGGGAGGGCGGCCCTGTGCCCAGGCCTCGCCGGGGAGGAGGAGCAGCGACAGCGCCAGGAGGGCTACCCCCCTGAGCGTGCCGAACACCGCGGGCTTGCGTGATGGGATCACAGCACGACCTCCTCGTCCACCCAGATGATAAGCGCTCCCTCGGCTCCTTGCTCGTCCGAGCTCTGTATGAGCTGGACCATCGCGTCCTGGGACCAGGAGAGCTCGTTGACCGTGATCTCCCTCGCGTCAGCGAACTGCATCGCCCTGGGCGCCTCGGGGATCTGCGCCTCGGGCTGCTCGGAGAACAGCACCGTCAGCAGGAAGGCGCTCGCGATGAGCAGCGCGCCCACCAGCCCGCGGACGTGGTTGGCCGGCGGTTCTACGGTGGGCACGCGGCCGAGGGCGCTGCGGCGCAGCGAGGTCATGACCGCCTGGGTGATGTCGATCACCCCGGCCTCGGCCCGGACCGCGTCCGCCACCCGCTCGGGCTCGTAGCCCGCGAGCTGCTCGGCGTCCTCCACCCCGATCTGCGCGGCGATCCCCCCCCACAGGGCGACCTCACCGGCCTCCTCGCGGAGGGCCCCGCGGAGGCTGTGGCCCTGCTCGGCGAGGGCGTTGAGCTCGCGCAGGGACTCGGGCCGGTGTGAGAGGGTGCTGGAGGCCAGCCGGTGCAGGTGCAGGGGCAGGGCGTTGTCGAGCAGCCCGGAGACCCACCCCGGCTCGGTGAGCAGCGAGACCTCGGGGCGCAGCTCCACCTCGCCGGCCTGGGCGCGCACCGCCTCGGCGACCGGCGCCGCGGGGTAGCCCAGGGCGGCCAGGCAGGCGCTCGCTAGGTCCACCTCGCCCGCCTCGTCGGTCAGGGCCCCGCGGATCGGAGGACAGGGGAGCGAGAGCGTGGCGGCGATCCCCGCTGCGAGGTCGGCGTCACCGGCCTCAGCGCGCACCGCCTCGGCGACCGGCGCCGCCAGGGCCTCGGCCACCTGCCCGGCGAGGGAGATCTGCCCCGCCTCGTCGGCCAGCGCGTCGCGGATCGGCGAGAGGGTCCAGCCCAGGGCGCGCGCGACCTCGAGGGCCAGCTCCACCTCGCCCGCCTCGTGCGCCAGCGCGGCGGCGAGGGGGAGGTCGAGCGGCTGATCCAGCGCCGCGGGCGTCGCCTCGGGCGCTGCGGACACCGCCTCGTGCTCCAGGTCCAGCGCGCCCCAGATCCCGTCCGACAGGCTGGGCGCGTCTGCCTCGTCGCGCAGGGCGGCGGAGAGCAGATCGGCGAGGCGCTCGCCGTGGCCCAGGAGGTCGAGCAGCGCGGCGGCCGCCTCTGGGCGATCCCCCTCCTCGTCGAGCTCGGCGCGGAGCGGCTCGGGCAGGTCCTCCACCGCGCGGAGCAGGGTCGCGGCGCGCGAGACCTCCGCGGCGCTGGCGTGGCGGTCGCGGATGAGCTGGAGCAGGGTGATCAGTTCGGGAGCTACACGCACCGGAGCCTCCGAGGGGGAGTTGGCACCTGGGTGGACGCCCGCCCAGGCTCCCCATTCAATCGGAGGAGGGAATACTCCCGCCGGCGGAGAGAGATCATCGCTCGTCGGCCAGGAGCTTCTGCAGCTTCTTGCGCGCGTAGTACAGGCGCGACATCACCGTGCCCTCGGGGATGTCCATGATGTCGGCGATGTCCTTGTAGGCCAGGCCCTCCACCTCGCGCAGCAGGAGCACCTGGCGCTGGTCCTCGGGCAGCTCCTCCATCGCGTCCATGATCCGCTTGTAGAGGCGCTTGCGCTCCAGGGCGTGGCTGGGGCTGTCCTCGTGGTGCGCCGCGGCGATCTCGCCGTTGTCGTCCCTGGAGGCGACCCCCTCGTCGAAGGTGGTGGTGCCCTGGCGCTTGCGGCGGCGGATGAAGTCGATCGCCTGGTTCATCGCGATCCGGTACAGCCAGGTGTAGAAGCTGGACTCCAGCCGGAAGGAGTCGAGGCGGTGGTAGGCCTTGACGAACACGTCCTGGGCCAGGTCGCGGGCGTCCTCCTGGTTGCGGACCATACCGTAGATCAGGTGGTAGACCCTGTTCTGGTACTTCTCGACCAGCCCGCGGTAGGCGGTGGGATCCCCGGCGCGGACCGCCGTGACCAGCTCTTGGTCCTCCTGTCGCGAGCTCTCCTTCCCGAACAGGGTGGAGCCCGCCAGCCACACCAGCGGGATCAGGCTGCCCCATGAGAGGTCGAGGAGGGTTTCCAGTCCCAGCATTGCGCTCCTCCGGCCCCGCAGGGCAGACGGGAGACTATCGCGTTTTGGCCCCAGCGCTCAAGGTGGCTACCGGTACCTCGCCAGCAGCGCCTCGACCACCTGGGGCAGGGCGACCACCTCGTCCACCGCCCCCTCCTGCACCGCGGCGCCTGGCATGCCCCACACCACCGAGCTGGCCTCGTCCTGGGCGAGGGTGTAGGCGCCCGCGGACCGCATCTCCAGCATCCCCTTGGCGCCGTCGCGTCCCATCCCGGTCAGGATCACCCCGGTGGCGTTGGCGCCGGCGGTGCGGGCCACGGAGCGGAACATCACGTCCACCGAGGGGCGGTGCCGGTTCACCAGCGGGCCCTCCTTGACCTGGACGTAGTAGCGGGCGCCGTCCCGCCGGAGCAGGAGGTGCATCCCCCCAGGGGCGATGTGGACCGTGCCGGGCAGCACCGAGGCGCCGTCCTGGGCCTCGGTGATGTCCAGCTCACACAGGCCGTTGAGGCGCGTCGCGAAGGACCTGGTGAAGCCGGGGGGCATGTGCTGGGTGATCACGATCCCCGGCATGGTGGTGGGCAGCCTGGTGAGGATGTGCTCTATCGCCACCGTCCCGCCGGTGGAGGCGCCGATCGCGAGGATCTGGTTGGTGGTCCGCGTGAGGGACAGGCGCTCCACCGGACCGCTCGCCGGCGCGTCGTGGGGCTGGAAGTGCTGGAGGTCCACCGCGGCGGCGGCGTGGATCTTCTCGATCAGGTCCACCGCCATGTCCCCCACGGTGTAGGCGGAGCCCGGCTTGGCCAGCACCTCCACCGCGCCCGACCGGAGCGCCTCTAGCGCGACAGTGGACCCCTCTCCCGAGAGGGACGAGACGATGATCACCGGCAGGGGGTAGAAGCGCATCAGCCGGCGCAGGAAGGTCAGCCCATCCATCCGCGGCATCTCGATGTCGAGGGTCAGCACGTCTGGCTTGAGCTGCACCACCTTGTCGCGGGCGGCGTAGGGATCGGGGGCGGTTCCCACCACCTCGATCTCGGGATCCTTGGACAGCTCGCGCGAGAAGATCTCGCGCACCACCGCCGAGTCGTCCACGATGAGAACCCGTATCGGCATCTCCTCAGCCCTCCGAGACCAGCAGCTCGATGTCGTCCCCTTCCTCGGTGACCAGCACCGCGTGGTCGACAGCCGAGGCGCGGAGCAGCTCGCAGTCGCGCGCGCAGGTGGTGGTCACCGTGGGCGGGGTGAAGGAGCAGGCGACGGCGCTCCCGAAGCGCTCCTCGGCGTAGACCCCCATCAGGATGTTGAGCAGCTCCCCCACCGCGTCGGGGGCGGCGGCCAGCGCCGCCTCCTCGTCCTCGTCCAGCCCCAGCAGGTTGGCCGCCACCAGCGCCCCCAGCGAGGGGGGGCAGGCGAGGCGCAGGGTGCCGGTGGGGCCGCCGTCCACCGCGTAGTCCAGGCTGGCGGTGATCAGCGCCTCGCGCCAGCAGGGCAGGTCGCTGCTGGGGAAGGCGAACACGAAGGCGACCTCCTCCAGGGTCTGAGTGGTGATCCGCTGGAGCAGGCTGGGGGCGCTCATCGCTGCACCTCCGCGGCGCGGGTGAGCACCTCCACCACCTCGCGGAAGGACTCCGGGCGGAAGGGCTTCTTGATATAGGCGCGGATCCCCTTCCTCTTCAGGGCCTCAATGTGCGCCTCGTCGCGCACTGAGGAGACGATGACCACCGGGACGCTCACCAGCAGGCTGTCGGCGGACATCCGCTCCACCAGCTCGATGCCGCCCATCTCAGGCATGTTGAGGTCTGCGAAGACCACGTCGATCCACTGCTCTCGTAGGATCTCCAGCGCCTCCAGGCCGTTGGCAGCCTGGAAGGACGCGAGGATTTCCAGGCCGCTCATCGCGATGGACTTGAGGACCATCGAGCGGATGAGGGGCGAGTCGTCGACGATCAGCACGGAGTAGCTCATCGCCTGCCTCCTGCGGGGGTGAAGGTGTCTTGAAGCTCCATGACCCGCCCGAGGCTGGCGGCGGCCACCAGCTCCAGGTGACGGACGTCGATCCCAAGGCGCTGCACCGCGCTGCTCTGGATCGTGCGCTGTAGCTCGCCTACGTCGGCCCCCATCCCAAGGCTGTGGGCGAGGCCGTCGGCCAGGTGGACCAGGTCGGTGAGGCGCTGCGCGGCCTCTGAGGCGCGATCCGGGGCGTGGTGCCAGCGGATGGCGGCGGCGATCTCGTCGGGGAGCTGCCAGTGCGCGGCCACCGCGGCGCCCAGCTCGGCGTGGTCCATCCCCAGCAGCTCCACCTCCGCCTCGGCCAGGGTCCTGTCCGCGAGGGCCCGGCGGATCTCGACGTCGCGATCGGCGAGGTGCAGGCTCGCCACCAGCTTGCCCACGTCGTGGAGCAGCGAGGCGGTGTGGAGGTAGGCGGGTGCGGGCCGCACCACCCGCGCGAGCTCCTCGGAGATCACGGCCACACCGGCGCAGTGGAGCCAGTAGGCGCGGGCGTCGATCTGGTAGCCCGGCAGCACGTCCGGGATCACCCCCGCGAAGGATGCCTGGGTGGCGAGCTCGAACACCGCCTTGGTCCCCAGCAGGGTCGCGGCCTCGCGCACGTCCCCCACCTTTCGCCGCAGGCCCACCGCCGCGGAATTGGCGAGGCGGAGCACGTTGCCGGTCATCGCGGGGTCCAGGCGCAGCGCCGCCTCCACCGCCCGGGCGTCAGAGCGGGGGTCCCGCAGCACCTGCTGCAAGCGCGCCACAGACGGGCTCAGCGTGGGGAGGGCGCGCACCTCCCTGAGCAGGGTCTCCTGACGGATCACAGCGTCACCTCCTCGCCCTTGGAGCGGATCACCACCTCACCCGTGTCGACCGAGAGGCGCACCGTCCGCGAGACCGGCCCGCCCACGTCCTCTGCGGTGATCAGGATGTCGTTCTTCCAGAAGATCTTTCGGAGCACCACGTAGTTGCGGTGGCCTATCTGAAAGGCGCCGCTGTCGTCGTAGAGCTGCCCGCCTCCCGCCACCTTCACCACTAGGTCCTCCTTCTTGCAGCCCATGGCGTACATCATGCGAAACAGCATGGGGACGCCGGTGTCAGCGAACATCGCGGGGGTGAGCTCGGCCTTCTCGGGCGAGGTCTTGGAGAGGGGGAGCATGTAGTGGATCATCCCCCCGGCCCGCAGCACAGGGTCCCACAGGATCACCGCGATACAGCTCCCCAGCGCGTAGGTGACGAGCACGTCCCCCGGTGTGCGAGACACCTTCATGTCCGAGATTCCCACTACGAGCTGGCTCATCGGGACGCTCCGTGAGGCTTCTGGTAGACGGATGGCCTGACGGTGCCCAGCCGGCTCTGGATCCCCGTGAGGGTCTCTGTGTGGCCGATCAGCAGCAGGCCGCCTGGCTTGAGCAGGCGCTCGATGTCTGTGATCAGCGCCTGTCGCACGGGCTGATCGAAGTAGATCATGACGTTGCGGCAGAACACCACGTCCAGGGGCCCAGGCATGGGGAAGGGGGGCTTGGCGAGGTTGAGCCGCTTGAAGGTGACCAGGGCTCGCGCCTCGCGCGAGACCGTGACCTGCGGGTTCCCCTTGGGGTCTGGGCCTGTGGGGGAGAAATGGCGCTGGCGCAGCGCCGGAGGGACAGGCGCCACCGCCTTCTCCAGGTAGTGCCCTGCCTGAGCGCGGGCCAGCATCCTGCTGGACAGGTCCGTCGCGAGGATGCGGGCGTCCAGGGCAGGGTCGTCGAGGGTGTCGAGCAGGGTGATCGCCATGGAGTAGGGCTCCTCCCCTGAGGAGGAGGCGGCGGACCAGAGGCGGACGCGGCGCTGGCCGGCCTGGTAGCACTGCGCGAGCTGCGCCCGGAGCAGCTCGAAGTGGTCTGGCTCGCGGAAGAAGGACGTGAAATTCGTGGTGATGACGTCGAGGAATTGGACGAGCTCCTCGCCCGTGCGGTCGTCCTCTAGGAAGCGGAGGTAGGTCCCCGCGTCCGAGAGGCCGAGGGCGCGCACCCGCTTGCCCACCCTCGCCTCGACGAGGGTCAGCTTCCCCTCGTGGAGAGAGATCCCCGCGCGGCGGTGGGCCAGGGTCGCGAAGCGATGGAAGAGCGCCAGGTCCAAGGGGCCCCCTAGAAGTCTGCGAAGTCAGGGTCGTCGTCGAGGGGGAGCACCTCGCGGGGGCTCAGGGCGATGGTGCGCGCCTTGCGCGGCCCGGCCGGAGGCGCGGCGGGGACCCTCGTGGCCGCCCGCGCGGGGGCTCGCGGCTCCCGGGCGAGCTTGAAGCGCCCCACCAGGCCGGCCAGCTCTTGGGACTGCCCCGACAGCTCCTCCGCCGCGGAGGAGGACTCCTCGGCGTTGGCCGCTGCCTGCTGAGTCACCGAGTCCATCATCGCCACCGCCTTGTTGACCTGGTCGATGCCCTTGGCCTGCTCGACGCTAGCGGTGGCGATCTCCTCGACGATGGCGCTCACCTTGCCGACCGAGGTGACGATGTCGGTGAGGTTGACCCCCACCCGGTCCGAGATGGCCTGCCCCGAGTCCGCGAGGCGGACCGACTGCTGGATCAGCTCCTCGGTCTTCTTGGCTGCCTCCTTGGAGCGCTGGGCGAGGTTGCGGACCTCCTCAGCCACCACCGCGAAGCCGCGCCCCGCGTCACCGGCCCTCGCCGCCTCTACCGCGGCGTTGAGGGCGAGGAGGTTGGTCTGGAACGCGATGTCGTTGATGTCCTTGATGATCTGCGCGGTGCCCTCGGCCGCCTGGCGGATGCGGGTCATCGCGTCGCGCATCTGGTCCATCGCGGCGGCGCCCTGCTCGCCCACCCCCCTGGTGCTGTGGGCGAGGACCTTCGCCGACTGGGTGTTGTCGGCGTTCTGGCGGGTCATGCTCGCCATCTGCTCCAGCGAGGAGGAGGTCTCCTCCAGCGAGGAGGCCTGCTCGGAGGCGCCCTCGGCCACCGACTGGGACGAGGAGGCGATCTGGTTGGAGGCGCTTGAGATCTGGTCCACCGCCTCGGCCACGCTCACCATCGCGTCGTGCTGGGCGCTGACCGCCCGGTTGAGGTTCTCGGCGATCGCGAGGAAATCGCCGGTGTACTCCCCCTCGGCGCGGGCGGTGAGGTCGTTGTTGGCCATCGACTCGGCCACCGCGATGATGTCCTGAAGCACCCGCTTGCGGTCGGTGATGTCGATGACATACTCCAGGCCGCCGATCACCTTGCCCGAGGCGTCCTTGATGGGGGCGCCGGTGTACTCGATAGGGATGTTCAGGCTGCGGGGGTCGGCGACGGTCTCACCGGTCGCGAGGCGGTTCTCCTGCATCGCCTGGGCGGTGCGGCAGTTGGGGGTGCGGCAGTGGGGGGTCTTGAACAGGTCGTAGCACTTGCGGCCGACCACCGAGGCCTGGGTCTGCCCCACCAGCTTGGCCCCCACCGGGTTCATGTAGGCCACGTTGAAGTCCAGGTCGATCGCCATCACCGGGGTGGGGATGTTGTTCAGGTACTCGACCTTCTCCTGCGCGCCCTGCATCGCCTTGTGGGTCTCGGTGATGTCGAGGACGAATTCCAGCCCCCCGATCACCTTGCCGTTCTCGTCGTGGACGGGGCGGCCGGTGTACCGAATGGGGACCGGGGTGTCCATCGGGCGGGCGACGGTCTGCTCGGTGTGGACGCGGTTGGAGTCCATCGCTTGGGCCACGGCGCAGCGGGCGGTGCGGCAGTGCTCGGTGCGGAAGTGATCGTAGCATTTGGTGCCGAGCAGCTCCTCCGGGCGCTTGTTGCGCAGGCCCGCGCCGGCGGCGTTCATGTAGGTGATGTTGAAGTCGCGGTCGATGCGCATCACCGGGGTGGGGAGGTTGTCCAGGTTCGTCTGGGCCTCAAGGGCTGCCTCCATCACCCCTGCCTTGGCGCCGCCGCCCCCGCCCTCGGTGAGGGTGGCGATAATCGCCACCGGCTCGCCGTCCTCGTCGAGGATCGGGTTGGCCGAGAAGCGGACCACGCGCTGCTCGCCGGTCTGCCGGTGGGTGACGGTGAAGCTCAGGTCCTCCTCCGGCTCCTCCGAGCGCAGGGCGTGCTCCACCGGGGTCTTGGTGCGGCTGGTGAAGAAGCCGGTCCAGGCCTTCTTGCCGCGCATCGCCTCGAAGGAGACGCCGGTGAGCTCCTCCAGGAAGCTGTTCCAGAAGGTGACAGAGCCCTTGCCGTCCACCGCGAAGGCGGGGGTGGGGAGGTTTTGGAGGATCAGGTCGGCGCTGGTCATGGGCTTGCTCTCTGGTGCGGGGGTGATGTCAGAAGCGGGGAGCACGGGCAGGTCGGTGGGCATCTCAGTCCTCCCGCGCGGCGGGGAGGATCGCCTCTTGAGTGAGCACCTTGCCGATGTCCAGGAGGAAGATCACCCTGCCTGCGGCCTTTCCGATGCCCATGATGAAGCTCATGTCCAGCCCGCCCGCGCCGAAGTCGGGCCGGGGCTCGATGTTCTTCGCGACGACGTTGAGCACCTCCAGCACCTCGTCCACCAGCACGCCCATGTTCAGCTCGTGGCCGTCCACCTCGGTCTGCACCACGATGATCACCGTCTGGTCCGTGGGCTCGGTGCGGCCCATCCCGAACTTCATCCGCAGGTCCACCACTGGGATCACCTTGCCCCGGAGGTTGATCACGCCGCGGACGTAGTCTTTGGTCCGGGGAACGCGGGTGATCTCCATCAGCGCGATCACGTCGCGGACCTGGAGGATCTCTATGCCGTACTCCTCGTCCGCCAGCTTAAAACTCATGTATTTTCCAGCGAGCCGCTGCACCTGCTCCTGGATGGCCTCCTGTTTCATGGCGTTCACTCCGCTTCACTGGAGGAGTCGCGCTCGGAGCGCACCTGGCGCTGAACGAGCTCCTCGACGTTGAGGATCAGCCCGACGTGTCCGTCGGAGAGTATGGTCGCACCGGAGATGTAGGGGGTGCCGTGGAGCACTGGCCCCAGGTTCTTGATCACCACCTGCTGCTGAGTGACCACGTCGTCGACCAGGAGCCCCACCCTGTGCCCCACGCTCTCCAGCACGATCACCAGGCCCTTGCAGGGCTCGGTCTTCGCGGCCTGCACGTGGAACAGGCGCGAGAGCCAGACCAGGGGGAGGATCTCACCCCGGAAGTTGAGCAGCTGGTTCGAGCCACGCACCGAGACGATCATGCTGGGGGTCGGCTGGATCGACTCCACGATCGCGAGGAGGGGCACGATGTACTGCTCCGTCCCGCTGGTCACCAGCATCCCGTCGATGATCGCGAGGGTGAGCGGGAGGATGATCTTGATCGTGGTGCCCTCGCCGGGCGCCGAGTGGACCACGATGTGGCCGCGCATCGCCTCGATGTTGCGCTTCACCACGTCCATCCCCACCCCGCGTCCCGAGATCTCGGTCACCTGCGCCGCGGTGGAGAAGCCGGGGGCGAAGATCAGCTTGTTGATGTCGCCATCCGAGAGCTCCTGCCCCTCGGTGACCAGGCCCTTGGCGATCGCCTTCTCCAGGATCCGCGCGCGGTTGAGGCCGCGGCCGTCGTCGCGCACCTCGATCGCGATGTGGCCGCCCTCGTGGTAGGCCGAGAGCCAGATGGTGCCCTCGACGGGCTTGCCGGCGGCGGCGCGCTCCTCGGGAGACTCCATGCCGTGGTCCACCGCGTTGCGGATCATGTGGACCAGCGGGTCCGCGAGGCCCTGCACCATGTTGCGGTCCATCTCGGTGGTCTCGCCAGAGAGCACAAGGTGGACGTTCTTCTGCGATTTGCGCGACACGTCGCGGACGATGCGCCCCATCTTCTGGAACACCGCCCGCAGCGGCACCATCCGGAGCTGCATGCCCATGCGCTGGATGTCGCGGGCGATCTTGGCGAACTGCGCCAGGTAGGCGCGCGAGCGGGCGGTGGAGTGCTCAGTGAACTCGGGGGCGTTGGTGATCATCGCCTCCACGATCACCAGCTCGCCTACCATCTCTACTAGGTGATCGATGCGCCCCAGGTCCACGCTCACCGTCTCCTTCAGCCTGGGGGCGTTGGCGGTGGCCTGGATCGCGCGCATGCCGCGGGCCACATCTTTGGGGCTGACCACGCCCTCCTCGATGAGCTGTTCCCCGATCCGCAGCTCGCGCTGCTGGGCCACCGCCGCCGCGCGCTCCACCACCGGCTCGGGGACGCCTTGGCGCTTGAGCACATCCCCTACGCGCGCGTTGGCGGGGACTCTCGGGAGGGGGGCGTTCTCGGTGCGGGGCCGGGCTTGGATCTCGCGGCAGAGGTCGAGGAAGGCCCCCACCGCGCCGTTCGCCCGGACTGGGCGCTGCCCCTCTGCGGCGACGCGCACCTCGTCGATCAGGGTGCGGAGCAGGGCGGTGGCGTCGAAGGCGCCGTCGAGGATCGCCCCCGTGAGCTCGAGGGTGCCCTCGCGCACCCGGTTCAGCATGCTCTCGGTGGTGTGGGCGACCTGGGTGACGTCCTGCAGGTTCAGGAAGGAGGAGGTGCCCTTGATGGTGTGGAACACGCGGAACAGGGCGTTGATCTCCTCGGCCTCTGCTTGCCGTCGAGAGGCCTCAAGCAGCAGCTCGTCCGCCTGGGCCAGCCCATCCTTGCACTCCTGGAGGAAGTCCCCCACCAGGTCGAGCATGTCCTCGTCCCACGCGTCCGGGCCCTGTGTCGCGTCGGGGGCTGGGGTGGCGCCGCCAGCGGGGGAGACCCTTGGGCCGGGCTGCGCGGGCGACGGCTCGGGGTGCGCGGGCGACGGCTCGGGCGGCGGCTCGGGCTGCGCGGGCGGTGGGGAACGCCGCGGGCTCGAGGGGGCCGTGGCCCCTGAGCGCTCCCCCGCGGTGAAGAGCTCCGTGCCCTTGGTGCCGGGGAGGCTGCCCGCGGCGTAGGACTTGAGGGCGCGGTCCATCCAGTCGTGGGCGCTCAGGAAGGCGTCGGTGAGGTCGCGGGGGGCCTGCTTCTCACTGAGCAGCGCGTCCTCGAAGCGGTGGCACACCTGCTCCAGCGCGCCGAGGCCCAGCACCCCCGCCTCGCCCTTGAGGTTGTGAAGCCGCCGCTTGAGGGTGTCTACCGCGTCAGGCCGCCCCTCCTCTATCGCCAGGATATCGGCCTCGATCGCGCTCATGTTGGGGACCTGCGCGGCGAGGAATTCTTCGAAGAGCACCTGGTCGACCCAGTCGGGGAGGGTGAACCCCTCCGTGCGCCCCGCGTCGGCGGCTGCGGTGGCGGTCCGCGCCGGCAAATCGCTGGAGGGGGTGGTGCGCGCCGGGGTGGCGCTCGCCGTCAGGTCCCTCAGCGTGCGCTGGAGGCGGGACACCTCCTGCCCGATCTCTGT
>JAFGVK010000101.1 GCA_016938035.1 Deltaproteobacteria bacterium | reverse complement strand
CTTCCTTGCGACAGCCGAGGAGGGAGAGGGCGAGGAGGGAGAGCAGGGAGGCAGTGCGCATGGGGGCTCCAGACACGAGAGAGGGGGGTGCGCCATGGTAGCGCATCCCCCCCGAGGTGTCTGCAGAGCGACTGAGGATCAGCGCGCGTAGAGGAGGATCAGGGCGGAGTCTCCGGTGTTGCCGTTGTCATCCGTGTTGTAGTCCCAGTCTTCTGAGTCGGAGTTGCCTGCCTGTGCGGGAAGGGTGCATGAACCGCTCCGGTCCTCCTGCTTCCATCGGACGACCTCCCCTCCCTCATCGCAACCCCCTCTGCACCCTCGGACCGCCTGGCGACTGGCTCTCCAATAACGAGCTTTCCATCGTCAGGCCTCAGAGCCTACCCAGGGCCACCTCCTCCCCCAGGCGCAGCTCTACCTGGCAAGCCGCCCGTGCGCCCGCCTGCGGACCCCGATGGGGAGTCACCCGCCGTCCCAGTCCTCTGCCTGGCGTCGGGGCGCCGGGCGGTAGGTGAGCTGCTGGGGCCTCCAGGGCCCTCCGAGCACGCCCAGCAGCCTGGCGCTCACCTCGTGTGTGCGGACGAGGGCCCGGAGCTGCCGCCTGCCTCCACACACGGGGCAGAGGAGAGCGTCGATACCGAAGCTCCTCTTCAGCAGGTCGGCCCAGGGGATCCACTTGCTCCACTGCCCGTTGGTCACCGGTGAGGGGACGACCAGGGAGCGCCAGCGGTGCCTCGCGGCGAGGACGCCGTGGTAGACGACGAGGTTGTGCCGGGGGTGGGGGATGATCGCGGCCAGGCGCTCCAGGAGCTGGAGTGGCGTCAGCACGATGGCGGTGGTACCGTCGTCCCACGCCCTCTTCAGGGCCAGGGAGAGGCGTCCCTCCGGGAGCTCCCGCAGGCGCCTCTTGCTCAGCGGCGGGCGGGCGAAATATCGGCAGCGCCGCTCCAGTGCGGGCCTGTCCTGGGCCGAGCTTCGCACGTTGGCGTGGAGATCGAAGTACTCGGCCCACGCATGGCGGCGCCCTCGGTCGCTTCCGGAGGTGCGCGGCTCTGCCCCTCGAACGCGGGTAGCGCCCTCTCCCAGGGTGGAGCGCCCGGTGGGTCCGGCCTCCACCAGGGCGAGCTGGGCGGTGTCGTCCTCGGGGATGTCCACGTCTTCCCCGAGCAGGCCCTCGGACTCCAGGAGCTCCAGCACGGCGAGGCGGATGCGCTGGACCAGGCAGGGCCATGGCCCTGCGACCGGGCTTGGGCGTGCAGCAGAAGACCGGGCGCGCCTGGGCTGCGTCCCACACGAAGAGGCCGTCGAGCATCACGTCGTGGATGTGTGGATTTAGATTTACGGTAGAACCAGCTATTTGCCAGACTGACACCGAGCCACCCTCACCCCGGGGCTGGTGCAGGACCTCCCGATACCAGTCGAAGACGGCCTCGGTGACCAGGGAGAGGACCCGGGTGCGCCGCTCGGACCTCCAGGCCAGCCAGAAGCGCACGGGCGTCGGGGTGGACGGAGGCGTCGGTGTCGTCACAGTCGGCGTCGGAGAGGGCGCCGTCTCCGTCGAGGTCGACGATGACCTCCTCTTCCTTGCGACAGCCGGCGAGGACGATCAGCGGGAGGGCGATGAGCGGGCGTGTGTTAGGCTCCTGTCAAGGGATGGCGGAAGGTACCGGGCCTGGGCCCGAGACTCAAGGCCGGGTCACGAGACCTCCGTCAGCACCGGACACAGCGAGGCGCCCCCCGCGATCCCCGCGATCCCCGGGAGGGAGGAGGCAGGGCGTCGCGGCGAGCGGGCGGGCGCTACCAGCGCAGCGGATAGCCGGCGAGGCCCGCCTCGTAGATCAGGCCGATCTCCTCGTCGGTCAGGCCACGGCTGAACACCGCCGCATCGTCCATGTAGCCGCCGAAGCCGTTGGTCCCGAAGCCCGGCCGGGCGCCGATGCGGTTCATGGAGAGCCCCGAGAAGGAGTCGTCATTGCTGCCGTGGCTGCCGACCATCGCGCCGTTGGTCCACACCTGCACGTCGGTGTCGTCGTCCCGGAACACGTGGTGCCACCAGTGGCCGGTGGAGGAGGGGTACACGGCGGTGACGTCGCTCACGAGGTAGCCGCTGGGGCCGTAGATCCGCGCCCGGTAGAGCAGGTCGCCCATCCACGAGCTCTCGTTCGAGAACAGGATGGGGATCTGGTTGTTGGAGTTGGACTCGAGGTTCGCCCAGAACATCACCGTGTACTGGGTCCCGAAGGGCACGCCGGAGATCAGGTCGATGCGTCCGCTCTCGTTGTTGTCGAACCACATCGAGGGACCGAAGGCCGAGGGCATCACCACCGAGGTGGAGAGCGCCGCGGGGGCCTGGAGGGTGTCGTTGACGTCCCGCACCTCGTCATAGGCGGGGAACGCGGTGTCATCGAAGCTCCAGTAGGCGACCAGGCCGTCGTGGACCCACCAGGTGGTGCCGCCGTCCGCCATGTCGCACCAGGCCTCAGCCGGGGCGCTCATCCCGAAGGGGTGCACCCAGTAGTCGCCGCTGGGGGCGGAGGGGTCCTCGAGCAGCACGTGGGCGCAGCTGTCGGCCGGGCAGGAGGAGCGCTGGCCCACCTCGTCCTCGTCGAGGTAGCCGTCGCAGTCGTTGTCGACGCCGTCGCAGGTGTCGGTGGCCTCTGGGTGGATGTCGCCGTCGTCGTCGACGCAGTCCCCGGCGTCGGCGACGAAGCCGCTGGGGGCCGTGCAGGCGACCTCGGTGTCTCCGTCGTCTCCCCAGGTGTCGCCGTCGCCGTCCCGGTACCAGGTGGGGGCGTCGAGGGCGTCGGCTTCGTCGGTGAGTCCGTCGCAGTCATTGTCGGTCCCGTCGCAGCGCTCCACCGCGCCGGGGTGGGCTGCGACCTCGTCGTCGTCGCAGTCGCTGTGGTCGAGCACGTGATCGGTGGGCGCGGTGCAGGCGCGCTGGGCGCTGCTGAGGTCTCCGAAGCCGTCGTTGTCGGCGTCCGCATACCAGAGCTGAGCGTTGACTGCGTCGGTGTCGATGATGCCGTCGCAGTTGTCGTCGACGCTGTTGCAGACCTCAAGGGCGCCGGGGTTGATCGCGGCGACGGTGTCGTCGCAGTCGTCCTCGCAGGGCATCCAGCCGTCGCGGTCCGCGTCGGCCTCGTCGGCGGGCAGGCTGCCACCGTCGCAGTCATTGCGCTTGCCGTCGCACCGCTCCTCGGCGCCGGGGTAGACCTCTGCGTCCAGGTCGGCGCAGTCGTCGGCGCTGGCGACGTAGCCGTCGGGAGCCTCGCAGGCGCGCAGCCCCACCCCGGGGCGCCCGTGGGTGTCGCCGTCGGCATCGAAGTGCCAGGTGGAGGCATCGGCAGCGTCGGCCTCGTTGACCTGGCCGTCACAGTCGTCGTCGAAGGCGGTGGCGCAGGTCTCGGCGGCGCCGGGGTGTGCGCCGGCCTCGGTGTCGTCGCAGTCGCCGTCCCGGGCCACGTGCCCCTGTGGCGCCTCGCAGGCGAGCTCGCTGGCCTCAGCGTCGCCCCAGGTGTCCCCGTCGGTGTCGGCGTACCAGACCCTGCGGTCGACGGCGCTGCTGTCGGTGTCGCCGTCGCAGTCGTTGTCGAGGCCATCGCAGACCTCGGTGGCGCCGGGGCGCACCGCGGCGTGGCTGTCGTCACAGTCGCCCTCGCAGGCCATGAAGCCGTCGCCGTCCACGTCGAGCTCGTCGCTGCCCAGGCTGCCGTCGCAGTCGTTGAGGCGCCCGTCACAAGCCTCGGGCGCGCCGGGGAAGGTGTCGGCCGCGAGGTCGTCGCAGTCGTCGTCGGAGGCGACGTACCCGGCCGGCGCCGCGCAGGTGGTCTCGCTCACCGAGGCGTTGCCGTGCCCGTCGCCGTCGGCGTCGAGGAAGAAGGCTGTGGCGTCGGTGGCGTCGTCGTCCACGAGCAGGTCGCAGTCGTTGTCGAGGCCGTCGCAGATCTCCTCGCTGCCGGGGTAGCGGGCGGCCTCTGTGTCGTCGCACTCCTCGCAGGCGGCGAAGCCGTCGCCGTCCGCATCAGCGTAGCCGACCGAGCCGTCACAGTTGTAGTCGGCGGGGTCGGCGCAGTCGGTCTCGGGTGCACCGGGGTGGAAGGCGGTGGAGGTGTCGTCGCAGTCGCCGCCGTCGTCCACGTAGCCCTCGGGGGCCGCGCAGGCGGCGAGGGCGCCTGTCGGGTCGCCGAAGCCGTCTCCGTCCCCGTCAGCGTACCAGGTGGGGGCGTCGGCGGCGTCCTCGTCGACCGCAGCGTCGCAGTCGTCGTCGAGGCCGTTGCAGCGCTCCTCCGCGTCGGGGTGGACGGCGGCGTCGGTGTCGTCGCAGTCCACGTCGGCGGCGTAGCCGTCTCCGTCGAGATCGAGGGGCACGTCGTCGCCCTTGCGGCAGCCGAGGGCGAGGAGGACGAGGGGGAGGACGGTCAGCGCGCGCATGTCAGCTCCTGTCACGGTCTTGCGAGAGGCTAGAGCGCCAACATGTAGTCATGCGGCGGCCCTCTCGAGTCTATCAGCGGCGAAGCAGTTCTCGATGACGGCGTAGCGGCAGAGGTCGAACACGTTCT
>JAFGVK010000014.1 GCA_016938035.1 Deltaproteobacteria bacterium | reverse complement strand
GCGTTGGCCGGTCGTCGTGGGCCCGTCCCTCGGCAGACGAGGTTCCATCGCGTTCCACGCCGTGACCGGGGCATGGATCACACCCGAGGGGGCCGTCGTCCGACAGCCCCTGTTGGCGCGCGCTGGCGTGGGGAGGGCAGGGGGCTGGGCACGCCGGGTCCCCGCGCCACGCGGAGCCGGCTGGGCGTGGACGCGGGGAGCCACGCCGGCGCAGGGCGCTGCGAGGCCGACACCCTGAGACAGAAGAGGCGCCCTCGCGGACGCCTCTTCGGGACGGACAGGGGGAGGGCTAGCCCTCGCTCTGCATCTCGTCCATCATCGGCTCGTCGTAGACGTGCAGGGCCATCGACTCCGCGCCGGGGGTGCCGTGCTCCTGGACCCACTTGTCGTGGCAGGTGCGGCAGACCTTGGCCGCGCGGACGATCTCCCAGCCGCGCCCACCGGGATCGTTGGCGTGGAGGGGCTTGCGCTTGCCCCGGATCCGCACCTTGTTCGCGCGCTGGCGCTCGGCGTAGACCTTGGGACGAGTCTCAAGGATCACCCTGAGAGCGGGGGAATTGGGCTGGATGACGACGCTACAGAGTTCACAACGATACATTCGGCACCTTGCTGGTGAGGATTCAACCGCCGTCCGTTATTCCTATGGGACGGCGATGTCAAACCGGGAAACCGGAGAATCGCGAACCTACCACAGGTCCTTGAGATCCGTCAAGGAGGACCCCGGGAGCTTGCTCGCCTTTCGTGAGCTGGTAGGGGAGTCGATCTCGGAGGGCCTGCTGGTCCCCGAGACCTGGTGCGGCGCAGCGGGCTTGGGGTGGCTCTCGACGTAGGGGGCGCGGCGCGGCGCGGGGGCCTCCTGCTCCACCACCGCTTCCGGGGCATCCAGTGGGGGCAGGCCGAGGAGCTCGGTGCCGAGCAGCATCAGCCCCTGATCCAACAGGGGCATGGTGTCTCCGCGGAGGTTGAGCTGCCAGACCTCACCGTCGAGGGTGATGGTGTCCTCCCCCGTGCTCTGGGCGAACACCAGGCGCACCAGCGCCTCGTCGCCCTCGGGCGCGAAGCCGAGGGTGGCGTCGCCCAGGGTGAGGGTGACCCCGTCCTCGGCCTTGCGCACGCCCATATCGAGCACCTTTCCGAACTCTGCCAGCTCGATGAGCAGCTCTCCGCGGAGCTTTCGGAGCCCGGCGCGGCGCGCCTCCTCGGCCTTGGCCGCCGCGAGGGCCTCCTGCTCCGCGGCCAGCTCTCGCTCCTTCTGCTCGTTGAGGGTGGTCTTCCAGCGCTGGGCGAGCTGACTGGCCTTGGGGTTCATGGGATCTCCGGGGCGTTGGGGGTGGCGACCAGAGCAGGATACATCGTTGAGCGGCCTTGGGGGGGAACCCCTGGCTGAGGAGGTCCGTTGTTGTCTCGACGCCCCGCGCGCGGCCCGATCTCGGCCCTGTGGCTCTTGTCCCTCCTGGGTGCCTGCGGCGCGCCAGCGCCGGTGACGCTCGTGCGCGGTGGCGCGATAGGCGCCGGGCTGGAGGGGCGCGCCCTGGGGGGAGACCAGGTCCTGGTGCCCCTGTCGTGGCGCCCGGGGGAGCGGGTCGAGGTGGGGGGGCAGGCGCTGATCGGCCCGCCCCGGCCCGAGTGCGTCCCCATCTTTCAGCGCGACCTGGGCGACGTGGCGCGGCACGTGGCGCGGGGAGGGACGGCGCCAGACGCGGCGCTGGCCCTCTCTCCCGACGGGGCGCTGTTGGCGGTGGGTACCTTCCGGGGCGAGGTGCTGCTGCTCGACGCCTGGACCGGCGCCCTGCGCGCGTCGATCAAGCTGGACGAGGCCCTGGTGAAAGAGCTCGCCTTCTCGCCCGACGGCGCCGCGCTCTACGTGGGGGAGCAGTCGCCGGAGGCCCGGCTGTACGCCCTTGACGGCCGCAGCCTGGAGCGGCGCTGGGCGCTGCCGCTGGCGGACAGGGTAGGGCGCTCTCCGGCGCCAGCGGGTGACGATCTGTACGGCGTCTACACCCTCCCCGCGGTGATGGGGCTGGAGGTGCTCGGGGACGGCGCGCTGCTGGTGGCCGCCGCCCACGGGTGGGTGGAGGGGGGGGAGCGGCGGAACCTCTCGCAGCTGCTTGTCGTGAGCCCCGGGGGCGAGCCGATCGCAGCCTGGCCCGAGCACCCGGCGGACGTCACCCTCTGGCACCCCGCGGTCGACGAGGCGGGGGGGCTGGTCGCGGTGCCGGTGGGGCGCAGCGCCGCGGGGGAGCCTCCGGCGGAGCTCCCGGTGGGGGGGGTGCAGCTCCTGTCGTTGCCCGGCCTCACCCCGCAGGAGGCGGTGCGCTTCGCGCCGCTGCGCCCCTGGTTCGACCAGGCCTTCGTGTGGGAGGCCCTCGACGCCTCCCGCGCCGCGGGGGTGCTCTACGCGGGCTTGGGGGACGGCAGGGTGATCCTCCACCCCCTAGGCGGCGGCGAGGACCTGGTGCTGGGGCTGGGGACCCCGGTGGTGCAGGGCGAGGTGCCCCTTGCGGCGACGGTGGGGCAGGGGCGGCTGTACCGGGAGCAGGCCCTCTCCCTCACCTCCGGCACCTCGATCCCCTTCGGCGCGGCGGCGCCCAGCCTGCGGCCCCCCTCGCTCCACCCGGCGGAGAACACCCTGTGGGCCCACGACCTGGCGGGGGCGCTGCGCTGGACCTGGCGGGGGCCCTACGAGGTCGCTGGGCTGGCGGTTGCGGGCGACACCCTTGCGCTGGGGGCCGGGCCCCGGCGCACCGACGCCAGGGAGGACCTGTTCGGGGTGCTGCTCTTCGACCTGGCGGGGGAGGGCACAGGGGCGGAGCGCCTGATCACCTCCTGCCCCACCGAGGGTCCGGTGTTCTTCAGGATGCGCCTCGCCGAGGACGGGAGGGTCTTCGCGGTGGAGCACCCCTGGGTGCGCGAGGATGGCTCGCTGGGCGGCTCCTACCGCCTCACGGCGCTCCGCTAGTGCTCCTCGCGCTGCTGCTCGCCTGCGCCTCGCCGCTGGAGGTCTCCGGGACGGTGGTGGCTGGCGGGGTGGAGGTGGTGCTGCGCGGCCCGGCGGACCAGGTGGAGGTGCTGGGGCCGCAGGGGGAGGTGCTCGCCGCCCGGCGGGGAGGGCAGGGACTCGACGCCCTGTGGATCGACGTGCCGGTGGACTGGGAGCGCGCCAGCGCGGTGCGGGCCACGCGGGGCGAGGCGCAGGTCACCAGCGCCCTCGCGCCCCTCGCCCTGTGGGGAGGGGTGGACGTGGCGCTCCAGCTCCCTCTGGGACAGCCCCTCGCCTGGAGGCCGGGAGAGGGGATCGCCCTCCGGCCGGTGGACGGCCTCCCTGTGCCGCTGGGGCTCCAGCTCACCGCGGTACACCCCGCTGAGATCACGGTGGGGGCGGGCCAGGTGCGGGAGCGCGTCGCGCTGCCTGTGGCGGGGCAGCGGCGCCTGATCCCCCTCAGCCTCGGAGCGGGCGACTCCCTGTGGCTGGAGGCCGGCGGCGCGCGGCTGGAGATCCCCACCACCTGGTCCCCGGTCCCCCGCGCCGAGGCGGCGGCGAAGCTGGCCTGGATCGAGGGGCGCTTCCCCGCAGACCCGCGGGGCCTGCCCGAGACCGGGCGGCCAGAGGACAGGGTGACCCTCCCGTCGCGCTGGTGGGGGGCCCTGCTGCGCAGGGTGGGCCTGGGGGAGCGCCTGTCGCCCGAGCTGGGGCCGTGGGCCTGGGAGGC
Source organism: Deltaproteobacteria bacterium (assembly GCA_016938035.1). GTDB lineage: Bacteria > Myxococcota_A > UBA796 > UBA796 > JAFGVK01. Next base: position 20,396 of record JAFGVK010000014.1, on the reverse strand, counting down.
GGTCACGTTGGGCAACAGCGGCGACCAGCCCCTAGACCTGAGCCTCTCCGCCTCGGTGCTCGAGCCCGACGGCACCCCCTCGCGGGTGTTCCGGCCCCGCCTGCGGGAGGCGGATGGGCAGCTCTCGCGGGTGGTGTCCCTGCTCAGGGTGCCGCCGGGGGGCGAGGCGACGGCGGTGCTGCCGGTCTATGTGGACCCTCGGCTCGCCCACCAGGGGACCTGGATCCGCGAGGTGCGGGTCACGCCCCTGGGCAGCGCCGAGCCGCTGCTCGTCCACCGGGAGCCCCTCTACGTCTCGCGGGGCTCCGCCTGGCTCGCCGGAGGGCTGGCGGTCACCCTGCTGGGGGCGGCGCTAGGCCTGGCCTGGTTGGGGCTGGGCCTGCGCCGGTGGCTGCGGGAGCGCTCCACCTCGGAGCTGATGACCGTGGCCCTGTTCGGCACCCTCGCCGCGGTGCTCACCGCCACCTCGCGCCTGCTGCTGAGCGGGGTGGGCGCGGCGCTGGGGCCCTTCTCGCCCCTGGTGGTGGGGCTCCTAGATGACGTGCTCCGCACCGCCTTGGTCGCGACCCTGCTGAGCCTGCTGCCCCGCAGGGGGGTGGCCGCGCTAGGGGTGCTGGTGGGGTGGCTGGTGCAGCTGCTGCTGCTGGGGAGCTTCTTGCCCACCGACCTGATCTTCGTCGGGGCGCGGGTGGCGTGGCTGGAGGGGGGCCTGTGGCTGGCGGGGATCACTAGGCCCACCGGCTGGCGCGACGCCTCGCCCCTCGGCAGGTGGGCGCGCCTCTCGCTCGGACTCGGGGTGGCCTCGGTGCTCTCTACCGGCGGGGGCCTGGTGCTCCACATGACCCTGTTCCGCCTGTGGTTTGCCCCCTGGTATGTGGCGATGGTGCTGCTGCTGCCGGGCTTCGCCTATGTGCTGGTGGGGGTGGCCCTGGCGGTCCCCTTCGCCGAGTCCCTGCGCCGGGTGGAGGGGTGAGCGCCCTCAGCCTTCGGCAGGCGGGGTACGCCTACCCCGCAGGGGCGGGGGTAGGGCCGGTGTCTCTGGAGGTGGAGGCGGGCGAGATCGTGCTCCTGGCGGGACCCACCGGCTCGGGCAAGTCCACCCTGGCCCGGCTGGCGGCGGGGCTGGTGCAGCGCCACGGCAAGGGCGCTCCGCGGGGCGAGGTGAGGGTGGTGGGGGTGGAGCCCCACACCGCGTCCCCTGGGGAACTGGTGGGGCTGGTGGGCTTCGTGGCGCAGGAGGCGGGCGATCAGATCGTCGCCAGCACCCTCGGGGAGGAGATCGGGCTGGCGCTGGCCCGGTGGGAGCCGGGGGCGCGGGCCGCCCGTGTGGCCGAGGTGCTGCGCGAGGTGGGGCTGCCGGAGGAGCCCGGGCGGGGCACAGGGGCCCTGTCGCTGGGGCAGCAGCAGCGGCTGGTGCTGGGGGCCGCGATCGCTCCCAGGCCGGCGGTGTTGATCCTCGACGAGCCGCTGTCGCAGGTGGACCCCGCCGGGGCCGAGGCGCTGGTGGCGCTGCTGCGCCGGATCGCGGGGGCGGGCACCGCGGTGCTGTGGGTGGAGCACAGGCTGGATCGGGCGCTGGCGGGGGCGGACAGGGTGGTGCTCCTCGATCAAGGCGCGATCCGCTGGGAGGGGCCTTGCCAGGAGGCGCCGCTGCCCCTCCTGCGGGAGCTGGGGCTGGAGCTGCCGGCCCTCCGGGCGCTGGACGAGGGGCTGGCCGCGGCGGGGCTGGCCGCTGGGGGCCTGGCGGCGCGCTGGCGAGGCTGGCGGCCCCCTCTGGCGCCCCTGGGTGCGGTGCTTCGGGAGGAGGAGGGCCTCCGCTGGAGTTGGGGGCCGGGGACCGCGCTGGAGGTGCAGGCGCTGAGCCTGCGCGCGGGGGAGCGGGTAGCGCTGCTTGGGGGCAACGGCGCGGGGAAGAGCACCCTGCTCCGCCTGCTGGCGGGTGAGCTGGGAAGGGGGCGGCCCCACGCCCGCACTCAGTCCGTCCCGCAGGAGCCCGATCTCACGCTGTTCTGCGCCACAGTGGGCGAGGAGCTGGCCTACGGTCCGCGCGAGGCGAGGCGCCGTGACGCCCTGGACAGGGTGCGGGTCGTGTCCGAGGCGCTGGGGCTGCTCCCGCTGGCCCACCGCCCCCCTCCCTCCCTCTCGCGGGGACAGCGGCAGCGGGTGGCGGTGGGGGCGGCCCTCACCTGCACCCCGACGGTGCTCCTGCTGGACGAGCCCACCTCGGGGCAGGACCTGGCGGGGGTGGAGCGGATCCTCGACGCGCTGGAGGGCGCGCTGTCCGACGGCGCCCTGTTGTTTGCGACCCATGACGTCGATCTGGCCCTCCGCCGGGCGACCCGGCTGTTGCTGCTGGACCGGGGGCGGCTGGTGTGGGAAGGCACCCCCGCCCAGGCGCTGGCGGCGCCCCCGAGCGGGCTGCGGCTCCCCCCCTTGGCGGAGCGCTGTCGCGCCTGGGGGCTGCCCTACCTGGAGCCAGCCGCGCTGCTCCGGGGGCAGCCTTGAGCGAGCCTCGGCTGAAGCTGCTGCTGGTGGGCTGCGTCGGCTTGCTGGCGGTGACCCTCGAGCGGCCGGGGAGCCTCGCCCTGCTCGCCCTGGCGGGGGCTGTGGCCCTGATCAGGGTGCCGGCGAGCCGCCCGTACTGGGGCAGGGGCGCGCTGGTGGTCGGAGCGGCGGTGTGGGGCACGGTGCTCTCCCAGGGGCTGTTCTACGCAGAACACCCCAGGGTGGCCCTGCTCAGCGTGGGGCCGCTCTCGCTCTACCGGGAGGGGGCGCTCTACGGCCTGGTGCAGAGCCTGCGGATGATCGCGGTGTCGCTCGCTGGGCTGGGGCTGGTGGTGTCCACCCCCCGCGATCAGCTCCTGCGCGGGTTGATGGGCCTCGGCCTCCCCTCGGGGCTGGCCTTCATGGTGATGACGGCGCTGCACTTCCTCCCCGACACGGTGCGCGAGGCGCTGGAGGTGCGCAGGGCCAGGGCCCGGCGGGGGCGCCCTGTGTGGCAGCGGAGCCCCTGGGCGTGGCTGGCGCTGGAGCTGAGCCTGCTGCGCCCGGTGGTGGCCCGGCTGATCCGGAGGGCGCGGACCCTGGCGGAGTCTCTGGACGCGCGGGGCTTCGATCCCCTGCGCGTCGAGGCGCGCGCCCCGTGGGGGGGATCGCCGGGCGCGTGGGCGCTGACCCTGGCGGCCTGCGCTGGCACAGCGCTCCTGGTGGGGGCGCGGCTGATCTTCCTCGCCTATACCAGCGGATTGGCCTGGTTTCCGGCCCTCCGGCCCCTCTACGGTTGGGTGCGGGCCTGGATGTAGCGGCGAACACATATCGTTCTGAGGTGATTGTCGTTGTTTCATGCTTCAAACAAGTGTTTTCCTCGATTGTCACAACAGGGGTTGTTTTGCCTTTGGGCTTGCAGCGATCGGTCGGACGCGGCACAATGTCCTCCATTTCAATGCGCCCCACCGGGCGCATAGCGGAGGCAGTCCATGCTCAATAAGATCGGCCTGATCGGTGGTGGAAATATCGGCGGTGTGCTCCTGCAGGAGATCGTGCGCCGCAAGCTGGCCCGTGAGATCGGCTTCGTCGACCCGGCGCCCATGGCTGGCCCCAACGACACCGACGCGCAGAAGGCGCAGAAGGCCAAGCAGACCGTCTCCGGCGGCAAGGCGCTCGACGTCCTCGAGGGGCTCCCCACCGTGGGTCTCGACGCGCGCATCGTGGCATCTAAGGACTACAGCGCCCTTGAGGGCGCGGAGATGATCATCAACACCGCCGGCGTGCCCCGGAAGCCCAAGGCGGACGGCTCGCTGCCCTCCCGCGAGGAGCTGCTCTCGATCAACCTGATGGTCACCAAGTTCGTGGCCGAGGGCATCAAGCAGTACGCCCCCGACGCGATCATCATCTCGATCGCCAACCCCCTGGACGCCATCGTCTACACCCTGATGAAGACCCTGGCCCCCAACCCCGCCAAGCTGATCGGCATGGCCGGTGTCCTTGACTCCGCGCGCTACTGCTACTTCGTGGCGGAGGCGGCCAACGTGTCGGTCGAGAACGTCAACGCGATGGTGCTCGGCGGGCACGGCGACGACATGGTGCCGGTGCGCTCCTCGGCGCGCATCGCCGGGATCCCCGTCGAGCAGTTCGTGGACGCCGACACCCTCGCCAAGATCGAGACCCGCACCCGCAAGGCCGGCGGCGAGGTGGTGAGCCTGCTCGGCACCGGCTCCGCCTTCGTCTCCCCCGCGTGGTCCGCCCTCGAGATGGCCGAGGCGATCATCTACGACAAGCGCAAGATCATGCCCGCCTCGGTCTACCTCGATGGTGAGTACGGCGTGAACGGACTCTTCGTCGGTGTTCCGGTCATCCTGGGCAAGAACGGCGTCGAGCAGATCATCGAGCTCGACCTCACCGAGGACGAGCGCGCGGCCTTCGCCAAGTCGGTGGCGGCGGTGCGTTCTACCTGTGATGAGGTTGAGAAGATGCTCGGCTGAGCGACTTCCATTATTCTTCAGAGGCGGCTCCTTCAGGGCCGCCTCTTCTTTTTGGGTGGTGCGGGGATGCTCAAGCCGGGACAGGTCATCGACCGATACACCGTAGAGTCTGCGCTGGGGGCCACGGAGTGGGCGCGGGTCTACAGGGTGCGGAACAACGTCCTCGGAGGGAAGTACGCCCTCAAGGTGCTGGCGCGGGGGGGGGCGGGCCTGATCCAGCGGCTCCAGCGGGAGGGCAGGCTGCAGGCCGCCTTGCGCCACCAGGGGGTGGTGGAGGTCCACGACCTGATCGAGGTCCACGGGCGCCCCGCCCTGGTGATGGACTACGTGGACGGCCCAGACCTCCCCGAGCTGCTGCGGCGGGGGCCGATGGCGCGTGAGGTCGCGCTGGCGGTCTTCGGCGAGATCGCCGCGGCGGTGGGCTACGCCCACGGGCAGGGGGTGGTGCACGGGGACCTGCGCCCCTCCAACGTGCTGCTGGAGCGGGACGGGGGGGAGTATCGCCCCAAGGTGGGCGATTTCGGGCTCGCGCGGGCCCTCGATGAGCCGCAGGGCGAGCAGGAGACCGCCGCGGATCAGGTCTACATCGCGCCAGAGCAGCAGAAGGACCGCCGCAGGATGGACCGCAGAGCGGACGTGTGGTCCCTCGGGGTGCTGCTGTGGGATCTGCTGGGGGATCGCCCCGCGGCCCCAGACGCAGCGTCCTTGGCCGAGGCGCTCGCCGGCTCCTCCCTGCGGGAGCGGCTGCCCCCCGCGGTGCTCGAGGCGCTCGATGGCGCGCTGCAGGTGGACCCAGGAGAGCGCTTCCCCGACGTCCTCGCCCTGATCGACGCCCTGCGAGGCGAGAGCGCCGAGAGCAGGGCCGAGGTCACCACCGACGTGCCGCTGCACCTCTGTCCCGCCTGCGGCAATTCCTCCTGGCTGAACCCGTGCCCCGTCTGCGGGGAGCCCTCGCTGCTCGGCGACAAGTACCGGCTGGAGGTGCTGGTCGACACAGAGGGCGCCTTCCGCACCTGGCGCGCGCTGGGGCCGGACGGGACCGCTGTCATCGCCCACGGGGTGGTTCAGGCCGAGGCACCCAGGGCCTGGGAGGCGCTGGAGCGCTCCGCGGGCACCCTGCGCAGCCTGGAGCACCCCCACATCGCCAGGTATTTCGACTCCTTCGAGCAGGCAGGCTCCTTCTGGCTGGTCCGGGAGCTGATCCCCGGTGCCTCGCTAGCGGAGGAGGTGGAGCAGCACAGGTTCACCGCGGACGAGGTGATCGCGGTGCTGGAGGAGCTGCTGGAGGTGGTGGTGTGGCTCCACACCAGGGAGCCGCCGCTGGTCCACCGGGACATCCGCCCCAGCAACCTGGTGCGCGGTGCGGGGGGAACCCTCTATCTGGTGGGATTTACCAGGGTCCACGCGATCCAGGGCGAGGGCCAGGGGGGGGAGTACGCCGCGGTGGGGCACCTGAGCTACGCCGCCCCCGAGGTGTTCTCGGATCAGATCCACCCCGCCTCGGACGTGTACTCGGTGGGGGCGGTGGGGCTGGCCCTGTTCTCGCCCAAGGTGTTCCAGGGGATCGAGCCTGCGGTAGACACCTCCAACCTGCAGGTCGCCGACGCCCCACTGGCGGAGCTGCTCCGCTCGATGATGCGCCAGGACCTCGACGAGCGCCCGACCGCCGCGGAGGCGCTGGAGGTGCTGCGGGGCTTCCGCGCTGGGGGCACGCCCACCCCGAGGGAGCGGTCTCCCATCGCGGCCTTCGGCCCAGAGGGCGCCGCGCCGGTGCGCAGGCGGTGGGTGTGGATCGCGGCGCTGGTCTTGATCGCCGCTGCGCTGATCGGGGCCCAGCTCCTCTCGGGGGCGCACCGCGCAGGGGGCCAGCCGCCCGCTCCCCAGGCGGAGGGCAGCGAGGCGCCCGCGCCCCCGTCCCGGTGGCCCAAGGCGATCCCCCTGGGGGAGATCCCCCAGACGGAGATGCAGCGGGCGCAGCTCACCACCGCCCACAACCTGCTCCACGTCTTCGTCCAGAGCGCCGCCGCTACGGCCTGCTTTGACACCTATGGGCGGGAGCTGGACTTTCTGGGCTTCGAGCGGGTGCCCGGTGGTCCGGTGCTGCTCCAGCCCGAGCCGGCCGACAGCCCGTTGGCCCTGTGCCTGCTCCAGGCGCACCAGGAGGTGGACTACTCCTTCCTCCAGATGCCTGTGCCCTTCCAGTCCAAGTCGCCCCTGCCGCCCGCGGCTCCCTGACGGGGGCGCGGCACCGGCGCTGGGGCCCGTGAGGGGGCCGGTCGCGACGCCCTTGTGGAAGCAGAACCCCTGCGCTGGGGCCCGTGAGGGGGCCGGTCGCGACGCCCTTGTGGAAGGAGATCCCCTGCGCTGGGGGCAGCGACAGGGCCCCGTCTCACGTCAGGACCCGCTCACCGCCCGGAGGACGCACCGCCCCCGCCGCCCGGCCCGGGTGCCCGCTGCGGGCACCGGTCCCTCCGCAGGACCGTCTCACAGGGAGCGCTGCAGAACGATCCGATGAGATCGCTGGTCGAAGCTTCCAGGCTGCAAACGGGGTCCGAGTCGCGAGGTCTGTCGGGGCGTGGCCGCTGTTCCATTGGAATGAAGCGTGCTTTTGTGCGCGACGAGCGCAGGAACAAGGACCCGCGTCGAGAGGCCAGCGACGCGGTGCCCCGCTAGGCGTCCGCGCCAGGAGCGGTCTCGACCCACGAGGCCATCGCCTCGAGCACGCCCTCGGACTCGTCGCCGGACCAGCCGATCAGCGTCTCGCCGGGGCCCACCCCGCTGAACCACTCGAGCAGCGCCGGGTCCAGGGGCACCACCACCACCCGCTGGGTGGGCGCCATCAGGATCAACGGCAGCGCGGCGCGCCCCTCGGGGGGCAGGTCGCTGAGGTACCACACCTCGCCCTCGCGACCGTCCTTGCGCACCGCGAGGCGCCACAGGTTGCGCGCCTCGTCGTGCAGGGTGGCGAGCGCGGGCTCTGCCTTGCGCTCCTTTCCGGTGGGGCCCTGGTGGACGCGCAGCAGCTCCCAGCCGGCGAGGGCCAGGGCGCGGTTGAGGGTGAGCACCACCTCCGCCCCCTGGGCGGACCAGCGCTCGGCGCCCTCCCCGAGGAGCAGCGCCTCGGTGTGACCGCCAGGAGCGGCTGAGGCGGCGCGCAGCGCCATGGTCCCCCCCTCGGGCAGGTGGAGGGTCGGGGGGGCGACCCTGTGGAGGGCGGTCAGCAGCTTGGCGGTCGCCAGGTCCAGCGCCTCACCCTCGAGCTCGGCCAGGAAGCGGCGGCTCTGGGCGAAGACGTGGTGGAACCGGCTGAAGCCGCGGAGCACCTCGGTGAGATCCTCGACGCTGGCCCCCGCCTGGAGCGCCTCGCGCAGCAGCTGGCCGGGCATCGGCTTGCGGGGCTCCTGCGGCGCCTCGGCAGCGCGGGGCTCTTTGGGTGCGCGGGGCTCTTTGGGTGCGCGGGGCTCCCGCTCGGGCCGGGTCTCCTGCACCACCGGGCCGGGCTGCACCTCGGTGAGCGCGGTCCAGATCGCGGCGTCGTCCGCGTCGTCGAGGACGGTGACGCCCGCATGGACCAGCGCCTCGCGGAGGGGCAGGAGGCTGGCGCCTGGGGCCAGCACCACCAGGCGCTCCGCGAGCTGCGGCAGGCGCGCCACCAGCGCCCGCACCTGCTTGGTGTCCATCACCTCCTCGGTGGGCGCGGCGATCGCCAGCATCCGCTCGTTGAACTCGTGGGACAGGCGGAGGGTCCAGGTGCGCCGGCTGCCGGGCTCCTCGCGGTAGGCGCCGCGCCGCAGCGCGTTGAGGTCCCAGCCAGAGGCGCCGCGGAGCAGGCGGACCGCGCGCTGGAAGGCCCACTCCTCGTAGAGGGTCACCGCGAAGGCCTTGCGGCGCTGCAGGCGCTCAAGGGTCGCGGCGGTCTCCCCGCCGGGTGCGGCGACCATCGCGCGGACCACGGTCCCCGCGAGCCAGGGCGCGGGCTTGTGCAGTCCGTCTACGTCCACGTGGTGCTGGAGCGCCAGCGACGCGACCTTGTCCGCCTGCTCGGGGTGCTCCTGCAGGTGGTTCTCCAGCGCGCGGATCCGCGCCTGGAGCTTGTCGGTGAGCGAGGTGCCCAGGATCGCCTCCAGGGCCTCGCCCGCGGCGGAGCGGTGGACCGGCGCGGGGGCCTCCTCCACCGGCGGGAGCAGGCGCTCGCCGAGGCGGTGGAGCAGCCGGTCAACGGTGCGCTCCAGCCCACCCGAGCGCCGCGCGTTGCTCAGCTCGATCCAGACCCGCAGCAGCTCGTCCTCTGGGGCATCGCTCCCCTTGAGGGCCTCTAGCGCCCTGCGGGTCATGCCCTCAGCCGCCAGCTGAGCGGGGGTGCGCTCGTCGCTCTTGCGCTCTCTGGGGGCGGAGGGGGCGCCCTTTCGGCCCTCCAGGGCCTCTAGCAGGCCGCGGACGTGCTTGACCTCGTTGCGGCTCGCCTCTGGGGGGGTCTGGCAGAGCGAGAGCAGGGACTGGGTCTCCCGCAGGGCCGCCTCGCGCTGCCCAAGCTCCGCGTGGAGCGCGGAGAGGGCGAAGGCCGCGGCGCGCAGCTCCGGGACATCCGTGAGGTTGGCGGCGCGCCACTGGTTGATCGCTGCGAGCAGCGCGGTGCGGGACTCTGCGTCCTGAGCCTGCTCCAGGCGCGCGGTCCAATTCATCGGGGTCGGAAACATGGGATCCTCCGTGAGGGATGAGGCCAGGAATAACCCTGATCGCCGCGGTCTGCATGGTGTGGCGCTGCGAGGCGCCGCGAGAGCGGGTATCTTCCTGCTCGTGTTCGGATACGACGACGCAGCGCTAGCCCGCATCCGCCGCCGCTCCCGCTGGACCCGGGTCAGGGTACTGGGTGAGCTGGTGGTGCTGGCGGTGCTCTGCCTGTGGACGGCCCTGCTGTACCTGTTCACCACGCCCGCTGGCTTTCAGCGGGTTGTCGACCTCGCGGTGGGGCAGGCCCCGGTGAGGGTCACCGTGGAGGACGTGGAATTCCTCCCCGGCGCGCGCTGGAGCGAGCCGGCCACCTGGCGCTGGGCGGTAGTGGGGGTGGACGTCACCCCGCTCCACCACAGCCGACAGCACACCCGCATCGAGCGGGTGATCCTCGGGCTGCCGGACCCCGTGCGCCTGTGGGAGGATCGCGAGGCGGTCTTTACCGAGGGGCGCCTGATCGGGCTCCACGTGGAGCGCTTCACGCAGCACCCCCCCAAGCAGGAGTGGGTCCCCCGCGAGGGGGCGATCGGGCGGATCCGCTTCGATCGGGTGGAGGTGTGGGACGCGTCCTACCACGCGCGCCCCGATCCGCCCTTCGGCGAGGCTGTGGTGCCTCGGATCTACGGGGAGCTGCGCGAGGTGGTGTACGAGCCGCGCGATCGCCTGCTCAGCGGGGTGGGGGGCCTGCGGTCGCCCCGCTTCTTGATTGGCTCTATCGACATCACAGCGCTCCGGCTCCCGGACATCAGGGTGACGAACAGCTCGATGCACCTGTCCGGCGGCGCCTTCCGGTACGGTGGCGCGGAGGCCACCCTCGAGGGGGAGATCCGCCACTTCTTCCGGCGCGCCGAGTCGGAGCTCCACATCGAGCTGCGGCGGGCAGAGCTGGCCAGGGTGGTGTCGGCCACCACCGGGCGCCCCAGCCCGCTGCTGGGGGAGCTGGACTTCTCCTTTGACGTCCACGCAGGGGGGGCGCTCGCGCGCGGTGGTTCCTGGATGGAGGGCGAGGCCAGGGTGCGCGAGGGGCGCCTGCTGCTGGAGGACGACGTGAGCAACGTGGTCCGTGACGCGATCACCCTCGCGCCCTTCTTGGAGACCGACGCCGCGGGGCGGGTGATCCTCGGTGAGATCGTGGGGAAGATGCGGATCGACCGCACCGCGGTCGACATCCGCGACATGGTCTATCAGGCCCCGAGGCGGACCCTCCAGCTGCGCGGCCACTTGGGGCTCACCGCGATGGACCTGGTGCTCAGGGTGGTGCCCCACCGGGACGCGGACACCAAGCCGGGGCTGGGGGTGGTGGTGTCCCAGGTGGACGACGGGCCGATGCGGTTCAGGCTGGCGCGCCGGGAGGAGCTGCTGCCAGGGGCAGCCCAGGCCGAGGAGCCACAGGGGGAGAGCCCCAGAGGGCGCTGGTGGCGGCGCACCTTCTCCGCCCACGAGCGCCCGGCGTCTCCGGACGAAGGCGCGGTGGAGGTGTCGGTGGTGCCGGCGCCTCAGTGATCCGGCGGCGCCGCGGGGGGCTCCGGGGGTCGGGAGATCAGGTCCTCCACCAGGGCGACGAGCTCGGAGCGGGTGTAGGGCTTGGGGAGCACGGCGCAGAACCCGTGCGCGGTGGGGGCGGCCATCACCGGATCGTTGGAGTAGCCGCTGGACACCACCATCCGCACCGAGGGGTCAAGGGCCCGCAGCCTGGGCGCTACCTCACGGCCCCCCACGCCACCGGGAAGGGTGAGGTCCATCAGCGCCACGTCGACCCTCTGGTCCTGCCCCAGGGCCTCCGCCACCAGGCGGAGGGCCTCGTCCCCGTCCGCGGCGCTCAGCACCCTGTGTCCCTCGCGGGACAGGGCCCTGCGCACCAGGGAGCGGATGGGCGCCTCGTCGTCGAGGATGAGCACCGTGACCGCCCGCTTCGCGGTGCGGAGCCGCGCTCCCTTGGGGGCCGCGGGCGCCTCGGCGGCGGCGGGGAGGAAGAAGGTGAAGGTGGTTCCCTCGCCCTCGCGGGAGGCCACCGTGATGTCACCCCCGTGCTTGAGAATCACGGTCTGCGTCACCGCGAGACCCAGCCCGCTGCCGCCGCTCTTGGTGGTGAAGTAGGGGTCGAAGATGTGCTCCATGCAGCGCTGGGAGATGCCGACGCCTGTGTCCCGGATCCCCACCCGCACGTAGCGGCCAGGCGCCAGGGGGGCCAGGTCCTCGTCGACCTGCGTGTTCTCGGCCTCCACGGTGAGGGTCCCACCCTGTGGCATGGCCTGGACCGCGTTGATCACGAGGTTCTGGACCACCTGGGAGATCTGCCCCAGATCCGCGTAGACGGGCCAGAGGTCCTGGGCGAGGTGGTAGTGACACCGGATCTTGCCTCCCGAGAGTGTGAAGTCGGTGATCTCCTTCAGGAGCTCGGGCAGGTGGGCGCTCTTGAGCACGGGGTTGCCCCCCTTCGAGAAGGTCAGCAGCCGCTGCGTGAGGTCCTTGGCCCGGACGCTCGCGGTCTCGGCCGCCTGCAACACGTTCATCAGCTCTCCCGAGCCCTCGTCCGCGTAGATCAGCGCCAGCCCCAGGTTGCCCATGATCCCGGTGAGGATGTTGTTGAAATCGTGCGCGATGCCTCCCGCCAGGACCCCCACCGACTCCAGGCGCTTCATCCTTGCCTCTTGCGCCTGGGCCCTGCGCTCCTCGGAGGCGTCGTGGAAGACCACCACCCTGCCGATCACCTCCCCGGCCGGCCCGCAGATGTCGGCCCACCTGCTCGTCACCCGGACGGGCTGGGACGTCCCCAGGGGCAGCAGCTCCAGGTCCAGCGGGCCGGGGGGCGCGACCCTGTCCGCCCGGTCCGGAGCGCGGGTGAGGTACACCTCTGACACTGGGCGCCCCACGGCGTCGGCGGGGCTCCACCCGGTGAGGTGCGCCGCGACCTGGTTGAGCAGGGTCACCCTGCCCTCCACGTCGGTAGTGATCACCCCGTCCGCGATGCTCTGGAGGGTCACCAGCAGCCGCTCCTTCTCGGCCTGCGTGTCGGCCTGCGCCGTGTCGGTGAGGGTGCGCTGCTCCACGAGCGCGTCGAGCAGCTGGTGGAGGGCGCCGCTGAGCTGTCCCAGCTCGTCGCTGCGCTCCAGCGGGGCGCGCGCCGTCCACTCTCCCCGCTGGAAGCGCTGGGTGAGGTCCACCATGCGATGCAGGTCCACCGTCAGGCTCCGAGCCATCAGCAGGGCGAAGGCGGAGCCGATGAGGATCGCGAGGAGGGTGTAGACCACCCCGTTGCGGGTGATCAGCGCCTGGGCCGCCGCGTTGTGCTCCTGCCCCATCGCCACCCTGGCCCACCCGATCAGCTGGTCGTTGACCACGATCGGCGCGGCCACGTCGATCAGGCTCGCGCTGTCCACCAGCACCTGCGGCGCCTCGCCCGCGTAGAGCAGCTCCCGGGAGGTGGCGTCGCGCACGTAGCTCCCCACCACCTGCCGGTCGGTGTGGCCCAGCACCTTACCCTCCGGAGACAGCACCATCGCGTAGCGGAGGCGCTCCGAGTCAAAGGCCAGCACCTCCTCCAGCCCCACGACGTCGGCGGCGAGCACCCAGGAGCCGCTGCTCCTGGCGAGGGCGAGGGCCGCGTCGCGGGTGTGCTCCAGGCTCTGGGCGCGCAGCGCCTCCCGCTCGCGCAGGGTCAGATCCAGCACGAAGACCGTCATCAGCACCGCGTGGACCAGGGCGATGCCCAGGACCAGCTGCCTCCGGATCGAGGTGAACCACAGGGCGCGGACCGCGCGTCGGGGGAGGGAGGCGCTCATCGCTCGATCTGCCTGACGGTGTCGTTGAAATGGTCGAGGAAGGACCGGACCGGCGCGTAGGTGGCGTCGGTGGCGGGCTCGAACCGAGACAGCTCCATGCGCTCGAGGATCGCGCGCCCCTCGGGGTGGTTGTGGAGGTCGAAGAGGGCCGTCGCCACACGCCGGGTGAGCGCCGCGGGCACGTCGTCGCGGACCACCAGCCCGTTGTTGGGGAGGCTCTCGGTCTCCCACCGCACCTCTAGCGCCTCGGCAACCTCGGGGCGCTCCTTGCAGAGGGCGCGCCAGGGGGGGGGCCAGGTGGCGGCGGCGGCGGTCTCGCCTAGAAAGACGCTCAGCATCGACGACTCCTGGGAGCCCACGTAGCGCACCTCGGCCTCCTCCATCACCCTGAGCCCGTGCTCCTGCAGAAAGAGCTGCGGCATCATCGTGGCCGCGAGGGCGGTGGGGGCAGGGTAGGCGATGGCGGCCCCGCGGAGGTCGGACACCTCGCGGATACCCGAGTCTCTCCGCACCAGGATGATCCCTCGGAAGTCCTCGTCGTTGGCCATCTTCCCGAACACCGAGTAGCCGCGGCTCAGCGAGCGCACCGTCTGATAGGGGTTGGGGAGGGCGAAGTCAAAGCGCCCCGCGTACAGCTTCTCGTCAAAGGCGGCGTAGCTGCGAGAGGCTTCCAGCCGGAACCTCGTGTTGGGGATCGCGTCGGTGAGGTAGTCGGTGAGCGGGCCGAAGACCTCGTGCAGGTGCTTGGGGTTGTGGAGGGGGTGGACGCCCAGCACCACCTCCACCGTGTCGCTTGGCGGGGGCGGGCCGTAGTCGAGGAGGTAGGGCGCGGTGGTGGGGCCGCACCCTGAGATCAAGGCCAGGAGCAGGGTGGCGTGGGTTGTGCTAGCGGCCCATGAGGTCATCGTCCCAGCCGGCGCGGAGGTGGCGTGGCGCCGCCGCAGCGAACGGCGCGCGGTGCGTCAAGTCCTACGGTACGCCCTTGGCGTCGGCGATGAAACCGCTCCTCGTCACGGGCGACAGGGGGGCGAGCGCCCGCTCTGCGACATTGTGGCGCGATGATGTCTCAACGACGTTGGTCGCGCCGCTCCCGTCGACGGGCTCACCCCCGGTCCCACTGCCGCAGCACCTCCAGGAAGGTCTCGCCATATCGGGCTGCCTTCACTGGGCCCATCCCCGGCACCTCCAGCAGCTCCTTGCGCGAGCGGGGCATGGTGTCCGCGATCGCCTCCAGGGTCTTGTTGCTGGCGATCACGTACAGGGGCACGTCCGCCTTCTGGGCGAGGCGGGAGCGCGCGTCGCGCAGGCGCGAGAGCAGCTCCGCGGGCCCCTGGGGGACGGACGAGACAGGCCTGGTGGCCCGCAGCAGGCGCTCCGCGTGGGGGAAGACCATCCGGAAGTCGGGCTCTGCCTGGCGCATGACGCGGGAGCCCCGCTCTGAGAGGGAGAACTCCCGCCAGGTGCGGTCCTGCCCGCTGATGGAGGCGGTCTTCCAGCTCTCTTCGAGGCACCCCGCGCGACCTAGGGCCAGGATCAGGTCCACCACCTCGCCGTACTTCCACGGGGCCCCAGGGGCGCGGACCCCGTCTCTCCCCGGCCCTAGCAGGCCCCAGGTGCTGAGCGTGTCGTAGCCCCCGTCCAGCACCCGCTTCTCCTTCGCTCCGATCGCGGTCTTGGCGATGAGCACGTCGGTGAACCCCGAGCGCGACCCGTGAAGCTGCATGCGGGCCAGGTTGGCGAGGACCATTCGGATCACGGTCTCCTCGTCGGGGGTGAGGGCGCGCGGACCGCTGCCCGGCACCGCCTCGGCGCGGCACACGTCGCAGGTGCCGCAGCGGTCGAAGGGCGCCTTCTCGCCGAAGTACTCCACCACGAAGCGCCTGCGGCATCCCCCCTGGAGGTAGGCCTCCATCTGGGCGAGCTTGGCGTAGTCGTGGGAGCGCCGGACCTGGAGGGCCTCCTCGTCGAGCTGGAGGGGGCGCTCTGGGTCGATCAGCTCGACGCCGCCCACCCGCTCGGCGGGCTGGTAGCGCAGGTAGCCGCGGTCCTCCAGCCCCCGCAGGGTGGCGTTGAGCTGCTCCCTGGTGAGGTCTAGCTCCTCGCCCCACCGGTCCAGGTGGAAGGAGCTGGAGTCCCCCGGGCCCATCCCCCGGCCTCTCAGCGAGGCCCACACCTTACCGCGCTGCCCCCTGGGGGTCTCCGCGGGGGGCTGGGCGCTGACGCGGACGTAGGCGGCCCGATCAGAGGGCGCGATGCGCCGCACCAGGCCCTCGCGCACCAGGGCGTAGATACAGGCGGAGGCGGCCCTGTCGCCCCCCTCAGGGGGCAGGTGGTTGGCCAGCAGCTCCAGCTGGGTGAAGACGGGGTTCTCGCCGCTGGCCCGGAGCCCGTCGTACATCTTGTGGATCCAGTCCGCCGGGGGGTGAGCGCTCTTGATGAACAGCTCGTGGATGAACCGATCCCCGCGCTGGTGGAGGAGCACCGCCCGGCTCATCCTGCCGTCGCGGCCGGCGCGGCCGATCTCCTGGTAGTAGGCCTCCACCGTGCCCGGCATGTCGTAGTGGATGATGGTGCGGATGTCCGCCTTGTCGATCCCCATGCCGAAGGCGTTGGTGGCCACTACCACCGGCACCCTGCCGGCCATGAAGTCGTCCTGCACCCTGTTGCGCTGGTCGGCGCTCAGGCCCGCGTGGTACATGCCGGCGGGGATGCCCTTGGCGCGGAGGGCCTCCGTGGCGCGCTCCACGTTCTTACGGGTGGCGGCGTAGACCAGGGCGGGGGCTGTGATCAGCGCGGCCAGCTCGGCGTCCTTGTCGGCCCGCTTCTCGACCTCCAGCACCTCGAGGATCAGGTTGTCGCGGTCGAAGCCCTGGATGAAGGTCCTGGCGGTCTCCAGACCCAGGGTGGCCTTGATGTCCGCCTGCACCTCTGGGGTTGCGGTGGCGGTGAGGGCGACGGTGGGCGGGTTCCCGAGGGCCTGGCGCACCTGGCCGAGGCGCAGGTAGTCGGGCCGGAAGTCGTGCCCCCACTGGGAGAGGCAGTGGGCCTCGTCCACCGCGAGCAGCTGGACGTTGACGTCCTTGAGGAATTCCAGGAAGCGGGGCGAGAAGCGCTCTGGCGCTACATAGAGGAGCTCCACCTCTCCCCTGGCCACCGCCTCCGACCTGGCGCGGTACTCCGCGGTGCTGAGCGAGGAGTTGAGGAAGCTGGCCCGGATCCCCTTCTCGACCAGGGCGTCGACCTGGTCCTTCATCAGGGCGATCAGCGGGCTCACCACCAGGGTCACCCCGCCCCGCGCGAGGGCGGGCACCTGGTAGCACAGGGACTTGCCCGCGCCGGTGGGCATGACCACCAGGCTGTCGCGGCCCAGCGCGGTGTGCTCCACGATCTCCCGCTGCCCCGGTCGGAAGTCGGGGTAGCCGAAGCGGGTCTGAAGAATGTGGGCTGGATCGAGCATGGCGGCCTGATAATCGGTCCACAGGGGCGGTGACCCACTGGGCGCCTGATATTTCCCTAGGAGGTGAGGGTGCTGACCTGGAGCCTGTCCGCGCTGGCTGCGATCCCCTGGATGGTGGGGGGGAGCCCCACCGTGCCGGGGAGCTGGCAGGGGGTGGTGGGGGTCGTCCTGACCGAGGAGGTGCGCTGCACCGGGGTGGTGGTGGCGCCGAGGGTTGTGCTCACCGCAGCCCACTGCGCCGTGGGGCTGGAGGGGGTGCTGCTGGACACCGACGACTACGCCCTAGGGGGACGGTTCGTGGCGGCTGAGCGGGTGATCACGCCGCCCTGGTGGGCCCAGACCTACGACGTGGCGGTGGTGCGCCTCGCCGAGGACGCGGGCGTCCCCGCCTGGCCCCTCGCCCTGGACTGCGTGGCGGACACCGCGCTGGTGGATGGCGCGCAGGCGGTTGGGGTCGGCTTCGGCCGCACCGACCTGTGGGGGCGGGACGCCAACAGCCGCCTGCACGAGGCGTGGATGACCGTCACCGACGCGGACTGCTCGTCCCTCGCGGCGGGCTGCGCCGAGGCGGTCTCGCCTGGCGGCGAGCTGATCGCGGGGGGAGGGGGCGTGGATGGCTGCGCCGGCGACTCCGGCGGCCCCCTCTTCGCGGTGGGGGAGGGCGGGCAGCTCTGGCTTGCGGGGCTCTCCTCGCGGGGCGCGGCCCCCGCCGACACCCCCTGTGGGGACGGGGGGATCTACACCAGGGCGGACGCGATCAGCGCCTGGGTGGAGCAGGTGGCCGAGGTGTCGCTGCCCCGCCCCACCTGCGGCCCGCCCAACCACCCTCCGGCGCCGGCGCCGGTGTCCCTCGTCCTCCGGCAGGGGGAGCGGGTCGAGGTTTGGCTCGACCCCCGCGACCCCGATGACCCCGACGACGGGCACCGCTTCTCGATCGTCCAGCCCCCTTCGGGGGTGGAGGCGCGCGTCGACGCGGAGGGGACCCTCGCCCTCACCGCCCGCCGGCCCTTCCTTGGGCGCGACGCGCTGGTGGTAGAGGTGTGCGACGACGGCTACCCCCCCCGCTGCGCTGACGCACCGGTGGACGTCACGGTGATCGGGGCGGAGATCTTCGGAGCGCCTGCCCCCGCCCCAGGGGGCTGCTCCCACCTGGGGGGAGGCGCCGCCGGCCTGCTCGCGGCGCTGGCGCTCCTCGCTACTGGGGCGCGTCGTCGGTAGCGCACTGGTGCTCGTTGTTCTCGTCGGTGGCCTGCTGATCGGAGAGGTCGATCGCGCACTGGTCCTGCACGTCCGGGTCGGCCTCGGCGTAGATGCGCGAGAGCTCAGCGCAGTCGAAGCCCTCCTCCCCGTCGTGGCAATCGCACATATAGTCGACGTAGGCGTCGCAGGGCTGGTCGAGCTCGCAGCCGCCGAGGGAGGAGAGGGTGAGGAGCAGGGCGATGCCGAGGCTGTGGCGCATGGGGGTCTCCGCGGGGGCTGGGCGCTTCACATGAAGTCTAACCTCGTCTGAAGCACCTCGTACCGGTAGTTGACCCGTGATACCCCCCACCTCTTCCGAGGAGGCCCTATGGCTGAAGTCCCTGCCCTGGAGATCCGAGGGCTCACCCGCCGTTACGGCAAGGTGATCGCGGTGGAGGACCTGGACCTGACGGTGCAGGTGGGGGACATCTACGGCTTCCTAGGCCCCAACGGGGCGGGCAAGACCACCGCCCTGCGCGCGGCCCTCGGCCTGATCCGGCGTGACACAGGCACCGTCCGCCTCTTCGGGGACGACCGGTTGGTGGGCGCCAGGTCCAAGGTCGGGGCGATCATCGAGACCCCCGCCTTCCACAGCTGGATGAGCGGGCGCGAGAACCTCCTCCAGGCGGGGCAGCTGTCCGGCCTGGGGGGCGTGGCCCTCGACCGGGAGGTGGATCGGGTGCTGGAGCGGGTCGAGCTCACCGAGCGCGCGCAGCACAAGGCGGGGGGCTACTCCCTCGGGATGCGGCAGCGCCTGGGGATCGCCAGGGCGCTGATGGGGGGGCCCAAGCTGCTGGTGCTCGACGAGCCCACCAACGGCCTGGACCCCCGCGGGATGCGGGAGGTGCGCGAGCTGGTGCGCTCTCTGGCCCTGCACGACGGGATCACGGTGTTGATCTCCTCGCACCTGCTCGCCGAGGTGCAGGCGATGTGCAACAGGGTCGGGATCCTCCAGCGGGGGAGGCTGCGGGCCGAGGGCACGGTGGCCGAGCTGCTCTCTGAAGGCGCTGGCGACGGGATCGTCGAGGTGGGTGCGCTGGACATGGGCGCGCTGAGCGCGGCGGTGGCCGGCATCGAGGGGGTGGAGAACCTGGGCGCCGGTGCGGAGGGGCGTCTGCGGCTCCGCTGCGGCGAGCTGCCGCTCTACGCCCTCAACGCTCAGCTGGTCGGGCAGGGGGTTCAGGTGAGCGCCCTGGTGCCCGCGCGGCGAAACCTTGAGGACGTGTTCATGGAGGTGACGCGATGACCCTCGCGGCGGTGACCCGAGCCGAGGTCTACAAGCTCTTCTCTCGCTCCTCCTCCAGGGCGGGCCTGCTGATGGTGGTGCTGCTGGCGGCGCTCCCGCCGATCTTGGTGCTGGCCGCCCGCCTGGGGATGGGGGTGTGGCTGGGGCCGGACCAGATGTTCAACGGGCTGCCGGTGTCGGAGTACTTCTCGCTGCCCGGTTCCAGCGCCCAGGTGATCGCGCTGCGGATCCGCGACTTTTTCGTGCTCAAGGCCCTCATCCTCCTGCTGGCGGCGCAGATCTTCGCGGGAGAGCTCCAGGCGCGCACCCTGCGCGAGGACGTGCTGCGCCCCGTGTCCCGCTGCTCGGTGCTGCTCGCCAAGTGGTTCGCGCTGGTGGCGTGGATCGCGGCGGTGTCCTTCCTCTCGTGGGGCGCCAGCGCCGGGCTGGGCCTGGTCTTCTTCGGCTGGGGAGACGCCTGGCAGGGGCCGATCCTCGGGCTCTTCGCGGCGGTGGTGGGGGACGCGGGCTTCGCGGCGGTGGCCCTCGCCGCCTCGGTGCTCACCCGATCGGTGGCGGCGACCGTGGCGGGGGTGTTCTTCCTCGCGGTGCTGGACTATGGCCTGGACTGGGTGCTGTGGCTGATGAAGATGGCCCCGATGATCCCCCACGAGTACGGCAAGCTGGCGGGGCAGGTGGCCGAGGCTGCCTACCCCTGGATGCCCTTCTCGGCCTTCGCCCTCTGGCGCGGCTTTGAGACCGGGAGCTGGGGCTGGCAGGGGGCGATCACCCTGATGGGGATGACCGCGCTCGCGCTGGTGGTGGCGATCGGGGCCTTCCGGCGGATGGACGTGCCTTAGTCCGGTGCGCTCCGAGGGGGCTGTTCGCGGGCTCAGCGCCGCGTGCTCCCTGTGCGGTGCAGGCGAAAGGTGGAGCTATGGGCGGGCGGCGGGTGGACCTGAGGTAGAGTGCACCCCATCCACTCGGAGGTTCTCCCATGCTGTCTACGCGGTTGTCACTGTTGATCGGGATCGTGCTCACCCTCGGCGCCTGCCGCAAGCCAGAGGAGGAGCAGGTGGTCGCGGACAGCGACGGTGACGGGTTCAACGCGCTGGAGGACTGCGACGACGCGGACGCGTCGGTGTACCCAGGGGCGGAGGAGCTGTGCAACGGGGTGGACGACAACTGCAGCGGTGCGGTGGACGAGTACGCGACGGACGCGTCGGACTGGTACCTGGACAGCGACGGCGACGGGTATGGCAGCGCGCGTCAGGTGCTGGCGTCGTGCGGACAGCCAGCGGGCTACGTGGCGAACGCTGAGGACTGCAACGACGGTGACGTCGCGTACCACCCCGGCGCAGCGGAGACGGACTGCGAGGACCCGGCAGACAGGGACCTCGGCCAAGAGCAGGCGTCTTCACATCGCAAACGACGGTAGGAGGCGGCTTCTGGTTCTCGTGGCGCCGACCGCCAGGGGGGCT
>JAFGVK010000100.1 GCA_016938035.1 Deltaproteobacteria bacterium | reverse complement strand
GGTAGCCGTAGGGGAACCTGTGGCTGGATCACCTCCTTTAGGAGTTCTTTCCTGGAGCTTCGGCTTCAAAGGACATCCAAGGTAGTCACGGATCGAAATACTGCTTGCCTTTCAGGGACTGACCCGATACAAGGCAGCCACCCAAGGGCTTGTAGCTCAGTTGGTTAGAGCGCGCGCCTGATAAGCGCGAGGTCGGCAGTTCAAATCTGCCCAAGCCCACCACATAAACCCCTCGGTACTCCGTGGGGTTTTTTTGGATTTCGGGGGCGTAGCTCAATTGGGAGAGCACCTGCTTTGCACGCAGGGGGTCGTCGGTTCGAGTCCGATCGTCTCCACCATCACAGAGGCCCCCTGGACCCACGGTTCAGGGGGCCTCTCCCGTTGTGGCACCCGCGCAGGCGCTGCGGGTGCGAAGTGCAGGTGGCACCGCGAAGCACAGGTGGCACAGACACGATGAGAAGACCGCTTTCAACGTTCTCCCACGCTGGTTCGATTCTTGCTCCTAGGTCTCGCATGTCCCTCCAACCGACCACGGAGGCTCCGATGAGCCCGGCCCTACACCAAGCGCTGCTGCGCACCCGCAGCGACACGATGGCGCGCACCCTGTACCGGGAGCTCCAGCGACAGGGGTTCACCCACGAGCAGGTGATCGAGCTGTCGGCCGCCCTGATCAGCCAGGTCAACGAGGACCTGATGCAGGCGGAGGGTCCCGGCGAGCACTCCAGGGAGTTATGACTGCGCCACACCCCTAGCGGAGGGCGCATGTCACTGGACCAGCTGGCTCGTCAGGGCCTGAAGTACCTCGAAGAGGGCAACCTACAGGGTGCCATCGAGCAATTCACCGCGGCGCTAGCGCTCGACAGCGAGCGCCCCGACCTCACCAACCTCCTTGGAATGGCCTACCTGCACCGCGGCGAGGTGGGCTCTGCGATCCCAGTGTTGGAGCGCTCGCTGCAGCTCGCCTCGAGCTATGACGGCCCCGAGCACCAAGTGATGCGAGGGCACTTCACGATGGGGCTCGCCAGCGCCTACCGGCAGGCCGACCGCGCGATGGACGCAGTGGGTCTCCTGGAGGCGGCGAGCTCCCAGTGGCCCGAGCAGGTCGAGCTGCGGGTGCAGCTGGGGCAGGTGCTCTTCGAGTGCGGGCTGTTCCAGCAGGGCGTCGAGACCTTCTCCGCCCTCGCGTCCGACCCCCACCTGGAGGGCGACCTGCAGAAGGCGGCCTCCGCGATCGTGGGCTCCCTCAAGCTGCTGGAGGAGAGCGAGGAGCCCGCCAACATCTTCCTCAAGGCCCACCGCGACTCCTACGCGGAGTATTTCGACACCGTGGTGGGGGAGCAGCTCCAGGAGGGCTGGATCGCCGAGGCTGCCAGAATGTCCCGCGGCCCCGACGGAGAGCCGAGGCCCTTCATCGCCGAGGGCGCGCGCCCCTGGGCGATGACCAGGGTCGACATCGTCAACCCGGAGACCAACGAGGTCTATGGCGTCTACTCCGACACCGAGCCGATGGTGGTCGCGGTGGAGGGCCTCGAACCCCTCGCGGAGTCGCCGATCCTCATCGCCTGGAAGGGGCACCCCTTCGAGGTGCTGGTGTCCACCCAGTGCCCGTGGCACTGGCTCACCCTGACCGTGCAGTTCTCTGTGCCGGGCACCGAGGATGCGCTCCAGCGCCGCATCGACCAGACCCTCGGCGACTGGTACCTCGCAGGGTACAACGGGGAGTTCGGTGAGACCCACTCTGGGCGCTTCCACGACGTGACCGACGCGATGGCGGTGGGCGACAGGGCCCTCTCGTGGAACGTCGACCTGGGCCGAGCCCGCTACGACGCCATCGAGGCGCTGTTGCGGCGGCTGGTGGTCCTCCACGACACCCACCCCCTCGCGCGCGTCATCCTCGGGCGCGGGCGGCTGCCGGAGTAGCGCGTGCCTCCACGGGCCCTGCTCCTCTCGCTCCGCGAGCCCCAGGACCTCATGGTGGCGCACGAGGCGCGCTGCTTCACCAGGGCCGCGCGCCTGCGGCCCGAGGACCTGGTCACCCACTCGGCACACTCCCCTCGCCCCACTGTGGGGGAGCTGCGGGCCTTCGACGCGATCTTTTTCGGGGGCAGCGGCGCCTTCGGGGTCTACGATGACCTCCCGTGGATCCGCAACGGCCTGCGGGTCATCACCGAGGTGATCGACGCCGGCGTCCCCGCCTTCGCCTCCTGTTTCGGCTTCCAGGGGCTCGCCCAGGTGCTCGGCGGGGAGGTCACCCACGACCCGGCGACCACCGAGATGGGGTCCACCAGGGTCGCCCTCACCGAGGCGGGGCGGCGCGACCCGCTGTTCTCGTTCCTCCCCCCACAGCTGTGGGTGCAGGAGGGGCACCACGACCGGGTCACCAGGGTCCCCCCTGGGGTCATCACCCTGGCCTCCAGCGCCCTCTGCCCCGAGCAGGCCTTCCGGGTGGAGGGCGCCCCGTTCTGGGCCTCTCAATTCCACCCAGAGCTCAGCCTGCGGGGCACCCTCGATCGCTTCGAGCACTACGCGAGCCACTACCTGGAGGATACCGCAGCGCTGGAGCGACTGCGCGAGCACCTCGCCCAGGGGCTAGAGACACCCGAGGTCTCTGAGCTCCTGGCGCGGGTGGCGCGGGGGCAGTTCTAGCGCGACGGACGGGCAGTCCAGCCCCACCTCATCGAGGCAGGTTGTGGATGCCGAAGGGAGAAGCCCGAGCCCCGAGGAGCGTCCGGGCCGGTGCGTGAGACGGGCGACGGGCGGACGCCACCGGCGTGCGCGCCCGATGCGCGACGGGGGGCCCTCCCGATCGCCGCTCCAGGCGCTAGCCGCCGGCTACTCCGAGGTCATCGCCCGACAGTTGCCCATCCGCTGGTTGCAGGTGACGGTCAGCTCGTCCCCCTCACCGGCCCTGGCCCGGCCCACCACCACCGGCGGCTCGCCGGGAAAGGTCGCCTCGATGTCGTAGCTCCCCACCGGCACGCTCGCCGGCACAGGGTAGCGCCTGCCGTCCGCGATGAGCACCACGGAGGCCTGCCCCCGCACGTTGACGGGCACGCCCCCCTGGCGCGCTGCGGCGGCAGGCGCGGGCCGCTCCGCAGCAGCGGGCGCTGCCGCGGGCGCTGCCGCGGGCGCTGCCGCGGGCCCTGCCGCGGGCCCTGCCGCGGGCCCTGCCGCGGGCCCTGCCGCGGGCGCAGCAGCGGGCCCTGCCGCGGGCGCAGCGGCGGGCTCGGCGGTGACAGGGACCGGCGCGGCGACGCCCCCCGCGGCCCCCACCTCGACAGGGAGGTCGGCAGCGCCGTGCCCTCCGCCAGGCGCCTCGCCCCCCCCGTCGACCGGGGCGGGCTCGTCCGCGAGCGGGTCCGCCCCCGGCTCACCCTCGGCCTCGTCGGGTCCATCCCCCGCGAGGGCGACCACGCGAGCCGGGTCTCGCCCCGCGGCGAAAGCGGCCTCTAGCTCCCGCTGACGCTCGGCAGCCGCGACCTCATCGAGCTGCTCCTGGACGTCGTTGAACCGCTCTAGGAGGTAGTTGTCGGGCTCCTCCCGCGCTGGCAGGAGGTAGAACAGGCCCCCGAACACCGTGCCTCCCAGCACCAGCCCGAGCACCAGCAACACGGCCGCCACCAAGGCAGACAGGGCGATCAGCCCCCCACACCCCAGCAGCAGCAGGCGGCCCAGCCCGCCCCTCTTCGCGACGGGCGCAGCATCCCCCTCTGAGGGCTCGCTCATGAAACCTCCTCGGGCGACGGCCCAGGCAGCGAGAAATTACCCCCTCTCTTTCCCGCTGTCCACGGCGACATGGGGCGACGGGGTGCGCTGTGGCTTCCATCGGCCTGCCCACCGGTGTTAGTATCGCCGCCTCAACACGGAGTAAGTATGCGCGTTGTTCCTTTTATCCTGACCCTCGGGCTCACCTCTCTGACCCTCAGCGGCTGCGACAAGCAGGAGGAGGAGGTCATCACCACAGGGTCCATCCTCGGCACAGTCACCCTCGCGGACGGGGCCTCTCCCGCGGGGACCGTGCTCTCGGGTGCAGGGCAGACCACGGTGGCGGACGCCGCCGGCGCCTTCACCTTCTCCGACGTAGAGGCGGGCGTCTACACCATCACCGCCTCCCTCGACGGCTACCTGACCGACGAGGTGGAGGTGGACCTGCCGGCGATGGGCGCCGTGACCGCCGACCTCACCCTGGTGCCTGTCAACCACGCCCCCTCCATCACCGCGCTCTCGGTGGCGCCCTCTGAGCTAGCGCCCGGCGGCGTGGCCGCGGTGCTCGCCACCGCCGAGGACCTGGACGGGGACAGCCTGAGCTTCGCGTGGTCGGTGGACGGTGGTTTCACCCTGATCGAGGGGAGCACCCTCGGCGCAGCCACCCTCCTCGCGCCGGACGAGGAGGACGCCGCGGCCACCCTCACCCTGGTGGTGTCCGACCCCGACGGGGAGGAAGCCACCGCCAGCGTCACGGTCACCACGGGCTCGCTGGAGAACCGCCCGCCGGTGCTCTCGAGCCTCTCCCTGGCCCCCGCATCGCTGGACCCCGGCGATCAGGCGGAGGTGCTCGCGGTGGCCTCCGACCCGGACGGCGACCCCCTCAGCTTCGCCTGGACCGCCTCTGGCGGCTTCACCCTGGTCGAGGGCGCGACCCCCGGCACCGCCACCGTGATCGCCCCTGACGCTGCGGGCGCCACCGGCAGGCTGGACCTGGTAGTGAGCGACCCCGACGGGGCCCAGACCGCAGGCTCCCTGCTCCTCAGCACCAGCACCCCCCTCAACGCCTCGCCGGTGATCAGCTCCCTCTCCGCCAGCCCTCCAGTGGTGCGGCGGGGGGGTGAGATCGCCCTCAGCACCGACGCCACCGACCCGGACAGCGACCCCCTCACCTACACCTGGACCGCTCCCGAGGGCTGGACCCTCACCGGGCAGGGCGCCGACGTGCTGCTCACGGCCCCCGATCTGGCCGGCGCCATCGGACAGGTAGCGCTGGTAGTGGAGGATCCCTACGGCGGCATGGCGGGGGGACACATCACGGTGATGACCTCCCCGAACCAGGCGCCCAGCATCGCCTCCCTCTCCGCCGCCCCCAACCCGGTCAGCCCAGGGGGCGAGGTCAGCCTCTTCCTCTCGGCCAACGACCCGGACGGCGACCCGCTGGACGTCACGTGGCGGATCGACGACCCCGCCTGGAGCCTGGTCCCCGCGGGGGACCGGGCCACGGTCACCGCGCCCCTCACCCTCTCGGCGAGCACCCAGATCTGGGTCGACGTCACAGACGGCGACGGCGCCACCACCACGGCGGCGGCCCTGCTCCTCACCGCGGGGACCTGCCCGGGGAACACGGTCCGCGAGGGCGACACCTGCGCCCCCTGCGGCTCCGACGCGGTGGCGGCGCTGGGGCCTGTCGCCCTCTGGCGCCTCAACGAGACCAGCGGCGGGGTGGCGGTGGACGAGGTGGGCGGCCACGACGCGCTGATCCGGGACGCGGTGGTGCTGGGAGTGCCCTCCCCGGTGCAGGACGGCGGCACCGCCGCGATGTTCACCGCCGACGCTCAGAGCCGGATCACCCTCGCCAACTTCAGTGACTTCCCCACCGACGAGCTCTCGGTGCTGTTCTGGGTCCGCTCCAACGGGCAGTACGCGGGGCTCACCGCGCAGAACGCCACCCCCTTCTCGTACGGCGTGACCGGAAGCTTCAACGAGGTGCTGCTCTACAACCTCGACGCCTACAACCCCTACCTCAACGAGGCGTCCTCCGGCACCACCGCGGCGCTCGCCGACGGCCTCTGGCACCACCTGGCCACCACCTGGCGGGCCTCGGATGGGGAGCTGCAGGTGTACGTGGACGGGGAGCTGGTGTGGTACGGCCACAAGCAGGCGGGCGCCCCGCTCCAGGCGGGCGGCACCCTGGTGCTGGGGCAGGAGCAGGACAGCCTCGACGGGGGCTTTGACGCCTCTCAGGCGCTGATGGGCGGCCTGGACGACGTGGCGATCTTCGACCGGGTCCTCAACGCCGAGGAGGTGGCCCGCGTCGCGCGGGTAGGCTCCTGCGAGGAGGTCTGCGACGGGCGCGACAACGACGGCGACGGGCGGGTCGACGAGGGCTCCCAGGGCACCGGCAGCGCCTGCCCCCTGGCGAGCTGCGAGGAGCTCCTCGACGAGGGCCAGGAGCTGTCGGACGTCTACTGGCTGAGCGGCGCCACCGGCCCCTACGAGACCTGGTGCGATCAGGACACCGCGGGGGGCGGCTGGACCCTGGTGGGCTCCTTCGTCAATGACGGGGTGATCTCATGGACCCGCGACGGGGCAGGCAGGGGCCTGGAGGGCTGGCTCACCGACGAGGCCTTCGGCGCGGTCCGGACCCGGACCACCGCCGACTTCATGAGCCCCGGCCTCTACGAGCTGCGCGCCACCGACCTGATGGTGAGCGACGCCAGCGGCTACGCGGCCTACGCCGGGGTGCTCCCGCCCCTCACCACGGTCCGCACAGCGGTCGCGCGCACCACCACCTGCCAGGTCACCCCCCTCGTCGAGCCCGGTGATCCCCGGGTGGAGGCCTCCTCGGCGATCGTCACCGACGGGGCGATGCTCACCTTCATGGCGGGCGACCCCAACAACGCCAACCAGTGCCCCAGGTCCGGCGTCTCCAAGCACTCGGACTCCGCGGTGCTGGCCCTGGGAGGCATGTCCTCCGGCGTGATCGGCCTGGGGCAGTGGGGAACCAATTACACAGGTACTACCAAGGGACTCGACTGGCACCTCAACCTGGACGAGGCCACCCTCTGCCTGACCGACGACCCTGCCTGCGTGGACGCGACCTGGTACACCTACCCGACCATGACCTCGGTGGACCACGCGAACAACGCCGGCGTCCACGACGGCTCCAGGTGGGGGCTGCTCTTCGCGCGCTGAGCCCACGCCGCCGCGCCCCCCGAGGGCGCGGGGGGGCGGCGGTAGCCAGCGGCGACTCACGCCGTCCGCTGGGCGCTCACAGAAGCAGGACGCCCCGCGAGGTGCCCCGCGGCGCCCTAGCGCGGCAGCCCGTCCAGGTAGAACCCCCGCGGCCGCATCTGCGTCTCGGTGAAGCGCACCGCCACCTCCAGCAGGTCCGGGGCCAGCCTGGGGATGACCTGCTCCAGGATCTCGTTGGGGACGCCCCGATAGAAGGCCTCGCCGATCGACCCGGCCATGGCCGCGACCGTGTCGGTGTCGCCGCCGTACTGCACCGCCTCCAGCACCGCCGACTCGAAGGAGTCCGTGTCCAGGAAGGCCCGCAGCGCCGCGGGCACCGTGGCGTCCGCGGTGGCGAAGGTCTCCCTGCGGTGCATGGCGTCCAGGTCCACGATCAGGTCATAGCCCAGGTGTTCGCAGAACTCGGCGATCTCTCGCTTGGTCCCCCCGACCCTGGCGATGTAGGTGGCGCCCGCGATCGCCCAGGCGCCAGCGAGGCCCCGGACGTGCGCGTGGGTGGGGATCGTGACCCGCTCCGCCGCGTCGAGCACCTCGTTGATATCGTCGAAGGCCCAGGCGGTGGGGCTGACCCGCATGGCGCCGCCGTTGCCATAGCTGCGATAGGCGCGGTCCAGCTCCCCCGCGCACCACTTCCTGAACAGGAAGCCATAGCCAGCCCTGGGGTGGGCCCTCCAGGCTGCCTTGAGCGCGTCCTCAGGCCTGTCGCCGTCCAGGAGGATCTTCGCCACCGCGACGGTAAGCACGGTGTCGTCGGTAAAATGGCTCCCTCGCAGCACCAGCGGTGGGCGAGAGCCCCAGGCGTCCGAGGGGGAGGCGTTCCCCTCCCAAGGTTGCCCGATGATGTCTCCCGCGATGGCGCCCCACATACTGGCTCCTAGTGCGAGGTCCCATCGGACGCAGGTGGAGGAGCTTGAACCCCCTCGAGCCAGACCGCGCCGATTTGCTGATGGACACCGTCATTACCAGTATACCAGAGCCTGATCCGCTGGTCGTCCGGCTCCAGGTACGCCTCCTGCGTGGCCTGTGTCGCCCAGGCGCTGGAGGAGGGTGAGAGGAGCGGCGCCCCCAGGTCCACCCACCTGGTGCCGTCGGCCGAGGCCATCCACCCCACCTGGTAGGCGCCCTTCCCCCCGCCCGAGTAGGTCATCCAGTAGAGCGCGCCGTCCCACCACACCTCCGGCGCCTTCACCTGTCCCCCGTCCCACCCGTCGGGATCACCGGTCCACACCGGCCCGGCGCAGCTCCGCTCCCAGTGGACGCCGTCGAGGGACAGGGCGTGGCCCACCTGCAGGGTGCCCGAGGCGTACCACAGCTCAAACAGCCCGTCCCGCACCACCACCGAAGGGTGTGCGACGCCGCCCGCGTCGAAGTCGCCGGGGTGGCCGGTGCCAGTCAGCACGGGGTTGTCCGGGTGATCCGTGAACACCACCCCATCGGCGGAGGTGGCGAGGCCGATCGACAGGCCCCCGTCCTCCCGCGCGCGCCCGGTGTACCAGAGCCAGAGGGCGTCCCCCACCACCTCCACCTCCGGGGTAGACTGGGCGAAGCGCCGCCACGGGCGCGATGACGGGTCCAGGAGCGGCGCGTCCACCAGGCGGACCCACCCCTCCGCGCCCTCCTCGGCCACACCCAGGTGGAAGTCCTCCTCGTCCGTGCCGGCATAGTAGAGCAGGTGACGCCCGCGGAAGCGGGTGACAGACGCGGCCATCACCGAGAGGGAGTCCCAGCGCCCCTCCTCCGGCGAGAGCAGCGGCCCGTCGGCCAGCCCCTCCAGCGCGGGCACCCAGGGCAGCTCGCCCAGCGGGGCGACGGGCCGGTCCAGCCCGTAGCGCCAGCCGAAGGGGCGCACCCGCACCGGACGCTCAGGGCCGTCCCCCAGCCCGGCGACCCAGGCCCCCAGCGGGAGGGGTGGCTCCCAGCAGGCCTCGGCCTGACCAGCCTCGTCGAGCGCCCCCGAGGCCTCCAGCGGGCCCACCGCCAGGCGCCAGGAGGCGCCCGGCTCACCACTCAACCTGACGCAGAGCGGCTCACACGCGTCCACATCTTGTGGCGCCTGGGCGATCTCCACCCGCGAGGCGCAGCCCCAGAGCAGGAGCAGCGCCCCGCGCGGGGCCCTCACCTCCGCGCTCCGGCGCGGCGCCGCCTGCGGGAGAGGAGCAGGGGGAGGAGGAAGCCCACCGGGGCGGTGGGAGCCGAGGCGCACCCCTTCGCCTCCTCCACGGGAGGGGGCGCCAGCGCCTGCCCCCAGCAGTCGGGATCGCGAGCGTCCACCAGCCCGTCGCAGTCCTCGTCGACCTCGCCCTCGCACCGCTCCAGCTCCAGCGGGCTCCGAGCCGGGTCCGCGTCGTCGCAGTCGCCCTCGTCGGGGCTGACCCCGTCCCCGTCCTCGTCCACCAGGGGCGCCTCCGCCTGGGTGAGCCACGCGGGGCTGGTCCAGACGTACTCGGTCTGATCCTCCCCCCCGTCCACACAGCCCCCCTCGCCATACCAGGAGGCGCCGTCGATCCGCACCCGGACGTAATTCCACGCTGGCAGCGCCTCGGGGCCTAGGGTGATCGACCACAGGCCCGGCCCACGGGCGAGGCCCAGGTCGCGCTCGCCCCCTGGGATCACCAGCGCCACCTCCTCCACCCGCTCCGCCCAGGGCTCTGGCAGCCGCACATCCACCGTCAGCGTGTCCCCCGCCTGCAGCTCCAGCTCCGCCCCCATCCCCCCCAAGGTGCCGTCAGCGCCGTGGTACTCCACGCTCACCGGGGCGGGGATCCCCGAGGTGGCGAGGGTGCTGCGCGCCAGCAGCGCCTCGCGGATCGCCAGCCTAGTGAGGGGGACGCCCTCCGGGAGCACCACCGCGGTCAGGCCCCCGCCGTAAGGGTGGGCCGCGTACTGTGAATCCAGGGCGCACACCGCCCCCGGGTGGGTGTCGTGCCAGTCGGTTCCGGCGAGGAAGGCGAGGCGCGCCCCGTACTGCTCCATCGCGAAGCGGGCGGTGCCGTGGTCGGCCAGGCCGCTCCAGGGGGGATCGAAGCCGGTCTCGTCCCCCAACGCGCTGCCGTGCTCGGAGTAGACCTCCACCGCGGGCTCCCACACGGGGTCGTGGCAGCCCCAGTTCACCGGCATCGGCAGCTTCACCGCGGGGTGGTGCGGCACCAGCAGCACCGAACCGAAGCGTCGCTCCAGCCCCCCCATGAACTCCCACACCTCGGCGCAGTCGCTCACCTCTACCGAGTCGCCGTGGTGCTGCCCGTCCGCGACCGTGAGCGCGCGCAGGTCAGCGCTCGGCCCAAAGAACATCGCGTTGCGGTGCCCCAGCACGTTGCCACCCGCGATCTTGAAATGCACCTCGATCGCGGGGACTGTGACGATGTGCTGTGGGCCGTCGAGGTCGAGGATCGCCGCCCACACCGCGTCGAAGTCCTCCGCTCTCGCGGTCCACAGGCCGTTGGTGTGGTCGGAGATCGACAGCCAGTCCAGCCCCGCCTCGCGCGCCAGCGCCTCAATCTCTCCTACGCTGCCGCACGTCCCCGCGCACGCGCGCGGCCCCACGTCGGCGCTCGCGCCGTCCCCCGAGGCGCCGGTGTGCGAGTGCGGGTCACCCCACCAGTAGGTCTGTCCGTCGAAGGTCTCCGCCGCCAGCGCAGCGAGGGTCAGCGTGATCAGCATGTGGGCGTCTCCTCCCGCAGGATAGCCGGCCCCTCACCCGCCGGGAAGCGTCGTCACCCCAGCCAACGGCGAAGCCGGCCAGCCAGCGCGCGGTCGGCGGGCCTGTCGAGCGCGGCCAGGGGATGCGCGAGGGGCCCCCCCGGACCGCCGCAGACCTGCGGGGGCCTGTTGGGAGGGAGCGGGTGCGCCCCCCCCTAGGGCAGCGTGAAGCCGGCGGTAGAGATCAGGAACCTGGGGGCATCCTCCACCTCCGGCACGCAGTAGCGCACCACCTCTACTTGATACTCAACCCCCGACACGAGCGGCAGGGGCTCCAGCTGAAAGGCGTCGTCCGAGTCCTCCGCCGCGGCCCCCGGCGGGCGGTGCCCGTAGCTGACGGGCGCGTCCAGGCAGGGGCGCAGCGCCTTCGGGCAGTGGGCGTCCCACCTGGTGTCGATCACGCCCTCCTCCATCAGCTCGACAAAGACCGTCAGATCGTCGGCCTGCCCCTCCCAGCGGAAGACCGGGTGGCCGGTGCCCGTGTCCACCGTCAGGGCCTGGAGCGGCTCCAGCTCCGAGCAGGGCGGGGTGGGATCACAGGCGAGGAGCAGGAGCAGCGCGGCGAGGGGCATGGGGTCCTCCTGGTTCGGTCCTAGAGACACCGGCGCGGCCAACCTGAGCCACCTCACCCCTTCGGGGGATGGAGCGCCTCGGGCGCAGGGGGTAGCTTCACGCTGAGGAGAGGGAGCACCCATGGCCGCAGCGACCCG
The DNA here is from genome assembly GCA_016938035.1 of Deltaproteobacteria bacterium. Lineage (GTDB taxonomy): Bacteria > Myxococcota_A > UBA796 > UBA796 > JAFGVK01. The sequence goes on along the minus strand of JAFGVK010000100.1, from coordinate 1,747 downwards.
GAGCTTTTGGTATTCCGCCACGATGATCGCGGTGTTGTCCGTCACCACCGGCGCACCGGTGAAGGCCAGCGCCCCAGCGCCGCAGGTGGTGGGAGCGTGGCCCGAGCTGCCCGTGACCTCCGCCCTGAGGCTGAGGCAGCCCGACGGCGGGAGCCTCTCGGACGAGCCCATGGAGCTGTTCGGGCGCGCGGGGGACGCCTGGGAGCCCCTGGGGCAGGTCACCGGTCTGCGCCTTAGCGCCCGGCAGATCAGCGGCCTGGCCCAGGACGGCGACACGCTGGCGGTAGGCCTCAGCGGCCCCGAGGGGGACGAGCTCCGCCTCTTCCTGCGCCAAGGGGACACCTGGCGCCACCAGGGGGCGCTCAAGCCCCTCGGCGGCAGCCAAGGCGACCACTTCGGGGGCGCCATCGCCATCTGCGGCGACGTGATGGTGATCGGCGCCCAGGACGACGGCTGGAACTGGCAGCGCACCGGCGCGGCCTACGTCTTCGTCCACCACGGGCAGCGCTGGCGGCAGGTCGACCGGCTCACCGCCCCTCGTCCGCTCCCGGGACAGCGCTTCGGCGCCGAGGTGGCGTGCAGCGGCCCCCTGATCTCCGTGGGCGCGGCCCCCACCGAGCTGGCCCGCGCAGCCGAGGTCCACCACTTCGTGCGCGACGGGCTGAGCTGGCGACCCACCGAGGCGCGCCGGGTGGCCTCACAAGACCCATAAGCCCCTGCTCCCTACAGCGTCCGAGCGCGCCCGACACGGCGCGCATCACCACGACCACCACTGACGAGAGCGCCGCACAGAGACACCCTTCCTACCAGCACTAAGCCCACGACGCCGCCTCTCCAGGCGCGCGCAGCGAGGTGGTGCGTAGACGCAGGTCCACGCTGTGGTACCATCCCTCCGCGTGTGTGCATGCCAACTCCCGCGTGTACACCTGCCAAGGGAGAGACGCGATGCCCCCTACACTGCTCTTGATCCACGGACAGCTGTTCGATCGGCGCTCCTGGGAGCTTGTGCTGCCGCTGCTGAAGGTCCCCGCGGTGGCGGTGGACCTGCCTGACCACGGGGGCAACCCGAGCCACGCCAGCACCTTGCAGGCGATGGGCGGCGAGGTGCTCGCCGCGCGGCGGGGGATCGAGGGGCCTGTGGTGGCGGTGGGCCACTCGCTGGGTGCCCTCGTGGTGCTAGAGGCGCTCATCGCCGACCCCGCCGCCTTCTCGGCGGTGCTCCTGCTGGGCCTGCCCGAGGAGCCCACCCCCGAGAACCGCGCCGCGATGGCGAGCATGGCCGACATGGTCGAGGTCCACGGCCTGCCGGATCCGCTGCTGAGCGCCCTGGTGCTGGGCATGATGAGCGCTGAGCACCAGGCGCAGGTCGGTGACGCGCTGGGCTACCTGAAGCGCTACCTGGACGTTCAACCCGAGCGCGCGGTGCGGGTCGGCCGCGCCATCGCCGCCCGCCTCGCGGTCGCCCCCCGGCTGCCCGAGGTGATCCCCCCGACGAGGGTCCTGACCGGGCTGGTGGACGTGAACACCCCGATCGATCGCGCCCGCCCCCTCGCCGAGGCGCTGGGCGCCCCGATCGAGGCCACCGAGGGGGGCCACCTGCTGCTGCTGGAGCACCCCGCGCTGGTCGCCGCCGCCATCGAGGAGAGGCTGGAGCGGGTTGTCTGACAGGGACCTCGGCCCGCTGCGACCGATCGATCTCCCGTCATGAGCCACCCCCGCGGTCGACGACCGTGAAGCGCAGCGCTTT
>JAFGVK010000013.1 GCA_016938035.1 Deltaproteobacteria bacterium | reverse complement strand
CCACAGAGAGGGGCGCCACAGAGAGGGGCGCCACAGAGAGGGGCGCCACAGAGAGGGGCGCCACAGAGAGGGGCGCCACAGAGAGGGACGCCACAGAGAGGGGCGCTGCGCCTTCCAGCTCCGCAGCCTGCCCTCACCGCCGCAGCGCCTCGATGGGCTCCATCCGCGCCGCCCTGCGCGCGGGAAACCACCCGAACGCCACCCCCATCCCCGCCGAGAAGCTGACCGCCAGCCCCACGATCAGGGGGTCTACCACGAAGGGCACCCCCACCAGCGCCGAGATCAGCGCCGTCCCCCCCAGGCCGAGCAGGATGCCCATCACCCCGCCGAACATCGACAGCACCACCGCCTCGATCAGGAACTGGGTCATCACGTCGCGCTCCAGCGCGCCGATCGCCATCCGCACCCCGATCTCGCGGGTGCGCTCGGTCACCGACACCAGCATGATGTTCATGATGCCGATGCCGCCCACCAGGAGGCTGATCCCCGCCACCGCCGCCAGGAAGGCGGTGAGGATGGTGGTCACGCCGCTCACCATCGTCGCCATCTCGGCGGTGTCGTGCACCGAGAAGTCCACCGTGGCGTCGCCGGTGACGTGGCGGCGCTGGCGCATCACCTCGTCCACCGCGCGCTTGACCTTGTTCATGTGCGCCTCGGAGTCCACCGAGAGGAGGATCATGCTGACGCTGGTGTTGCCGAGGAGCCGGCGCTGCACCGCGGCCAGCGGGGCGATCACCATATTGTCCTGGTCCATCCCCATGGTGTTGGCGCCCTTGGCCTCCAGCACCCCCACCACCGTGCAGCTCATCTTGCCCAGGCGGATCGCGCTGCCGATGGGGTCCATCCCCGCGAAGAGCTCCTCCTTCACCGTGGCGCCGAGCATGCACACCCCCGCCCCGGAGCGCAGCTCGCCCTCGGTGAACAGCCGGCCCTCCTCCAGCTCGCGGGCCATCGCCAGCAGGTAGGCGTTGGTGGTGCCGTCCACCGTCGTCTTCCAGTCCACCCCCCCCAGGGTGGCGGTCACCGAGGTGGTGGAGAGGGGCGCCACCGCGCTCAGGTAGGGGACCTGCTGCTGGAGGGCGTACACATCCGCCAGCTCAAAGGGGACCGGCACGCTGTGATCGCGCGGCCCGCCGTCTGTTCCGGGCACCAGGAAGATCAGGTTGGAGCCCATGCTCGCCAGATCGCCCTCAATCGAGGCGGTGGCGCCGCGCCCCACCCCCACCATGACGATCACCGCGGCCACGCCGATCAGGATGCCGAGCGAGGTCAGCAGGGTGCGGGTGAGGTTGCGGCGCAGCTCGGTGACCGCCATCGCCAGGGCGCTCCAGATCCCTGTCATCATGCCGTCCTCCCCGGGCTCTCGGAGCCCTCGATGCGACCGTCGCGGAAATGGACCACCCGCGAGGTGTACGCCACCATCTCGGGCTCGTGGGTGACCATGATGATGGTCTGGCCGCGCGCCCTGTGCAGGCGGGCGAGCAGCTGCATGATCTCGTGGCTCATCTTGCTGTCCAGGTTCCCCGTGGGCTCGTCCGCGAGCAGCACCGAGGGCTCGCTCACCAGGGCCCTGGCGATGGCCACCCGCTGCTGCTGCCCCCCGGAGAGCTGGTTGGGCAGGTGGTGGGCGCGGTCGGCCAGGCCCACCTCCGACAGCACCTGGAGGGCGCGCCTGCGGCGCTCGGCGCGGGGAACGCCCCGGTACACCAAGGGGAGCTCCACGTTCTCCAGGGCGGTGTTCCTGGTGAGCAGGTTGAAGCCCTGAAAGACGAAGCCCAGCCAGCTCCGCCGCACCAGGGCCCGCTGCTGCTTGTTGAGGGCGGTGAGCTCCACCCCGCGCAGGTGATAGGTGCCCGCGGTGGGCACGTCCAGGCAGCCCAGGGTGTTGAGGGCGGTGGACTTCCCCGAGCCCGAGGGGCCCATCAGGGCGACGAATTCCCCGCGGAACACGTCGAGATCGACCCCGTCCAGCGCCCGCACCTCGGCGGCGCCCACCCCATAGACGCGGTGCACCCCGCGGAGGGCGATCAGCGGCTGCGGGGGGCTCATCGGCGCGCCTGGTCGAGCACCACCACCGAGCCGGGGGCGACGCCGTCCACCGCGGTGAGGGTCCCGGCGGAGCCCAGCACCGTGATCGGCACAGGCACCAGCGCGCCCTCGCTCAGGGTCCACAGGTGGGAGCCCGCCGGGGGCTCGCGGTCCTCGGGGCGGAAGCGCAGGGCCTCGGTGGGCACCTGCGCCACCCCGTCGAGGCGCTCCACGTCGATCTCAGCGGTGGCGGTCATCCCGGGCCGGAGCAGGCGCGCGGCGTTGTCGATGTGCAGTTCGGTCTGGTAGCTGACCACCGAGGCGGTGGCGTCAGGCGCCAGGTCGACGGTCACCACCCGCGCCTCGAAGACCCTGTCGGGCCAGGCGGAGACGGTGAAGTGGGCCGACTGCCCCGCCGCGACCCGCCCCACATCGGCCTCGTCGACGCCCACCTCCGCCCGCAGGTCGCCCAGGTCCGAGGCCACCTCAAAGAGGGAGGTCGCCTGCATCGCCGAGACCACCGTCTGCCCCGGCTCCACCTGCCGCCGGATCACCACCCCGTCAATGGGCGAGGTGATCACGGACTTCTCAACGTCCTGGCGCTTGCGATCCAGGGCCGCGACGGCCTGGTCGAGCTGCGCCCGCGCCGAGGAGAGCGTCGCGCGGGCGGCGTCCACCTTCACCTGCGCGTCCTCCACCTCCACCGCGGTCGCCGCGCCCCGCGCCTCCAGGCGGGTGGTGCGCCCCAAGTGCAGCTCCGCCGCCCGGAGCGTCACCCTCGCCTGCTCCACCGCCGCCCGGCTCGCCTCGGCGGAGGCCGCCGCCTGGGTGACGGCGCTCTCGAAGGGCTCTGGGTCCAGGCGCGCCAACACCTGCCCGGCCGCCACCGGGTCGTTGGCCAGCACCAGCACCTCCAGCACCCTCCCGCTCAGCTCCGAGCTCACCTCCACCGAGGTGATCGGCTCCAGCTGCCCCACCGCGGTCACCGTCAGCTCCAGCGCGCCCTCGCCGACCTCAGCCGTCTCCCACTGCCCCTCCGACCCGCCGCCAGACCAGATCACGCGGCTGAGGGCCAGCAGGGCCAGCGCCGCGCCTCCCCCGATCCACAGCCAGCGGGACCTGCGCTTGGGGGGCGCGAGCAGCGCCAGCGCCTCGGGCTCAGGGGTCAGCTCGGTGATGGGGAGGGTGTCGGTCGCGTTCATGGGGTGCTCCTGGACTACACCCTCAACCTACGGGCGCCCTCTGGAGAAAGTGTGGAGCAGCTCCGCTTCGCCGCCTCGACACTTTCTCCATGATCGGCGGGCAGGTTGAGAGCAGGAGGTCCTCATGCGACGCACCTTGATCGCGCTCACCCTGCTCCTCACCGCCGCCCCCGCCTGGGCGGGCACCGAGCTGTCCCTCGCCGAGGCGATGGAGCGCGCCCTGTCTGGCCACACCGAGCTACAGATCACCGCCCTCTCGCGCGATCAGGCGCAGGCCAGCCTGCTGCGCGCCCGCTCCTCCTGGGACCCACAGCTCACGGCGGGGCTCTCGAGCGACAGCAGCGAGAACAGGGGCTACATCGCGGGCTACCCCACCTCTAGCCAGGCGACGGGCTGGGGGAGCAGCGCCGGGGTGAGCGGGACGCTCCCCACCGGCACCTCGTGGAGCGTGTCGGGGCGCCTGCTCCAGGACAGCACCACCACCAGCGCCAGCCTGGGAGGGGTGGAGGGCACCCCCACCACCTACGAGAGCTGGAGCGCCAACGCGGGCGTGAAGGTGTCGCAGGACCTGCTCGCGCTCCTGCGGGACAGCGCCCCGAAGATCGCGGTGAGGACGTCCTCAGAGCAGCTCAGCCGGGCGGAGGCGGCGGTGCTCCAGGCCGAGCAGGGGGCGGTGGTCGAGGTGGCGTCGGCGTGGTGGGACTGGGCGGCGGCGGCCCAGGCGGAGGCGCTCGCGGGCGGGACCCTCGCCGAGGCGGAGGCGCTGGAGCGGCGCACCAGGGCTTGGCTGGAGGAGGGCAGGGTCGCGGAGCTGGAGCTGAGCCGGGTGACCGCCGAGCAGCTCGCGGCCCGGAGGGACCTGCTCCTCGCCGCGTCCCGCACCAGGAAGGCCGGCGACAGGCTGCTGGTGCTGCTGGGGAGGGAGCCTGGCGCCGACCTCAGCCCGGGCGCGGAGGCGCTGGCCTGGCCAGTCCCCTCCTCCCTCGACGCGCCGGAGCACCTGGCGCGGGCGGCTGCGGGCAACCTGGACCTGCGCCTGGCTCAGCTCGACCTCGACGCCGCCCACGCCGCGGCGGGGGACGCGCGGGACCAGCGCCTCCCCTCCCTCGACCTGTCGGGCACCGCCTCGGTGGGCTCCCTGAGCGCGAGCGCCAGCGAGGCGGTCTCCGATCTGCGCGGCGACGCCGCCCTCCCCGGCTATGGGGTGGCCCTGGACCTGACGGTGCCCCTGAGCGGGAGGAGCGCCCGCGCGGCGCGGGACAGCGCCGAGGCGGCGGTGCTCGCGGCCAAGCTGCGCCTGGACGCCAGGGAGCGGACGGTGCGGGCCGACACCCTCGCGGCGCTGGACGCGGTGGGCACCGCCCGCCTGAGCCTGGCGCTGGCGGAGGCGCGCCTGCGTGTGGCGCAGGAGACCGAGGCGGGGGAGCGCGCCAGGGTCGAGGAGGGGCTGACCCGCCTGGACCAGCTGCTCCTCGCGCAGGATCAGCGCGATCAGGCCGCTGCCACCGTGATCAGCGCGAGGCGGGACCTGTCCTCGGCCGAGCTGTCCCTCGCCGCGGTGGAGGGGGCGGTGGTGGCCCCTCGATGAGCCCCACAGGGCGCAACCGGCGTGCGAAGATGCGCCCCAGGAGTTCCCATGAGCGACAAGCCGCGCGTGCTGGTGGTAGAGGACGACCTGAAGGTGGTCCAGGGGCTGATCCGCGGGCTCACCAGGGCGGGCTTCGACGTCAGCGTGTCGATGGACGGGGCGGAGGGGGCGCAGCGGGTGCTGTCCGAGCCCTTTGACCTGGTGGTGCTCGACCTGATGCTCCCGGGGCGCACCGGCTTCGAGGTGCTGGAGGCGATGAGCGGCAGGGTGTCGATCCCGGTGGTGGTCCTGAGCGCCCTCACCGAGCTGCCCGCGCGCCTCAAGAGCTTCGACCTGGGCGCGGTGGACTTCGTCCCCAAGCCCTTCTGGATGGAGGAGCTGGTGGCCAGGCTCCAGTCGCGCCTCGCCCTCCGCAGAGAGGGCCCCCGGCGCACCACCGAGGTGGGCGGGGTGATCCTCGATCTGGACGCCCGGCTGGCGAGCCGAGCCGGGGAGGACCTGGGGCTGACCGCCCACGAGTTCAACGCCCTGGTCTACCTGGTGGAGCGGCCGCGCAGGGCGATCACCAGGCGCCAGCTCGCGGAGGGGGCGCTCTCGCAGGAGGGCGAGGTGCTCGACCGCACGGTGGACAGCCACATCAGCAGGGTGCGCAAGAAGCTGGGCGACGAGGGCCTGCGGATCCGCACGGTGTGGGGGATCGGCTACCGCTACGAGCCGGGGGAGGACCGATGAACCTGGGGACGCTGCGGTCGCGGATCCTGATCAGCGCGGTGGGCTCCGCGGTGCTGGCCCTGGTGGGCGTGTACGTCACGATGAAGATCACTGAGGGCCTGTTCGTGGAGGAGCTGCAGCAGTGGTCGATGCCGGAGCAGGCGCTCGACGCGTGCGAGGCCGCCCCCGCCTCCTGGGCCTTCGGGGTGCCGGGGCGGATCACCGGCTTCGCCTACGATCGCGCGGGCCGCTCCCTCAACCCCGACGCCCCCCCCCTGGAGCGGGGGCTGCTGGACGAGGCGGAGGCCCGCGGCGCGGCCACCGCGCTGAAGGGCGCGAGCCGGATCGCGGTGGCGGCGCAGCGCGCGCAGGGGCCCTGCGCCGTGATCCGGGTGGAGCTGCTCCCCCCCGAGGTGGGGCTGCCCGGGGTGCTGATGGCGGTGGGCGCCGGCACCCTGGCGGCGATCCTGCTGGCTGCCTGGGTCAGCTACCACTTCACCATCATCCCCCTGCTGCGGCGCATCCTCCGGATCCGCGAGGCGGCGCAGGGGGTGGGCACCCCCACCTACCTCCCCCCCGACGACCCGCTTGAGGACGCGCTGGGCGAGATCGCGGCGGTGCTCGACAGGTCCCACGCCAGGATCGTCGACGACCGGGACGAGCTGGTGCGCCGCCACCAGGCCCTGGAGCGCCACATGGCCGAGATCGCCCACGATCTGCGGACCCCCCTCGCCTCGCTGGTGCTGGCCCTGGAGGAGGTGGCGGAAGAGGTGGGCGGGGCGGAGGGCAGGGCCCCCGTCTCGAGGGCGGTGGGGGACGCGGTCTATGTGCTGGACCTGGTGGAGAACCTGCACCAGGCCACCAGGCTCCGGCACGGGCTGGACCCCACCGAGGGCACCGCGGAGCTGGCCGACATCGTCGAGCGGCTGGGCTTCCGCTTCGGCGCCATAGGGCGCCACGAGGGGGTGGAGGTGGCTGCCTCTGTGCCGGACGGGCCGGTGCCGGTCCGCTGCTCCCCTGCCCTGGCCGAGCGGGCGATCGGGAACCTGGTCCACAACGCGGTGATCCACGGGCAGGCTGGCGGCCACGTCGCGGTGGTGCTCAGCGGCGGCCCGCGCTTCCGCCTGGAGGTGCTGGACGACGGCGAGGGCCTGCGCGAGGAGCACCTCGCGGACCTCTCGGCGACGACCTTCCGCTCCGACAGCGCCCGCACCAGGGGCGGCGGGCTGGGCCTCGCCATCACCCACGAGGTGGCGCGCAGGGTGGGCTGGACCCTGCGCTTCGAGGCGGTGGAGCCGCGGGGGCTGAGGGTGGTGATCGAGGGGGAGGTCGGCTGAGCTGCGGCGGGCATGGACCCCAGCGAGGGTAGGTCAGCGGTCAGGTCCAAGGCCCCCGAGGGGGTGGCCCGCGGTGGAAACGACGTGCGTTCCCGACAGGAGCGCCCCCAAGCGACGGCCCACCCGCACGGTGCCGGCAGGCGGACACCGCGTGGGAACCGCCTGGGGGGACATGCGGCAGACGCGATCACCCTGTGCATGGCCAGCGACGAGGATTGAGCCACTCGTGAGGACCCCCTCTGCGAGTGGCAGGGCCGCCGACGCAACGGGAGAACGCCGATTTTCGTCGCAGCGTGCTACGGACGAACCAGCGTTCTGGGAGAGGCAACGCAGCGGTGGGGCTTTCTACGAGGGGCTCAAGGTCCCACCCCACAGCGACACCTGGATCTCCCCATCGGTTGGAGGTGGTAGGGCTGGGATCGCGTCCACGCCAGGGGTCCACGCGGCGCGCGACCTGCGGCGGGCGTGCGGGGGCGACTGGTTCGCGTCGCCGCGGGTGGAGCGCCGCGGGGGCCTGGGGAGGAGGGACAGGCCCCCGCGGGCGCGGGTCGGGGATCCGCCGCACGATCGCCGCTCGGGGCTCCGCCGCGCGGCAGGGGGCGGGTCAGACCGAGGCGGGCGGTCGCGGGGGGCGCGCCCAGCCTGTCGGGGGGGCGACCCCACGGCTGCCCAGAGCGCGCAGCAGGTGGAGGGCGGGGACGCGCCCCTCGGCCCCTGCGCGTCAGGGGTGCGCGGGGACCCGCACGTAGTACGCGCCCTGCTTGGCGTAGGTGTAGCGGGGAACGCCGCCTACCGACT
>JAFGVK010000099.1 GCA_016938035.1 Deltaproteobacteria bacterium | reverse complement strand
GTGGCTCCACGACCGGCAGGTCCTCGCGCCCCCGCTGGGTCCCCGCGCACGAGCGCCCCAGGCTCGGGGGTGAGCTCGCCCTGTGGGACGCCTCCGTCCCCCGGCGGCCCCCCGCGAGCAGGAGGATCCCCCGTAGGCGCCTGTGGGAGCGCAGCCGTCAGGCGGTCAGGAAATCGCCGTGGTCGGATCCCTCGTAGGCGCGTGTGGGAGCGCGAGCACCAGCGCGCGCCGGACGACGCGAGGCCCTCGGGACCGGTGCTGCTGCGCCGGCGAGGGGGGGCGGCGCCGCGCCCCAGCGGGCGGGCGGGACCAGCGCCTCTTCGGCCGCGCTGTGTTGTCCTCTCCTGGCGTTCAAAGCGGAGGAACAGGCCAACCGTCGGAACGCCCGCGCCGCGCCTTCGCCGCGCGGCGGGAACCGGGTAGAGTGAGCGCGGGAGGTTCGTATGCGAATCCTGGTGGGTATCGATCTGCGTCTGGACGGGCACGACTGGCTGGTCGGCAGGGCCGCGTGGGTGTCGTCGAGGATCGGCGCGCCGGTGGATCTCCTCTACGTGGCGGCAGAGCAGAGCGAGGTCTCGGCCGCGAAGGTGTCGCTGGAGCAGCTGCTGGAGACCCTCCCCCCAGCGGCTCGGGGCGAGGCGCTGGTGGAGGTGGGGGCGCCGGTGGAGACGCTGGTGGCGCGCACCCACTCGCCCAACCTGCTGCTGGTGGGCCCCCGCGAGCCTGGGGCGATCGAGCGGATGTTCCTGGGCTCTATGGCCTCCAGGGTGATCCGCAGCGCGGCGGGGACTGTGCTGGTGCCTCGTGGGGAGGAGCCGGCCGAGGAGCGCCCGAGGGTGCTGGTGGGGGTAGACCTCCGGCGCGGAGAGGCGGGCGACATCCTCGCGATGGTGCGCCCGTGGGCGGAGCGCTTTGACGCGGTTGTAGACGCGGTCTTCGTCGAGCCGCAGCGGCTCCCCTGGATCCCAGACGCTACAGTGCGTGCCAGGGCGCGGGCCGAGTGGGACGCCGCCCGCGAGCCGGACCGCGTGGCGCTGCGCGCGCTGCTCCAGGCGCAGCTCGACGAGCGCCACAGGGGAGCGCCGGTGCTCGCGTCGGGGCAGCCGGAGGAGGCCCTGGTGGAGCTGTCGGAGGACTATGAGCTGCTCTTCATCGGGAACCGGCAGCGCCAGGGGCTCGCGGGCCTGATCTTGGGCTCTGTGGCTGAGCATGTGGTCCGGCACGCGGTCTGCGACGTGTTCACCCTGCCCACCCAGCAGGTCGGCGGATCGGCCGGGGGCCCCGCCGCCTAGGGCGGCGCACGGGTCATTCGGAGGCGATGATCATCGTCTGGCCCAGGGGCTGCTCATCGCATGCGGTGCTGGCGGAGGGACAGAGTACGGCCAGCGCGCTGAGATCCTAGTCACCGACGGCCTGATGGCCGCAGCCAAGGGGCCTTCGCACGCCTTCGTGTCCCCCGCTGGGGCCGGGGACTGCGGGCTCCCCCCCAATCCCCCCCGGCTGGGGGCTCCCCGCCCCCTCTCCCCCTGCGTGATCGGGCGCACCCCCGTGCCGGAGGCCCCCTGTACGACCCACTGGGGCGAAACGAGGATCTAGGCTGAGCTGCGAGGGGTGGACACCACGGCGAGGGCGCCCGATGGGCGACCGCTCCGGCGCACTAGAGCGAGAGTCCGCCGTCCACCGGGAACAGCTGCCCGGTGATGTAGGCTGCGCCTGGTCCGCAGAGAAAGCGCACCAGCGGCGCGACCTCCTCCGGCTGGCCGAAGCGGCGCATGGGGATCGCGGCCTTGGCCTCGGCGAGCACCCTGTCGGGGAGCACCTCGGTCATCGCGGTCTCGATAAAGCCTGGCGCCACCGCGTTGACCCTGATCCGCCGCTTGGCAACCTCTCTCGCCATACCCCTGGTGAGGGCGATCAGGGCCGCCTTGGAGGCGGCGTAGTTGGCCTGGCCCTGGCTGGTGCGGAGGGCGGCGACGCTGGCGATGTTGATGATCACCCCGGACCTCCGAGAGATCATCGGCGGGAGCATCGCCCTGGCCACCCGGAACGGGCCGCCGGCGTTGACCGCCATCACCTGGTCCCAGTCCTCGTCGCCTAGCTGTATGACCAGCCCGTCGCGCGTGATCCCGGCGTTGTTCACCAGGATCGCCACGGGTCCCAGGGCCTCGGCCGCCGCGGCGAGGTGGGCGGCGCCCTCGGTGGTGGACACGTCAGCCTGTACCGCGAGGCCGCCGATCGCGGCGGCGACTGCCTCGGCCTCAGCGGTGTCCTGGCGGTAGTTCACCACCACCCTGGCGCCTCCCCTCGCCAGCTCCTCGGCGATGGCGCGACCTATGCCTCGGCTCGCGCCGGTCACTACCGCGACCTGTCCCTGCAGCTCCATCCTCAGACTCCTCCGGGGACGCGCCCCGGTCCAATGCCATCCCAGCCGCAGAGGGCCGCCACGACCCGGTCTACGCCCATCGCGATACCGGCGGTCCTAGGCATGCGGCCCACCGCGTCAACCAGCGCTTGATCCACCGGGTGGGGCGCCTCGCCAGCCTCGGCGCGGGCCTGGTTGGCGTGGGCGAAGCGCCTGGCCTGCTCCGCGCTGTCGGTCAGCTCCTGGAAGGCGTTGGCCAGCTCCACCCCGTCCAGATAGGCCTCGAAGCGGCACGCCCGAGGCCACTCCCCGTCGGTCCGCACCTGCGCCAGGGCAGCCTGACTGGCGGGCCAGTCGCTCACGATCAGGCCGCCCGCTCCGAAGCGCGGCTCGACGTCCTCCAGCCAGCGGCGGAAGAAGGCGGTGTCCCAGTCCTCGGTGGCGTGGGGATAGATCTGGGCTGGGGTGGCGGTGGCGAGGTCCAGCCCGGTGTGCTCCAAAAACAGAGCTCGCACCGTGGTCCTGCGCCAGGTGGGGGCGGCGACGCCCAGGGCACTCGCCGCGAGGGCGAGCATGGCCTCCAGCTCGTCCATCAGGTCGGTGAGCGCGGCGCCAGCGCGGTACCACTCCGCCATCAGGAATTCTGTGCCGTGCCAGGGGCCAGACTCCCTGTCCCGGAAGCAGGGGCCGATCTCGTACACTCTAGGGAGCCCCGCCGCGACCACCCTCTTGAGGGCGAACTCTGGGGAGGTCCTCAGGAACCCTTGCCCCGCCGCGATGGCGAACAGGTGCTCCTCCATGGCGGGGGAGGCGACCAGGGACGGGGTGGGCACCTCCAGGTAGCCCCGCGCCTCAAACCAGCGCCGCAGCGCGCGGAGGACGCGGCTGCGGCGCTCGAGCCCTGCGGGGTCCAGCGCCATCAGGCCTTCACGCGCTCCACATACTCGCCGGTGCGGGTGTCGATCTTGATCAGGGTCCCCTGCTCGACGAACAGGGGCACGTTGATGGTCGCGCCGGTGGAGACGGTGGCGGGCTTGTTCCCACCCTGGGCGGTGTTGCCCTTGGCCCCGGGCTCACAGTAGGTGACCTCGAGCACCACGAAGTTGGGCAGCTCGATGGAGACAGGGCGGCTGTTGAAGGTGGTGACGGTCACCTCCATCTGGTCCACCAGGAAGTTGACCGCGTCGCCGAGCACGTCCTTGGGGATGGAGATCTGCTCGTAGGTCTCCATGTGCATGAAGGCGTAGGTCTCGCCCTCGGCGTAGAGGAACTGCATGGTGTGGTCCTCCACGTCCGCCGGGGTGAGGCTCTCCACGATCTTGAAGGTGCGCTCGAGCACCGCGCCGGTGATCAGGTTCTTGCACTTGGTGCGGGTGAAGGCCTGTCCCTTTCCGGGCTTGACGAACTGGAAGTAGGTGATCGAGTAGGGCTGCCCGTCCAGCTCGATCTTGAGACCCTTGCGAATGTCGGAAGCTTGATACATGTGTTCTCCAGCGAGAAGAGGGGGCAAATTGTCGGACCACAGCAGGAACCGCCGCGATCTCAGGCCAGCGCGTGTGGAGGAGGCACCGGAGGACCTGGTGCTTCAGGCGAGGCCAGAGCTGCGGTCTGTGTGGGGTGAGATCCAGCGCGTGTTCCCCCTGCGTATCCCGAAGTCATGGTGGGAGCGAATCGACCTTGAGGATCGGGGGGATCCCCTGGGGCTGCAGGTGGTGCCCCATCCTGGGGAGGCCGGGGAAGACCTGGAGGGGCTCGACGATCCGGTGGGCGAGGAGCTCAGCGCGCCGGTGCCGCTGGTGGTGCAGAAGCACAGGGACAGGGTGGTGTTGCTGGTCACCAGGGCCTGCTTCCTCCACTGCCGCTACTGCTTCCGCCGGGGGATGGACCTGTCGCCGGTCTCGCCGGACGCGCTGGGCCGCGCGGTGGCGTGGATACGCCAGGCGGGTGTCCGCGAGGTGATCCTCTCGGGAGGTGACCCGCTGGTCCTGCCGGACGCCCGGCTGCTGGACCTGATCGACGCGTTGAGGCCGCAGGTCCCGGTGGTGCGCATCCACACCAGGGGGCCGGTGGCGAGCCCGGAGCGGATCACCGAGGCGCTCGCGCGGGGGCTTGCGGCCAGGGCACCGGTGTGGGTCGTGGTCAGCGTCAACCACCCGGCGGAGCTGACGCCCGAGGCCGATCGGGCCCTCGCGACGCTTGTGGACGCGGGGGTGCCTGTGCTCAACCAGGCGGTGCTGCTGCGGGGTGTCAACGCCGACGTGGAGGTGCTTGAGGCGCTCTCGTCGGCGTTGGTGGCCCGGCGGGTGATGCCCTACTACCTGCACCACACAGACCACGCTCGGGGGAACGCCCACCTGCGGGTGACGCTGGAGGAGGGGCTGGCGCTGCACGCCGAGCTGGAGCGGCGGGTCTCCGGGCTGGCGCTCCCGAGATACGTCATCGACCCCCCAGACGGCTCGGGCAAGGTGCCGGTGGAGCGGTGGGCGCGATCGCGCTAAGCACACCCTGGGTCCGCTAGAGCGGATCGCCACTGTGGGAGGTCCGATGTTGCTCGCCCTGCTGACCGCGACCGCCCTGGCCGTCGCGCCCCCCTCCTGTGGCTCGGACGAGACCCTGCTGGTAGGGGCGATGCTTGGCCTGTGGAGCGCTGAGGACGCCGCCTGTATGGAGGCCCGCCTCGACGGCGCAGACTTCGTGGAGGGCGAGTCGATCTGGCGCCTGCTGCTTGTGGACGCGAGGGCGAGAGGCGAACACCGGCGGTGGCGCAGGCTCCTCGACCAGCGCGACCTGTGGCGGGGGGTGATGCTCACTACCGCTTCGGTGGCTCCCGAGCCTGTGGCGGAGGTGCCGCTGGAGCTCCTGGACTGCGCGGACGTGGAGGTGTATCTGTCCCGCGGACATGCGTGCCACGTCCAGGCCAAGGCCCGAGAATTCGCCTCGCGCTGGGGGAGCCTCGAGCTGGCGGTGACCCGCACCGGACCCGAGTGCCAGGCGCTGGCGAGCCTCGCTCCCAGGGCGGCGCGTGGAGAGCTCTCGGACGCCGAGCGCGCCTGCTTGGTCGGTCGCGCCGGCACCGCGCGGCAGCGGGACGAGGTGCTCAAGGTGGTGGCGGTCCTCGCCGATGACGCGCGCGCGCGCGGGGGACCTCGCGGGCTGCAGCGCGCGATGGAGCCCGGCAGGTTCGGGGTGGACTGCGCGAAGGCTTCCGTGTACCTGGAACATGAAGCGCTGTGTGACGTGTTGAGCGGGGAGCCGGGCTCGGATATTCAGGGTCGGTAAGACGCGGGGGCCCGGATCGGGCTATATTGTGTCGGCGGCGGGACTCGCCTCGGAGGACTTGTATGCGCCATCTGGCTCTCTCCCTAGCATTGATCGCCCTCTCGGGATGTCCAAAGAAGGACCCCGGGCATGGCGGTACGGCCGATGTGGGCGCGCAGCCTACCGGCACCTTCGTCGATCTGGGCGATGGCGAGGATGAAGAGGATCTGGACGATCTCTTTGGGTCGGAGCTGATGCAGGCCACCGCACAGTGCGGCGATCTGGTCAAGCTAGAGCCCTCTGCGATGATGGGACGCCTCAAGGACGGCGAGATCCGCTGCCTGGACAAGACCCTGAAGGAGCTAGACCGCCAGACCTATATGGACAAGGTCTCCCGCGTGCTCATGGCGGACGCCTGGGCCAAGGGCAACATGGAGCGGTGGGAGGTCATCGTCCGCCGCCACCTGAACGAGATCGATCAGTCCGATCCAGACCTGTGCTACAAGTTCGCTAAGCACCTGGTGTCCCAGGACAGCCTGGAGTCCTCGGACGAGGCCATCAAGTGGGCTGACGTGGCGCTTGAGAACCGGTCCCGCTGGGAGGGTGACGTCCACGTGCGTCGCGTCTACACCCTCTACAAGATCAAGGCGCTCGCCGCCCAGAGCCGCTGGCTCGTCTACGAGTCCAAGTACCTCGCCGCGCCCTCCGAGGAGCTGATGAGCGCGCGGCAGTCTGCACGCGATGACATGAAGACCATGTCCCGAGAGTGGCTGGAGTACGCTCGATCCGCTGGAGCAGACGACACCCTCGCGTATCAGCTGTGCGTCTCTGCCGCGGGTACCGACGAGTACTGCCGCTAGCAGGGCGCGCGAGGGCCGCCCTCGTGGGGGCGCCTGCTTCATGGGCCACCGGGATCGGATGGCGCGAGCGCGTCGCCCGCGGTGCTCGCCGGTTGGGCCCGGCGCAGGTGGTGCTGCCGCGCCCCACCTCGCGGTGTGGGCAACCTGCGAACGCCGGGTCTCTCTGGCTGCACGCGGAGGAGGTGTCCTCGCGGCGCGCCGCGGTCTAGCCGCGCGGGTCGCCCAGCGCGCCTTGGGTCACGCAGGACCCGGCGCGCGTCCTCGCGGTCCCGAGGCTTCGGCTGCGGGGCTCTCGGTGGCGCTGTCACCCCGAGGGGCCGGTCGGTGCCGCCGTGCGGCGCGCCCTGCCCGCGGTGAGGTCGCGCGGGCGCCCCCCTCTGGCGCGCGCTGCGCCGTCAGCAGGCTGATGTCCGGCGTGCCTGTCCGTCATCCCAGAGGTGCAACGCCGCAGCCGGTGGGGTATTGGTTTGTCCCGGCGGGTTCGCCGAGGCTCAAGTTATACTGCCGACGCGCGATAAATGGCGGTCAGTGGGGGCCGTGGTGAGCAAACAGGACGAAATAGCGCTGCCAGAGCATTTTCGGCCGCTGCTGTCGCTGGGCCGGGTTCGAGTCGTCGAGGACCTGCGGCGGGGGGTGCAGCGCGCGGTGCGCGTGGAGGAGCACCAGGAGAACATCGCGGTCCGTGTGGAGGACGCCGCACGTCGAGCGATGAGGCTGGTTCATCCTCATATCGCGTCGATTCACGAGGTGATCCGGGTCGGTGGCGGGGTGCTGGTCGTGGAGGAGCTGCTCGCGGGGGGCCAGGTGGACGCGCGGGGGCGGCTGGCGCCGCGTGAGGCGGCTCAGGTGCTCGAGGACGTGCTACTCGCGCTGGGCATGGCGCACCGCGTGGGGCAGTGGCACGGTCATGTGGTGCCAGGAAACGTCCTCCGCACCGCCGACGGGGTGGTGAAGCTGACCGATTTTGGGCTGGCGAGAGCCGCGGGGCCCGCCGGTGAGGACCCCCTCGCCGCGCCAGAGCTGCGGGCTGGAGGGCGCGGCGGGCCCAGCGCCGACCTGTTTGGCGCCGCCGCGCTGATGGTCCAGCTGGTCCTGGGGAGCGTGCCCCCCCAGCTCTTCCTGCTTGGGGAGGGCGCACCTGAGCTCGCGGCGCTCCCCGCGCCGCTCCGGGAGTGGGTGCTCGCCGCGACCCGCTTCGAGCCAGGGCAGCGATTCTCCAGCGCGGAGCAAATGCTGGAGGCGCTGCGCCGCAGCGCGGTGGGGCTGCCGGCCGCCTCGGCCGTCGCTGCGCCGTCGCTTGAACGCCAGCTCACCGATCCGGGCGCGCCTGCCCGCAGGGTGGCCCCGGTCTCCAGACGAGCGGTGGAGGAGCGCGCCCTGGCGAGGCTCCAGGCCGCTCAGGACGCGGTCCCTGCGCCGCCCGGCGACGGCGAGCCTGTGCCTCTGGGGAGGTGGGCGCTCGAGGAGCCAATGGGAGAGGCGCCGGAGCAGGAGGCGTCCTTGGAGGATGGGCCGGAGCAGGAGGCCTCCTTGGACGAGGACCGTGCCCCGCACCCCCCCCCTCAACGCGGGAGCCGCTTGCTGTGGGGCGCGCTGGCCCTGGTCTTCGTCGGCGTGGTGGCGGGAGCCTGGCAGGCAGCCTCGCGCGTCGGCACCCCCGCGGCAGAGCGCGCGGAGGCCTCGGCTCACGAGACCCCTGAGGGCCTGGACGCCGCGCCTCCGGGAGAGGAGGCGCCGGCCGAGGCCCAGGCTCCAGCCTCGCCGGAGCCCGGTCTGCAGGACCCCGTGCCGACGGATCCTATCCCGCCGTCTCTCGTCCCCGAGGACCCCGCGCCACCGGCGAGGGTCCCCGAGCCCGCCCCTGCGGACCCCAGCCGCTCGGCGGCGCCCACGCCCAAACCTCCCAAGACCGCGGCACCTGTCCCCGCCGCGGCCTGCAAGCAGGGCACATCGACCAACAAGCCCACCCCCGCCTCGGTGTTCGTGGGGGAGACAGGCACCCTGTTCGTCACCTCCAGGCCCTGGAGCAACCTGGCCATCAACGGTCGCCCGCTGGGCCGGTCGCACAAGCAGTACGAGGTGCCCACGGGGTGTCACACGCTCACCCTGACCACCGTGGACGGCAGGTCACACGACATTGAGGTCACCGTGGCTGGAGACGAGCTGCGCGTCTGCTGGGACTTCGATCTGGGGCAGGCATGCTCTCGGTAGCGCTGCTCCTGTGGTCGTCGCTCGCTAGCGCGGCGCGCCTGCAGGTGGTGGTGGAGGAGGACGCGTCGCCGGAGCTGCTGGCCGAGCGCCTGGGAGTGGACGCGACGAGGATCGAGGTGATCCCCTTCCAGAGCCTGCGGGGGCTGCCGGCAGGGTTCCTGGGGGAGGGCGCGATCTACGCCTGCCAGGGGCCCTCGACCGGAGTCCAGGAGCTCACGGAGCGACTGGATCGGGTCGAGGGCGACATGGCCTATATGGAATTCGAGCAGGCGAGATCGGGGCTGCGCCAGCTGGTGGAGGGGCTGCGCTGCCTCAGCGAGGCGGTCGATCCTGTGCTGGCACACCGGATCTACTATCTCACCGGTCTCATCGACCTCTTCGACGGCGAGGAGCGGGAGGCGCGGACGGATTTTCGCCTCGCGCTGTCCTTCCGGCCGGACGCCCCGTGGGACGACGACTTCCCGCCCGACGGCATCGAGCTCTACGAGCGGGCCAGAGAGGACGTCTCCGCGGCCTCCTCGGTGCAGCTCAGGCTCGCTCCGGGGCGGAATTCGGTCCTGCTAGACGGTCGCCCCGCGCTGAGCCCGCTGGTGGTGAACGCCGGCCCGCACCTGCTCCAGCTGGGCGGCGTCAGCTACGAGGTGCGGGTTCCCCCTGTGGACGAGGTGGTGTTGGTGTCGCCCACGCTGTACGAGCCGGGGGCGCTGGTAAACATCACCGAGGCGGGGCGCAGGGATGGACTGGCGCCCCTGCTGGAGCTGGGGCTGGACCCGCTCTCCCGCGCCTGGGTGGTGAGGGGGGACGAGGTCTGGGAGCGCACCGATCCGCTCACCTGGGTGGCCTACCAGCCCCTGACCGAGGCGCCGCTCCCCGTGCCCTCCGCGGGGAGGGGGACTCCGCTCCTGTCGGCGTTGACCCTGGTGAGCGCCGGCGCTGCCGCCGCTAGCTGGGCCGCGGTGCTCCAAGAGCGGGGAGCACAGCCCGGCGCCAGGACACAGGCGGTGGGCCTCACCGGGCTCGCCAGCGCCGGGGCGGTCGCCGTGGTTGTCCAGCGGCGGAGAGAGGCGCGGTAGCGGGCCTCGGATCGCGCTGCGAACTGGGCGCGTCGGGTTGCGGTGATCTTCCCAGTGGCATACCGCTTCTCATGACCGTGAGGTGAACTGTGTCACTTGATTCCCTTCCCGCGCCAGACGCTCCGGTGGTGCACGTCTCCACCGCCAGGGGGCAGGTAGGTCCTTGGTCACGCATCGAGCTCTCCGCGAGGCTCGACGGTGGTGAGGTCCAGCGCGATGATCATTTCTGGTATGACGGCCTCGCTGGCTGGCTACCCCTGTCGGCTCACCCAGAGCTGCTCCAGGATCTCGCGGCGGAGCCTCCCCCCAGCCCCGCCGACGGGCGCAGCCAGGATGACTTCCTCGACGACGTGTTCGGTGAGCTGATCCACCAGAGCTGGGCCTACCACAACGCCCACACTGAGGCCGGCCACATCGACGAGGTCTTCCTCGGAGCCCTGATCACCGCGACCCTCGACAACGGGCTGGCGCTGATCGACATCACCTCGGACGGCACCCACCACTACCTGCGCTTCGAGGACTTCACGGATCACTCGCGGGTGATCTACCGCATGACCCACCTCACCGGCACCCTCATCTCGTCCAAGGTGCTCGGTCACCAGGCCAGGGTGGTGGTGGGATACGGCGAGCGGGTGAAGAACTTCGGCACGGTCTGGAAGGCCCTCAAGGCCGAGTGGAAGTCCGGCTACCTCACCTCAGACGAGCCGGGGACCATCTCGGTCGACGGCGACATGAACTCCTCGTACATCTACGTGCAGGTGGACATGTTCTGGCGCCTCGATGACTACATCGGCGAGCGCTACGCCACCGACTACGAGAAGCTCCGCCTCCACCTCGACGCCTCTGTCCACGCCCTGCGGAAGTACCTCCGCGGCCGCTTCGCCTAGGGAGACATCATGTTCGGATTGATGGCGAGTTTCGCCCATAAAGCGGAGATGCGTGAGTCCAAGGACGAGATGCTGATCGGCGAGATCGTGCGGGCCATGGCGAGGCAGGGCTTCCCCTCGGTCGCCTTCAGGGCGCATGACGACCGGCAGGTGGTGCGCTTCCGCACCCCAGGGGATCCGGTGCTGTACGGGGTCTTCCTCGTGCTTGATCGCAAGACGGGCACCGGGGCGATCTCCTCGGCGATACTGGGATCCAAGGCGACCCTGCGGGTCACGGCGGAGGTGAAGAACCTCCTCACCGATCCCGACGATCTGGTGAAGATGTACAAGACCGACCTCGCCAACATGTTCAAGATGCCGGTGCTGGGCGGGATCAAGCTCAACCACGAGCTCAACTCGGTGTTCGCCACCAAGCAGACGGTGATCGAGATCGATCACTTCGTCATGAAGGGCGAGGACGGTGTGAAGCGGCTCGAGGGGGTGCTGGGGGGCCTGATTGGCGAGCTGCGTGACAAGCTCGCGCCGTACAAAAAAGCCTGAGGTGTCGAATAGGGCGCGCGTGGGAGCGTCCGTCAGGCATCCCGGCCTCTGCGGTCGGCTGCACTGAGGAGTTCCCATGCGACAGCTCTCCACCGCCCTCGCCCTCGCCCTGTTCCTTCCGGGCTGCATCATCATCCACGAGAGCAGCTCCACCTGCGCCTCCTGGGACCGCGAGTGCTGGGATGTCACCAGCAACCAGGACGCTCAGGACGCCTGTGAGGACGGCCGCGACCGCGACTGCGACGGACTGCTCGATGGCGAGGAGAGCTACCAGTACGGCACCGACCCCCGCGACCCGGACACCGATGACGACGGGCTCCTCGACGGGGAGGAGGTCGCGATGGGCACCGATCCGCTGGTGGCGGACACGGACGGCGACGGCGTGTCGGACGGGGGGGAGGTCGACGACGGCACCGATCCCTCTGGGGGAGATCCGGTCGACGTGGACTCGGATCAGGACGGACTCCCGGATGATCAAGAGCTGAGCCTCGGCACGGACCCCGACGCGGCGGACACGGACTTTGACGGCCTCACCGACGGGGAGGAGGTCGCCGGGGGGACGGATCCGCTGGTGGCGGACACGGACAGCGACGGGGTGCTCGACAGCGACGAGCTGGCCGGGGGGACGGATCCGCTGGTGGCGGACACCGACGGCGACGGCCTGTCGGACGGGCTGGAGGCTGAGGTCGGCACCGATCCGCTGCTCGCTGACACCGATGGCGACGGCCTCTCAGACGGGGACGAGCGGGCGGCGGGCACAGATCCCTTCCAGGAGGACAGCGACGGGGACGGCGTGTCGGATGGCGACGAGGTGGCGGCTGGCACCGATCCGCTGGATCCCGACAGCGATGACGACGGCCTCACCGACGGCGAGGAGCTGCAGCTCGGCACAGATCCCCTCGCGGGAGACACCGACGGGGGCGGCGCCCTCGACGGGGCTGAGGTGGCCGAGGGGCTGGACCCCCTGGACCCGAGCGATGACCAGCCGGACCTGGAGGCAGAGCGCGTCGAGGAGGGCGGAGACGCCTTCCAGTGGCCTGAGGGTGAGCCAGCGCAGGCCGATCCCTGCGCCGACGCGAGCTGCGAGCGCGAGTACGAGGCCGGCTGTGGCTGCAGCGCGGGTTCCTTGGCGGGATCCGGGGCGTGGGGCCTGATCCTCGGGGTGACCGGTCTGCTGCGCCGGCGCCGGGCGGTCTAGAGGGCAGAGGCTCTGTTGCGGCGGTCAGGCCTCCACTCCCGTGGTCCATCGGGTGGTCTCGGCGTCCGCCCGTCGTCCGTCACAGGAGCGGGCCCGCCTCCTCCTCTAGAACCGTGAGTTTTCCTTGGATCTCTGCGGGCGAGCCTGTCTCGATGGGTTCGGATCGTGTCCCCGTCCGAGGCCTCGGGCCGAGGCTCCCAGCATCCCGACGAGGTCCCGAGTCGGGCCTGTGTGGTCTGCAAGCCAAAGGGCTGCGCCGGGGCTCCCCCGACGGTGACCAGGCCGGTCGAACGCTGAGCCACTCCTAAGAACCCCCTTTGCGAGTGGCAAGGCAGCCGACGCTATGGGAGAACGCCGATTTTCGTGGCAACGTGCTATGGATGAACCAGCGTTTTGGGAGAGGCAGCGCAGCGGTGGGACATATTACGAGGGGCTCAACGCTGCGGCCCCGCCCGCGCGATGTCACGGGAGGGACAGGGGGCGAGGCGGCGGATCAGGTTGCGCTGGCCATGGGGTTCCGGTCCTCTTGGCTGGTTCCACCTGTGCCCCGGCGGTCAGCCCTGGGACCGTGGGCAGGCGCCTGGCGGGGGCGCTGGTCCATCAGCCGGACAGTGTCACAGGAAGCGATTCATCCTTCCGCAGGAATAATCGAATGAACTTGCTCGTCGAATCTTCCGGACTGGTCTCGGGCGCCGAGTCGCTAGGTTTATCGGCGGGTGGCCGCCGTTCCCTGGGGAGGAAGCGCGCCTGTGTGCGCGACGAGCGCAGGAACAAGCGCCCGCGTCGAGAGGCCAGCGGATCGGAGCCGGGAGCGGCGCCGGCGCCCTGGATCGTCGGCCCGGAAGCCACCGCGGAGCCCCTGGACCTCACCCGTCGTCGCGTCGCCTGACCCGCGCCGTGGGGGACCAAGGCGCAGCGCGGCGCCTGACCGCTCCAGGGCGGCGACAGGGGTGCGAGGGGCGGGAGGCTGCCAATGGAGGGCTGCCGGGCAGGGGATTCGGATGATGGGCGCCGCGCGCCGGGCGCCGAGGTCGCTGGTCGCGGCCTGAGCGCCGATCGGTCTCCTCAAGCGCTCCTCCCAACGTGCCGATGAGGCCAGCGTCCCGGAGACTGTATGTGGTGGCTCCTTTCCCCTGCTGCGCTCGGTGCGACGTGGACCGTCGCCCCCACAGGGGGGGACTACGCCTCGATCCAGCAGGCCATCGCCGCGGCGGTGAGTGGGGACGAGCTCCAGGTCCGCGCCGGCACCTACGCGGAGTCCCTCAACCTGGGCGGCAAGAGCTTGTCCATCGTGGGTGTCGATGGCCCCGCGGTCACCGTGTTGCGGCCCTCGGTCAACCTCACCGGGGTGCGCTGGATGGCGGGGGAGGGGGGCTCCTTCTCGGGCTTCACCGTGCGTCCCGACAAGGGGCGAGCCTTTGACCTCTCGCTCGCCAGCGTCGCGATCTCCGACTGCGTGCTCGATGGCGCCGGGGTGGTGGGCTCGCTGGACGGGGGCGCGGTCCGCGTCTCGGGGGGCACCCCGAGCCTCACCGACCTGAGCTTCACCGACAACGCGGGGCGCAGGGGGGGCGCGCTCTACGTCTACGGCGGCGCGCGGCCGATCCTCGCGAGGATCTCGGTGGACGGGAGCCAGGGCACCTGGGGGGGCGCCTTCTTCTTTCAGGACGCGTCGGTGGTGGCGGAGGACCTGGAGGTGTTGGGGGCGCGCTCCACCTACGACGGGGGCGCCGTCTACCTGGACGACGCCAGCCTGACCGTGGATGGGCTGGTGGTCACGGGTGCCCGCACCGAGCGGGGGAAGGGGGTAGGGGTCTACCTCGCCGGTGCGTCGGAGCTGGCGCTAACTGGGGGGGAGCTGTCCGGGGGGGAGGCGGAGAACGCAGGCTATGGCGGCGGCGCGATCTACGCGGGGGGGGGCTCCTCCGTCACCGCAGCGGGCACGGTGCTGCGCGACAACTCTGCACAGCGAGGCGGCGCGATCTCCCTCGCGGGGGGGAGCCAGGCCACCCTCACCGAGGTGGTGCTGGAGGACAACCTGGCGGTGGACCGGGGCGGCGCTGTGGCCCTGGTGGAGGGCTCCACCCTGAGCAGCGACGCCTGCCTCTGGCAGCGCAACAGCGCGCAGGTCGGTGGGGCGGTGTGGGTGGGGCTGGAGAGCGAGCTGGAGGACATTGGCTCGGAGCTTGCAGCCAACAGCGCCAGCCTCGACGGCGGCGCCATCGCGGTGGAGCAGGCGGGGTGGTTCCGGCTGGTGGACAGCGCCCTGCTCTCGAACGAGGCCGCTGTGTCTGGCGGTGCGGTGTACGCGCAGGACGTGGGGCTCGCCCTGCGCATGACCGGCGGCGCGGTGGTGGGCAACCAGGCGGGCAGTGGTGACGGGGGCGGGATCGCCCTGGGGAGGGCGGGGGCCCTCACCGGGGAGGGGGTCTCCTTCCTCCGCAACGTCGCGGTGCTCGGGTACGGAGGCGCCATCGCCTTCACTCCCGCCAGCGCGGTCAGCCTCTCCCTGACCTCCTGCACGGTGGAGGACAACCGGGCTGGCAGGAGCGGCGGAGGGCTCTACGGGTGGAATGGCGGGAGCGTCAGCCTGGACAAGGTGAGCCTCCTCGGCAACCAGGCAAGCGCAAAGGGCGGCGGTGTCGCCTTGGACGACGTGACCGCGATCAGCGCGGTGCGATCGCTGTTTCAGGGCAATTGGGCCGCTACACAGGGCGGGGCGCTCTCCGCCAACGCCCTGCGCGGCACGCTCACCCTGAACGCCTCGCGGGTGGTGGAGAACGCGTCACCCAAGGGGGCGGGGCTTGCCCTCTCCGGCACCGACGCCTCGGTGGTCAACAACACACTGCTAGGGAACAACGCCGATATCGCGGGCGCACACCTCTGGATCGAGGGCGGATCGGTGAGCTTCGTCAACAACCTGTTCGCCTGGGGCGTGGACGGGGGAGGCGTCTATGGCGACAGCGCCTCGGTCGCTGGGTCGGACTTCTTCTACAACGCGGGGTGGTCCAACGCCGGAGGCCACTACGCCGGCGCCCTCTCCGACCCTGTCGGCACCTCTGGCAACCTGGTGGGCGATCCTCTGCTCCGCGCCTACACCCTCGACGGTGACCCGGACAATGACGACCTCCGCCTCGCGATCGGCTCGCCGCTCTCCAACACGGGCGACCCCTCGATCCGCGATCTCGATGGGTCCCGCTCCGACATCGGCGCCTACGGTGGACCGCAGGCGCAGGTGCGGGACGTGGACGGGGACGGCTGGTACGATCACATCGACTGTAACGACGAGGACCCCAACACCTGGCCCGGCGCGGTGGAGATCCCCTACGATGGGGTGGATCAGGACTGCTCTGGATCGGATCTGCGGGACGTGGACGGCGACGGCTACGTGGGGGAGGAGGCAGGGGGAGTAGACTGCGAGGACACCAACGCCGCGGTGCACCCCGGCGCGATCGAGGTGTGGTACGACGGCATCGACCAGGACTGCGATGGGTCGTCGGACTTCGACGCGGACTGGGACGGCTACGACCACCAGGGCTATGGCGGGACCGACTGCGACGACGCGGCGGCCCTGGTCCACCCTGGGGCCACAGAGGTCTGGTATGACGGTCAGGACCGCGACTGCGACGGGTGGTCGGACTACGATCAGGACCGCGACGGGCACGACCACGACGCCTACGCGGGGGACGACTGCGACGACCTCGACCCTGGCAGGCACCCCGGGCTGGTGGAGATCCCCTACGACGACATCGATCAGGACTGCTCGGGGGCGGATCTGCGGGACGTAGACGGCGACGGCTACCCGGGTGAGGCGGTGGGTGGGGTGGACTGCGACGACACCAACCCTGACGCCTGGCCAGGGGCCCCTGAGACCTGGTACGACGGGGTGGATGAGAACTGCGACCGGTGGTCTGACTACGACGCCGACATGGATGGGCACGATCACCAGGACTGGGGCGGGGACGACTGCGACGATGGCAATTCCCGCGTCCACCCCGGGGCCGCGGAGGTGTGGTACGACGGCATCGACCAGGACTGCGACGGCGCCAACGACTTCGACAAGGACGGCGACGGCTTCGACCTGGACGCGGACTGCAACGACGCCATGGACAGCATCTACCCCGGCGCTGAGGAGATCAGGAACAACCTTGACGATGACTGTGACGGCTTCCCAGAGGGGGCGGACCGGGACGCGGACGGCCTGATCGACTGGTACGAGTGGCTGCTGGGGACGGACATGCTGGTGCCCGACAGCGACGCGGACGGCCTGCTCGACGGGGAGGAGGCTCCAGACCCGGAGCACCCCCTGGACACGGACGGTGACCAGGTCATCAACGCGCTCGACACCGACGATGATGGGGACGGCATCCGCACCGCGCGGGAGATGTCGGTGGACCCCACCCAGGACGGGGTGCCCGACACCGACGTGGACCGAGACGGGGTGATCAACGCCCTCGACCTGGACTCGGACGGGGACGGCTACTCGGACGCGGAGGAGGGGGAGCGGGACGAGGACAGGGACGACATCCCCGACTATGTGGACTACACCGGCGATCTTGTGGGTGGCGGCTGTGTCGGTGGCAAGGCCGGGGCGCTGCTCGTCCCCTGGCTGTGGCTCGGGCTGATCCGGAGGCGGCGGTGATCGCCCTGCTGCTCAGCGGCCTCGCCCTGGCGGGGGGCCTGGACGCTCACGGCTTCCAGGTCTTCGGGCGCTCGTCGGATCCCGGGGCCTATGTGCGGCTGGTGACCCCGGACATGGCGCCCCCCGGCTTCGACGTGGCGGTGCTGGTCGATCACGGGAACCAGCCCCTGATGGAGGTGCTGCCGGACGGGAAGGTCCCGCTGATCACCGCGCTCACTACGGCCAACTTTGCGCTGGGCTGGAGCCCTGTCGCCTGGCTGCGCTTCGACGCGACCTGGGCCGGGCACGCCCTGGGGGCCACCCCTGTGGGCTCCTTCGCGGGGGCAGGGGACGCGCGGGTGGGAGCCACCTGGTCCCTGGTGCGCCCGGTCGAGCGCAGGGTCGGGGTCGCGCTCTCGCCCTCTGTCTGGCTACCTACCGGGGCCTCCCGCTACAACGTCGGGGTCTCCAGCGTGGGGGGCGGCGCCATCCTCGCGGTGGGGCAGTCCCTCGGATCCTTCGGCTGGACCGTCAACGGGGGGGCGCGCCTGTCGCCTGCGGAGCAGGTCCGCAACCTCGCGGTGGGCTCCGGGCCGCTGCTGGGGGCGGGGGTGCGGCTGGAGGCCCGCGAGGATTTCGGGCTCGGGCTGGAGCTGACCGCGCAGGGGGTCACCGGCTGGCGCTCGGTGCCGGTGGAGGCGATGCTCACCACCCACTCTCGCTATCAGCCCGGAACCTGGCTGGTGGCGGGGCTGGCGGTGGGGTTGAACGACGCGGTGGGGGCCACCTCGTGGCGGGTGGTGGTGGGCGCCGCGATGGGGCGGGACGAGGACGACGGCGTCGCGGACGAGGTGCCGGTGTGGCTGCCGCCTCCCTGTCCAGGATCGCCCGGCTGCCCAGCGGTGGATCCGGCCGAGGACCCGACCTGCGAGCCGGAGGAGCAGCCGCCCGAGCCGCTCGCCTACCTCGATCAGGAGCGGAACCGCATCGTGGTGGTGGAGAACGTCTTCTTCGAGGAGGGGGCCGCCCGCCTGCTGGGGAGCGCGGAGCCCTTCTTGGAGGGGGTCTATCAGGTGCTGGTAGAGCACCCAGAGGTGGACCACCTGCTGATCGAGGGCCACACCAACAACCACGGCTCCGACGCCTACAACCTCGAGCTGGGGCAGGCGCGGGCCGAGCAGGTGGAGGCGTGGCTGGTGGCGCGCGGCATCGATGAGACCCGGCTCATCCCCAAGGGCTACGGCTTCCGCCGCCCGCTGGTCCCCCACGACGACCCAGAGGCGGCTAGAATCAACCGACGTGTCGAATTTACCGTGCTTCGCTCGGATGAAGATCCCGAGGAGATCCGCCTACCGGGAGAGGAGGAGCTGCCTCCCAAGTAGCGGAGACCGCGCCGCGCGCACTTCAATCTTCCGCCCGCAGGCGCTATGCTGCTCCACAACACTTCGTTTCGTTCCCGAGGAGCCCTATGGACGACGCCACCAGGGAGAAGGTCGCCGCAGCCATTCAGACCCTCCCCTCACCGCCGGCGCTGATGCAGCGGATCATCAAGGTAGCCCGAGAGCCCGGGGTCTCTCTCCGGCGCCTGGGGGACATCGTCGTCACCGAGCCGGCCTTCACGGTGGAGCTGCTGCGCCTCGCGAACAGCCCGGCCTATTCGCTCTCGCAGCCGGTGCGCACCGTGCAGCAGGCGACCGTCACCCTGGGGGTGCGGGCGATCCGCAACCACGCGGTGGCGCACGTGGTCCGGGTGCTCACCGCAAAGATCGACCTCGGCGCGTTCAACACCGAGGTCTTCTGGGAGAATTCCCTGCGCAGGGCGCTGCTTGCCGCTG
Organism: Deltaproteobacteria bacterium; assembly: GCA_016938035.1. GTDB lineage: Bacteria > Myxococcota_A > UBA796 > UBA796 > JAFGVK01. Next base: position 15,323 of record JAFGVK010000099.1, on the reverse strand, counting down.
AGCTCGCCCGGATCGCTGGCTTCGAGGACCCGCAGGAGGCCTTCACCCTGGGGCTGGTGCAGGACGTGGGCTACCTGGCGATGGCGGCGGTGTGGCCCGACCGGACCGAGGAGCTGCAGGCGATCCAGATGCTCGGCGCCAAGCGGCGCCTGGAGCGGGAATTCGAGGTCTGCTCCACCACCCACACCGAGATGTTCGGGGTGCTCACGGAGCACTGGGATCTGCCGATAGATCTCGCGGAGGCGGTGGGCGCCCACCACCAGGCCCGGCCCTCGATCCAGGACCGGCGGGTGCGGCGCGTCTCGCTCCTCGCGGGCGCCGCGGACTTGGTCTCGGACGTGTTCCACTCGGGCGGCTCCGAGGAGTCGGTGCGCGAGGCGCGGGGGATCCTGGCGCAGATCCCCACCCGCTCCGACCTCACCCTGGAGAGCCTGTGCAACGCCACCCAGGACAAGCTCCCGGAGGTGGCGAAGGAGCTCCGCATCAGGGTCGGGCACCAGCCGCGCTTCGAGCAGCTCATCTCTGAGGCCAACCGCTCCCTGATCGAGATCACCCACGAGTACGAGGACCTCACCCAGGCGCTCCAGAAGGCGCTGGAGGAGAAGGCTGCCCTCGCGCGGATGCTGGAGCGCGCCAACCTCGAGCTGCAGCGCCTCGCCGCCACCGACGAGCTCACCGGGATGGCCAACCGGCGCCGCTTCCTCCACGTCACCGACACCATCTTCCAGGACGCCCGCCAGAGCGGCGAGCCCGTGTCGCTGGTGATGTTCGACGTGGACCACTTCAAGCAGGTCAACGACACCTACGGCCACGGGGCCGGCGATGACGTGCTGCGGGAGATCGCCCGCCGGGTGGCCGGGCAGCTCCGCACAGGGGACCTGGTCGGGCGGGTGGGGGGCGAGGAATTCGCCCTGGTGCTCCCCAACGCCGCCCCGCGTGACGCCTGGGCGGTGGCGCAGCGGTGCCGGCAGGCGATCGGGAAGGACCCCATCAAGTGCCGTGACGAGCGGGAGATCCGCGTCACCGCCTCCTTCGGAGGGGCGAGCTTGGAGAAGGGGATGCGCGACGCCACGGTGGACTCAGTGATGAAGGCCGCGGACGACGCGATGTACCTCTCCAAGTCGTCGGGTCGGAACCGGGTGAGCTGGTCCAAGGTCTCCTAGCGGCGACCGGTTCGGTCCACTCCCACAAGCCCTGACGCGCCCATTCACCCGATGGTCCCGTCAGGCTGGCGGTGCTGGCCCTGTGGCGCGGTCTCCTTGTCGCGCGGGGCGCCCCCGGTGCCCTGCGGTGCGGCGCTCGCCCTGTGTTGAACTGTGGCCGATGCAGCGATAGGATTCGGGCACTCCGAGGAGGAAGTATGCGAATTCTGATCACGCTCTGGGCTGCGGCCCTCCTGTCCGGCTGCGGCTCCGCCCCTGGCGCCTGCGGTGAGGCCGAGTGCGCCTCCATCTGCGCTGGAAAGGACGCCGCTCCCGCCGGGACCGCCGCCACGGCGGCCAAGGCTGGCGCTGCCACGACCCTCACCCCCTTCGAGAAGAGCCTCGTCCAGCCGATGCTCGACGACATCCGCGAGGGCGTGCGCCCCTGGGAGGAGGGCGGCGTCGGGATCTGCGAGGGGCAGGGCAAGACCTGCGACCGCTTCCTTGGCATGGAGGCAGGTGAGCTGCCGGAGGGGAAGTACATGGTCCGCGCGGACGTGCGCGTCCCCAAGGTGGGCGAGGTCGGCACCTGGAAGCTGAAGCTCGACACAGAGTGCGTCACCACCAAGAAGACGGCCAACGGCGAGACCACCTCCACCTCGAACAACAGCCGCGAGTACGACGTGCGCTACGCGGGCGAGGACCGCGGCTACCGCCTGTCGCCGCTCTACACCATCGACAGCCCCTCCAAGGGTGGCGCGAGGGCCTGCACCTGGAAGCTCACCGCGCCGCACCCGGACGGGGACAAGGTGTTCCAGGGGAGCTGGTCGACGCCGGCCGCGGAGTAGCGCTAGCGGCCCGAGTGGAGGACCCTCACCTCCACCACCGGCAGCTCCCACCGCTCCACCCGCAGCCGCGCTCTCCAGGGGAGGTCGGTGCGGGCCGCGTCCCAGCGGAACAGTCCGAGCAGGGTGCCCACGGCGGGGCGCCCCAGCGCGCCGCGCCAGCGCTCGCGCCCGGCGCGCGACAGGACCGCGAGCGCTGCGCCCCCCTGATCTGAGATCTGCACGGTCTCGCCCACCTCGTGGAGGTGGACGCTGGCTCCCACCTCGGCGCGCTGAAGCGCCCCGTGGACCCCCGCGCCGGCGGGCTGGCGCCCCGCGTAGTCCAGCCACAGGTCGCCCAGGTCGAGGGTGTGGTACCAGACCTGCGGCGGCCCCTCACGCGGGGCCAGGGAGCGGTCCAGCAGGGAGGGGCCGTCCAGGGCGGCCAGCAGGGGGCTGTGCCCCTGGTCCAGGAGCGCCAGGGTCTCGCGCGCCCTGGTCATCCCCACGTAGAGCAGGCGCCTCGCGGCGTCGAGGTCCTCCTCGCGCCAGGGCTCGTCGAGGATCAGCACGTGGGGCCACTCCAGCCCCTTGGCGCCGTGCAGGGTGGAGAGGGTGAGCCCCCTCCCCACCGAGGCCGCGCGCGCCGCGTCGCTGAGCGCCTCGTAGAGCGCCTGGCGGAGCACCGCCGCGGGGCGCTCGGTGGACCCTCGGGCGGCCTCCCAGGCGTCGACCTCCTCGCGCAGCAGGTCGGTCCAGAGGGGGGCGCCGCGGATCCACCCCCGCAGGGTCTCCGGCCGGATCAGGGCGTCCGGCTCCGCGTCGAGCCGATCGAGGAGCTGCGCCGCCTCGCGGACCCTGTGGAGGGGCAGGCGCACCCCGGGCGGGAGCGGCCAGCGACAGGGGATCCCGTCGCGCTCGCACAGGTGCCTGAGGGCCCACAGGGGCGCCCGGCTCCTGGCGAGCACCGCGAAGTGATCGAGGGGGACCGCCGGGTCCAGGTCGCGGAGGCGCTTCACCTCGTCGAGGGCGGCGCGGGCCTGAGTGGGGGCGTCGGGCACCCGGAGCCGCTGCACCGTCCCGTGGGCGATGGGGTCGAGGGTGCGCCAGCGGGCGCCGGGGTGGTGGCTGTGCCGGTCGGTGGGGCGCACCTCGCTCCCACGCTTCAGCCGCTGGGGGGCATGTCGGATCAGGGCGTTGGCCGCCTCGATCACCTGGGGGGTGGAGCGGTGGTTGGTGAGGAGCAGCCGCTCCTCGGCGGCGTAGTCCTCGCGGAAGCGCGCGATAAACTCGGTGGAGGCGCCCCGGAAGGCGTAGATGTTCTGGTCGTCGTCTCCTACCGCCATCACCCGCAGCCGGCTCTCCTCGTCCCGCAGGGTCCGGCCGGCCAGGGCTGAGATCAGGGCGTACTGCGCGGCGTCGAGGTCCTGGTACTCGTCCACCATCAGGGTGCGGACCCCGGCGAGGGCCTCGCCGCGCACCTGGTCGAGGGCGTCTCCCCCTGCCAGCAGGTCGGTGGCGCGCGCGAGCACCTGGTCGAAGTCCGCCTCCTCTTCGGTGGCGCCCCCCGCGATCCGCAGGGCCAGCCCATGCAGGGTGTAGACCCTGATGTGCCGGGCGGTGTCCTGCCCCAGCAGGAGCTCCAGCCTCCCCCGCAGCTCTCGCGCGGTGGCGCGGTTGTAGCAGAGCACCAGCAGGCTGCTCGCCGGCTCGCCCTTGGCCCGGATCAGCCACGCGGCCCGGTGGACCAGCACCCTGGTCTTGCCAGACCCCGGGCCAGCCAGCACCAGCAGGTTCTTGCGTGGGTCGCGGGTCACTATGTCGATCTGCGCGCTGTCGACCAGATCATCGACGATCTTCCGCCAGGTGGCTGGGGTGGTGGGCCGGGCCAGCTCGCCCTTTCGCATCGCGACCCAGCGCTGGAGGAAGTCCTCCCGCTCCAGGGTGAACCAGTCCCGCGCCAGCCCCGCGGCGCGGTCCGGGCTGCCCACCCCCACCCGCGCGTACTCCCCCATGACGTGGGTCTGGACCACCTGCTCGCGGTAGTGCTCCGAGAGCGGCGCGTAGTGGGCGGAGGCGTACCTGCCGCCTCCTGGCGAGAGGGTGAGCTCCCACGCCTGGTGGAAGACGGCGAGGCCGTTCTGGAGGTGGATGGCACCCACCTCGTGCAGGTAGAGCAGGGCGCGCTCCACCGCCGCGACGGGGTCCTTCAGCGAGGGCCCCAGGATCAGGTCCGAGCGGACCGCCCCCACCAGCTCGGTGAGCGAGGTGGAGGCCAGGGCGTCCTTCTTGGGCGGGGTGTCGGGAGGGAGGCACAGGACCAGCGCCTCCAGCACCACCGCCGCGGCCAGGCGCCGGCGGCGGGCCAGCTCCAGCAGGGCGGACCAGCTCCGGTTCAGGCGCACCCTGAGGGTCTGGTGCCCAGCGAAGCGCAGGCTCAGGCTCCCCTTGGTCCCCTGGGCCATCCCGCGCCCGTCCTGGGCGAGGGCCTGGAGCAGCAGCCGCACCCTGGTCGGCTCCACGGTGAGGGAGCGCCCTCCCAGCGCGCCCGAGAGCGCTCTCAGGTCGGCGAAGGCGGGCTCCTGGTGATCGGGGTGCTCCTCCTGCAGGAGCGACAGGAGCGCCTCCTCCTCCGTCACCGCCCTGGCGAGCCGGGCCTGGGCAGGGTCCGCGACCTTGTGCCGGAGGAAGGCGCTGATCAGCAGGTCCTCCTCCAGCAGCCCCGCCTGGACCATCTGGTGGAGCAGGCGGATCAGCGCCCGCCCCGCCTCGGCGGCGCTCACCCCCTCCTCAGCGATGAGCTGGGCGAGGTCCGCCAGATCATCCGCGGTGAAGCCCTGGTCGGGGTTGGCCGACAGCAGCGCCTGGTACACCGTCAGCCAGCGCTCCAGGGCCTTGGGCTGGAGCCGCAGGGCCGCGACGCGCGCGCGGGCCTCTGCCAGGCTCCGGATCCTGGGGCGCCCCTGGAACACCAGGGTGTGGTTCAGGTCGCGCTGCAGGTGCCCGGCCCGCTCAAGCCAGGAGAGGCCGGTGGCGATCCTGGTGGTCTGCATCGGATCGTCGGGGGGGAAGGCACCTGTGGACTCGGTGCGGGCGAGCGCGCCGGGCGAGATGACCAGCTGCCCCCGCCCCCGCTGCTCGCCCCGCACCGTCTTCAGCAGCCGCTGAAGGTCCTGGAGTGACAGGCGAGAGCGCCCCTGCAGCTCGAACTCCCGGTCCACGTCGCCCTCGTCGAAGAGCAGCACGCAGCGCGCCTCCTCCCCGTCCCGCCCCGCGCGCCCCGCCTGCTGCAGGTAGGACTCCAGCGAGCCAGGGGGGGCGAGGTGGATGACCAGCCGGATGTCCGGCTTGTCCACGCCCATCCCGAAGGCGGAGGTGGCGGCGATCACCCGCACCGCGTCGCCCAGGAAGCGGTCCTGCACCTCGCGGCGCGCGTTGGGCTCCATCCCCCCGTGGTAGGCCGCCGCCTCCCACCCCCTGCTCCTCAGCAGCCGGGCGGTCTCCTCGGCCTCCTTGCGCCGGGAGGCGAAGACCACTGCCGCGCCCGGCCTGTCGAGCAGGTGCTCCGCTAGCAACGACAGCAGGGTCTGCACCTTCTCGCGCCGGGGCACCGCCATCACCTGATACGAGAGGTTGTCGCGGTCTACCCCGCCGAGGAACCTGCGCAGGTCCAGCCCCAGCTCAGCGCGGAAGATCCCGGTGGTCTCGTCGATCACCGCCGCCTGTGCGGTCGCGGTGAAGCAGGCCACTGGGGGCACCTCCACCCCCGCCTCCAGCGAGAGCTCGCGGATGGCGCGGGGGGCGTACAGGTAGTCGGTGCGGAAGTCGTGCCCCCACTTGGACAGGCAGTGGGCCTCGTCGAGGACCCAGGCGCCGATCTCCCGCTGGAGCAGCGCCCTGCGGATGGTGCGGTTGCGGAGCTGCTCGGGCGACAGGTAGATCATCGACAGGGTGCCGTCGATCAGCTGGTCCAGGGTGCGCCTGCGGAGCGCGGCGGGCAGCCCCCCGTAGATGGTGCCCGCGGTCAGGCCCACCCTGTCGGCCAAGTTGTCGACCTGGTCCTTCATCAGGGCCTGGAGGGGCGACAGGATCACGGTCAGGCTGCCCCTGCGCCGGTGACGGACCGCGGCGGGGAGCTGAAAGCAGAGGGACTTGCCCCCCCCTGTGGGCAGCACGGCGAACAGGCTCTGGTCGGCCATCCCGGCCCTGACGATCTGCCGCTGCAGGGGCCTGCCCTCCCCGTCAGCGGGGTGATCGCGGAAGGCTGCGAAGCCGAAGATCTGCTCTAGCTGCCGCTCCGCGTCGTGGACCTCGTCGCACCAGGCGCAGCCCCCCTCGCAGGGCCGGTCGCGGAGCAGGCGGAGCAGGGCGGTTGTCCTCGGCCACCGGCGCCGCACCCACGGGGGGAGCACGTCGCCGGGGCTGGCGTGGAGGATCCAGCTCAGGGCGTAGGCGAGGGGGACCAGATCCTCGGGGCGGAGCGCGCCGATCAGTTGGTCCAGAGCGGGCTCACAGCACAGCCCCGCCAGGGCGGGCCGCAGGAGGAGCAGCGCCTCGCGCGGGGGGAGGGCGGGGGCGTCGCCCAGCAGGGTGTCAAAGCCGCTCCCCAGGGTGCGCAGCGCCGCGCGCAGCCACGCCCGCTCCTCCGACGAGCGCTCGGCGAGGGTCTGCACGAGCTCGCGGTACAGGGTCTGGCAGAGCCTGGCGTCTCCGACCGGGTCGGGCAGGCTGTCGCGCACCAGCTGGTAGTCCTTCACCAGCCGGTGGTAGGGGCGGCTGGGGAAGGCCAGCGGCGACAGGATCAGGGTGTCGATCGCCGGCAGCTCCAGCACGGGGTGCTCCCCCACCGCGTCGGCGAGGTGGGGCCGGTCGAAGCCCAGCAGGTTGTGGCCCACCACCGCGTCCGCGCGCCTCGCGGCGAGGGCGAGGCGGCTGAGGTCGGAGCGCCCCCCCTCCCACACCGCTCCCTCCAGCAGCGCCCCCCAGCGCAGCAGGCGCCCCTGTCGCGAGAATTCAAGGTCCAGAAAGAGGGGTGTCAGCGCCATGGACGGAGGGTAGCGCAGGTGGACAGGCGCGGGAAGGGGGCGGGCCGCGGTCGGGCCACTCCGAGGGCTGTGCCGCCGGGTGGGGGGCGCCAGCCCTCGGTCCATCACCCCCCTCGGGGGGCCTCTGGGCGCGTGCCCTCGCGCCCGCCGGGTGCCAGGAGGGGGCTCCCTCCCGAGGGTGCGCCGCACGCCCTGCGCTTCGGCCCGGCGCCCTTCGATCCGCCGGGCGTAGTCTCGCGGTCCGCGCGGGTCGGTCTCGGGGCGGCAATACTGATCCTGCCGCGGGGGCACGCGGCCTCTCGGAGGCAGCGATGATCGAGCGTGAGATGGGGCGATGGGCCGGTCTTGGCCTAGTGGTGGCGGGGTCCCTGGCGGGGTGCGGCGCCCTGAAGGGCGGCGAGGACACCACCGAGCTGGTGTGGTACGCCCAGGACCTCCCCGCGGCCGCCTGGGATCCGCTCGCTATGGACGCGGAGCTCTGCCACTTCACGGACGGGGAGCAGGTCTACGACCGCGAGGGCCGCCGGGACTGCGCCGACCTGGGCAGCCCGCCAGAGCCCGTGGTCCTCGACCAGGGCGGGGCCGAGGTGGCCCTCGAGACGCGGGAGTACGACGGGGGGCACGTGAAGTGGGTGTCCCGCGACGGCTTCTCCCCTGGGGAGTACGAGGTGGTCGGCTTCGTCGGTGCGCCGGGCTACCCCATCTCCCAGACGTTCGCGGTGGGGGCCTGGGGGCAGGACGAGGGCTTCGACGCGGCGGGCGTCGTCGGGGTTCCCTACGAGGTGGTGGGGGGGACCTTCTTCCTGATGCCGGTGGACATGCTGACCGGGTCCTTCGGCCGGCTCGCCCTGGAGCTGCTCTCGGTAGAGGGCGATCAGGCCAGCTTCCGCCTGGTCTCGCGTCAGGAGGGCTTTGACTGCTCGGTGCTGCGCGACACCGGGCACCTCGACAGCCAGGGCCTGCTGACCTGGTCCAGGGACCGCCTGATGGTCGACATGGGGGCGACGGACCTGCTCGCTGAGGACCTGTCCCTCACGGTGGGGTGGGACAGCGGCGCCTCGGATGAGGCGCACGCGGTGGCGACGGTCCGGGTGGACACTGAGCCTCTGGCCTACCTGGTCACGGCGGAGGACGAGGAGCCGGCGGGCGACGCGCTCTGCACCCTGGCAAACACCCTCGGCCTGGCGTGCACGGCGTGTGCGGAGGGGCAGCCCAGCTGCCTGGCCAGCACCGCCTACGGGGTGGTGCTCCAGCGCGACGCGGCGCACCCCATCGACGCGGAGCTCGCGGCCTGCGGGGTGGAGGACGAGGACCTGGGCGTCTTCAGCTGCGACGTTGACCCGGGTGACATCGAGATCGGCTGCTCGACCGTGGGCCTCCAGGCTGGCGGTCCCGGGCTGCTGGCGGGGCTGTGGCTGCTGGTCGCGGGGCGGCGGCGCTAGCGGGCTCGTGCGGGCGTCGTGGTTGACCCCTCCAGGGGTCGCTGGGGGCGGGGACCACCCTCTCGAGATGGGGCACCGGTCCGTCAGCTGGACCGTCTCACAGGGGGCGCTTCAGCCCTCCATGGGAAGCATGAGCCACTCGTAAGAACCCCCTCTGTGCGTGGCAATGCCGCCGATGCTGTGGGAGAACGCCGATTTTTGTCGCAACGATCTGCGTGCGAACCCGCGTTTTTTGGGAGAGGCAGCGCAGTGGTTGGACAATTTTCGAGGGGCTCATCCCAGGGTCCAAGGTCAGCTCAGGGCTCGCGTCGCTCGCGGAGGGGCATGGGGCTACCCGCGCTCGATGCTCCCAATCGCCGATCGCCTCCCCCCCAAGGGGGCGTCCCCGCCCGCGCCGGGGGGTGTGTCCCCCCCCCCCACCCCCCCCCCCCCCCCCCCCCCCCCCCCCCCCCCCCCCCCCCCCCCCCGGCCCCCCCCCCCCCCCCCCCCCCCCCGCGCGTGCGCCGGGCGCGTGCCGAACGCCCAGCAGCATCGCCCACCTGGGCGAGACGCTGAGCCCCGCCGACAGCGAGGTGCCCTCGGACCCAGTCCACCGAGCTGCCGGCTCGCGAGGCACCCCGTCACGGCTCCGGCGCGTGGGTCGGCGAGGGGCCAGACGAGGCCGCGGGGGCCTCCTCCGACCGCCAGACGCCCTCGGTCCGCCGGCCCCGGTCCCCTGTGGCCAGCGCCAACGCGCAGCCAACGCGGGGATCCTGGCCCACGACACCGCTCAAGGCACCTCTCCCCTGTGCCGATGCCCTGGCGGGTGGCCCGCTTGGGTCACCGGATTGGGGGACAGTGAACGAGCCGGACCACATCGCGACGCCGCCGTCTCAGCGCGCCGACCGCCCGCCCCCTCGGGGCCTCCCGGAGCCGATCCTGCGCCAGCTGCTCCCCTGGATCGGTGGGATCGTCATGGTCATGGCCCCGATCGCCACGATTCAGGCGTTGTTCTCGGGAGGGCCTGGGCGCGACGTCCTGGGCATGCCCTTCGTGGTGGTGGGGGTCCTGGTCGCCTTGGGGCTGTGGCGGCGAGACGCGGTGCGGGCCTCGTGGGCGCTGATGGCTGGCCTGTGGGCGGCCACCTGCGTCGGGATGGCCTTCGACGGAGGGCTGCACTCCAGCTGGTCCATCATGCTCATGGCGCTGGTGGTCCTGGCGGCGATGCTCGACGGGCGCAGGGGGGCAGCCTGGTCCACCGCGGCGGCGCTGCTGGTGTCCGTGATCTTCTTGCTGATGGAGGACACCCCGCTGCTGCCACCGCTGTCTGGGCCACAGGACCCCTTCCGCGGGATGTTCCGGGTGGTGGCCGCGATGGCGTTCACCGCGGTCATCCTGCACCTGGGGCTGCACACCCTGAGCAGCGCGGTCGGCAGGGTCCAAGAGGCGGAGCGCGCGGTGTTGGACCAGGAGGAGGCCATCCGGGAGCAGGCGCAGGTCTTTCGGGTCATCGACGGGACCCTACCGGGGCCCCTGCTCCTCACCGACGAGGGGAGGGGGCGGTTCCGGCTCGTCGGCGGCGCCTGGTGGGCGCTCACCGGGCAGGAGGGCCTGCGCGTGGTCGAGGACCCCACCGCGCTGCTGGAGGTGGTCGCCCAGGTGCATCGGGCAGAGGTGGCGGCGCACCTCACCAACCCCGCGCGCTGGCCCTCGCCGGTGGAGCTGATCGGCCGGAGTGGGGCGCCGCTGAGCCTGGCGGTGCGCTGCAGCGAGCCCGACGCGGACGGGATCCGCGTCACGGTGCTCACCGACGTCACCGAGCAGCTCGCCAGGCGACGCGAGGAGGCGCGGCACGCCGAAGGCCTCCAGCAGGCGGAGGAGCTGGAGGCTCTGGGGCGTCTCTCTGGAGGGGTGGCGCACGACCTGCGGAACATGCTCTCCGCCATCCAGGCCTACACGCGCTTTACCGAGGAGGAGCTGGAGCAGGACCACCCCGCCCGCGCTGATTTGGACGAGATTCAGCTGGCGGCGGCCCGGGCCGAGACCCTCACCACGGCCCTGCTCGCCTTCGCCGGGCGCGCGCGCGAGTCCGCCGGGGACTACAGGGTCTCGGAGCTGGTGGGCGAGACCCTCGCGCTGCTGGGGCGCCTGCTCCCGCCAGACGTGCGTGCGGAGCTGGTCTCTACCGCGTCGGAAGACCTGGTTCACGGCTGCGCCCAGGACGTCGCGCTGCTCCTGTTCTGTGTCGCCTCGGACTGCGCCCGGCGGGGCGCGGGCCAGCTCCAGGTGGGGGTCCACCCTGACGAGGACGCGGTCCGCGTGGATATTGACGGCGCCCCGGTGGGGGACCTGGCGTGGGTCCACAGCATGCGTGGGCGGCTGCCCCAGGGCGCGCGCCTGTGGGTGGCGGAGGGCGGTGGGGTGAGGCTGAGCCTCCCTCGGGCCGAGGAGGCCACGTGAGGCCAGGCTGGATGGGCTTCGACCGCATGGTGGTGGAGGGCATCACCTGGCTGCTGCTGGGCGGCTCGCTGGCGGTGTGGGTGATGGCGATGTCGATCCCCGACGCCGGCCCGCTGGGGGTGGTCGCGTCGCTCCCGCCCCCCCTGCTGGTGGGGACCCTGCTGCTGATCCGTGCGGGGTGGTCCCGCCTCGCCCGGTACCTCCTCGCTGGCGCGATGGCCTTCACGTTCGCCGGGCGGGTGGTGGCGCTGGGGGGGCCCGACCCCCTGTCGGCGGGGGCCTTCCTGCTGTTCGTCGTCGCGCTCGCCAGCTTCTTTGGCGGCCGCGCGGCCCTCGCGGGGTTCGGGCTCTCCTTCGCGATCGTCGTGACGTCCTGGGCGCTGGACCAGGCCAGCCTCCTCCCTCCCCCCGCTCCCCTGGACCCTCACCTCTCGGACGTGGTGGGGCTGGTGCAGCTCCTCGGGGTGGGCGCCCTGATGTACCTCACGATGGTCCAGATGGAGCACCTGCTGGCTCAGGCCAACGAGGGCGAGCGCCACCACCGGGAGCAGCTCGGCGCGCTCCAGCGGTCCAAGGAGCTGCTGGAGCGGGTCGGGGAGCTGCTCCCGGACGTTGTGGCGGTGGGATCGCCGGGTGCGCCGCGCCTCACCTACGTCAGCGCGGCCCTCTCGCGCCTGTGTGGCCTGGGGGACGACGCGGATCCGCGCGATCTGAGCATCTGGGAGCGGGTCGTCGAGCCCAGCCAGCGCGCGGCGCTCCTGGGGGGCCTGAGGAGCGGGCTGCTGGAGCCGCAGCTCATGAGCTTCCAGTGCCCAGGGGGCGAGCGGGTCATGGAGGTGCGCAGCGCGGAGCCGAGCGACGGGGGCCTGGTGGTCTTCCAATTCACGGACGTGACCGAGCTGCTCTCAGAGGAGCGCCGCCTCGCCGCCCAGGCGAGGGAGCTGGGGCGGGTGCGGAAGCTGGGCCTGCTCGGACATTTCGCGGGCGGTCTGGTCCACGATCTGAACAACATCCACACCGTGATCGCCGCCTCCGCTTCGGTCGCCGCACAGGCGCTCACCGGCCAGGCCCGCGAGGACCTGCGGGAGGTCCAGGCGGCGGTGGCGAGGGCCGCGAACATCACTCAGGAGCTGCGGGCCTTCTCTCACGGCGACGCGTCCAGCGCCGGGGTCGTGGATCTCTCGGCGACCGTCGCCCGGATCACGCCGCTGCTCGTCCGCCTGGTGGGCAGCCAGGCGCGCCTCGCGCTGCACGTGCTGGACCACGGCCTGGGCGCGCGGGTCGCAGCAGCGCAGGTGGAGCGGGTGCTCTCGAACCTCGTCGTCAACGCCCTCCGCGCGGTAGGCGAGGGCGGCTCGATCGCGATCGGCCTCCGCCTGGAGGGTGAGGAGGTCTGCCTGTCCGTGCGCGACGACGGTGTGGGCATGGACGCAGAGACCGCGGCGCGGTGCTTCGAGCCCTTCTTCACCCGCGCCAAGGGGGGAACGGGGCTGGGGCTGGCCACGGTCTTCGGCCTCGCCCACCAGTGGGGGGGCAGGGTTGCGCTGGACACCGCCCCTGGGGAGGGGACCACGGTCTCGCTCTTCCTCCCACGGGTCGCCCTCGGCGAGGCTGTTGCGTCGGAGCGGGCGCGCGCGGTGGCCTGGGAGGCGCGGGGGACCACCGCCCTGCTGGTGGAGGACGAGCCCGCGGTGAGGCGGGTGCTGGCCCGGGTGATGCGGGGGCTGGGCCTCGTGGTGGCGGAGGCGGGGGACCTGGCTGAGGCGCTGGCGCGCGCGGCGGAGCGCCCGCCAGAGCTCCTGGTCTGCGACGTGATGCTACCGGGCCACAACGGGCTAGAGCTGGCGCAGGAGCTGCTCGAACGCCACCCCGGCACCAGGGTCCTGCTCATCACCGGCTACTCCCCGGAGGAGCTCACCGCCGACGCGCTCGACCGCTTCCCGCTGCTCGCCAAGCCCTTCACCGGCGACGAACTGCAGCGCGCCGTGGCGGAGGTGATGTCCGGTGCGGCGGGCGCTCCTCCCTCGGTGCTGTCGGGATCGTAGCGGGTGCGGGCCCCGGCGCGCCCCTCGGGTGGCTCGGCCCGTGGCGGCGCCCGTCACCTGCTCCGGCGCGATCCCACCTCCGGAGCCGGCCCTCACCCGCTCGCCTCGACGGACGAACCCGCCTCGATGTGCCCGGGCCTGTCTCTCCGCGCGACGCCTCACGGGCGATAGACGCGCTCGGTCCAGTCCTCCCACCGCGTGGTGTCCAACCGGGCGGAGAGGCTGCTCAGCACCTCCTCGGGCTGGGGGGGCTCGTACTGGGTGTCGGTCTTGTGCACCAGCCACACCTGCGCCACCTCCAGGCGGTGGCCCTTCAGGCGATAGAGGGCCCGGAACACTGGCTTTATGCTCCCCTTGTAGAGCGACCACCCGTCGCGGGTGGGGAACCACTCGTGGTGGAGATCCGCGTCGGAGGGGTGCTGGAGGAGGCGCTCCAAGAGGGTGGTGAGCTGACGGCGCGCCAGGCCCTGAGCGTGGGCCCCCGCGACGCGCGCCGCCGCGTCGGGGGACAGGAGGATCTTGGGCGCGAACAGGTGCCGCAGGTCCGGTCGACCCATCAGGAACAGGGCGAAGGGGTTGGCGGACACGTACGCCTCGTCGTCGAGGTGCTCCACGTCAAAGAGCCAGCGGTACCGCTCCACGAGGTCGCGCTCACCGTCGCTGAGGCTCGACCACCGGGGCACCGCGTTGGTCTTGTGGAGGAGCGGCGCCAAGGTGGCGAGCTCCTCCTCGTGGAGGCGGATGGGCACCGCCGGGATCTCGTGCAGGATCTGGTCGCCCGACTCGTGGAGGTAGGCCGTGGGGTAGCCCAGCCAGGCCCCCGCGAGGTAGCCCATCGAGGTCATCACCTTGTAGCCGCCGATGGGGGCGAAGCAGGTGCTGGTGGGCTCGCGCCCGTCCAGCGCGGTGGCGACCGCGGCCATGAAGGCGCCGATGCCCTGCTTGAGGCGGGCGCGGTCGCTCACGTTGAAATCCTCGACCGGCCTCAGCGTCACCGTGGCATCAAAGTCCTCCTCGATCAGCACCTTGACCCACCTGGCGGCGAGGGCGCCGTCGAAGGTGGCGGTGTGGATCAGGGTGACGGTGGGGTGCGGTGCCAGGCGCTGGTTGCGGCGGAGGGCGTGGAGCATGGAGTACTCCGCGCTCACCTGGAGCGGGGCGGGGCCGTGCAGGCGTTCGCTGGCGCTTGCAGCTTCCACGAAGGCGTCGGTGGCCTGCTCAGGGCTCAGACCCTCCGCCGGGAGGGCCCTCGGTCCGGCGAAGCGCAGCTGTGGCAGGGCGCGGGCGAGCTTGCCGTAGGCGTTGCTGGGGGCAAGCAGCGAGGTGCCGGCGGTGATGACGGCGTGCTGGTATTTACGCATAGTCTCTCCTTCGAGCTGGAGTTTAGTGGATTGCCTCTGCCGCGACCAGGTGGAGGCGCCTCGTGGTGTGGACCAGGAAGCAGGCCTCGGAGAGGCGGAGCCCGGTGGCGTAGAGGAGCGAGAAGAAGGGGCGGTCAAAGGAGGGGTCGGCGGCGTCGAGGGGCACCTGACGGGGAGCGGGCGCGGGCGGCTCCGTGTTCGCGCGGATGGCGGCTGGGGCGCACCGGGAGGAGGTGCGCTCCGCGACGCCTCGGAGGCGGTCCGGGTGCGTCCTGCCCGCCTCAGACCGTCAGCCCGCAAAAAAGCTGTCGGTCGGAGCCTACGCCGCCCCCCTAACGGAGGCCGTCAGCCCGGCCCGTGGAGCCCGTCAGCTTGCGCACAGGAGGCTGTCGGACCCCCTCTGCTTCGATCCCATCGGAGTGGCTTGGGTGTCAGGCGCTCGCCCTGACCACGGGCAGGCCGTCCGCAGGGAGCACCCCGAGGAGGGACAGCTACCGCGGTGCGGCTCCGAGTCTATGCGGATGACGGGAAGGTCTGAGGGCGCCGACAGCCTGTCCCAAGAGCGGCGTGTGGGGGGCCCGAGGGTTGAGCCCCTCGTGAGCGGTCCCACCGCTGCGCTGCCTCTTTCAAAACGCTGGTTCTCCCGTAGCGCGTTGCGACGAAAATCGGCGTTCTCCCGCTGTGCCGCCGGCCTCGCCACGCGCAGAGGGGGGGTCCTACGAGTGGCTCAAGGGTGGCGTCAAGGTCACACCACAGATCCCATAGGATCCCGATTCGTCCAGCTCGGCGTCGGATGCTGCGCCCACCCTCACCCATAAGGCCGGCTGTAGGGCCGCACTGGCCGGCGTCTTCCACCAGTCTAGGGACGACCGCCCCGATGGATGCCCAAGTGTCCAGGGCCTTCTGGATGTGGTCCTCGCCGATCACGGGGTGTTTGCGGTACACAGTCTGTTTCCGAGTGTCGGGCCGCTCTGGAGGAGGAAGGGGGGGGGGGGGGCGACCGCTGTGGCGAGGGGCAGGGGGGC
>JAFGVK010000098.1 GCA_016938035.1 Deltaproteobacteria bacterium | reverse complement strand
GCGGACGGGCAGGCTGTACCGCCCCCGCTGCGCTCGCGTTGCCCCCGGATCCTTCTCGATGCGGCTGGACGTGCGCCCAGACGACGCTGAGATCATCCTCTGCGAGCGGGTGGGGCGGCGGCGCATGGAGCAGATCGAGAGGCCCTGATCGCGGGACGCGCTGGCGCCCCACCGCCCACGTCCCTCGGAGAGGACCCTGCCTGTGGCACCCGCACGTCAGCCAGCCGGCTGCACGGAGCGCGCGCCGACCCGCCCCGAGGCGGCTCGTGCCCGCGTGTGTATCGAGCCGCCACTCAGCGGCTCGCTCGCGCATCGCCACCACGCCACGCGGAGGCGGTGCCCCGGCCGCGTTCGCCGGGTCGCGTCCAGATGCCAGCGACGCCACCTCCAACAGGGGAGCCCTGGCCCGGCGTTCAGGCCCCGCCTCCGGTCGCCTGTCGGGCGCCTTCGCCCCTGACTACCGGATCGAGGCGATCGGCGAGAGCGGGCCCGACGCGCTGCCCTCCCGAGCAGCGCGCCGCGCGACGACGCTCAGTGCAGCTCGAGGATCATCAGGGTGGTGTCCCCGTCGCCGCCGTTCCCCTCGGTGTCCACCGAGTCCGTCCAGGTGACGTTGCTCGGCGGCGCCACCCAGGCAGACCCAGCGACGAGGTGGCTGGTCCCGTCGGCGGGGGTGGTCATCGTCACGCCGGGGACGTCGGTGACCGACGGGGCGTAGTCCACCAGGCGGGCCGATCCGGTCCCTGGAGGATCCGCGTCGAAGGCGTCGGTCGCGTTGTACCAATAGCCCCAGTAGTGCTCGAAATCGAGGCTGTTGGTGTAGGACTGAACGCCCAAGAGGAGGTCGCCGCTGTCCGGCACGATCCCCTTCACCCTGTGCTCCGTCATCTCCTCGGCGCCCTTGCCGTTGTAGAAGAAGGTGCCCCAGTCGTAGGCGCCATCCGCCGCCGCCAGCTTCATGATGAAGCCCTCGCCATACTGCGTGTCGAAAGGGCTGAAGGCGATGCGACCGCCCACGTAGACGTCCGACCCGTCCACGCGCACCACGTAGGTGTTGTTGTTGTCGCCGGCGTTGTCCTCGTCCCAGGTCTTGCCCCAGACCAAGGCGCCATCCGGCGTCCACTTCCCCGCGGAGAAGAAGGTGGTGGCGCCCCGGCGGTCGAAGGATGTGTAGACGTCGCCGCTCGCGTCCACCGCGACCGAGTTGATGTTGCTCCCTACGCCCATGTCCACCATCTTCGCCCACCCGAAGGCGGGGGAGGTGGTGTCGGTGTCAGTCATCTTCATCAGCAGGCCGCGCCCGTTGGTGATGCCGCCGATGTAGGCGTTACCCGCCCCGTCCACTGCGAGGGAGTGGCCGCGATCGTTGTAGCCGCCGGCCACGTCCATCGCCCGATCCCAGACCAGGTCGCCGGTAGCCTTGTCGAACGCGAACAGCAGCACCTCGGCGTTGTCCGAGGTGGTGCCCGCGACCAGGACGTAGTCCGAGGTGGCGTCCACCGCGTAGGGCTGGCAGCTCTTGTTCATCTGAGTGGAGCTGGTGATGGAGCTGGTGGGGGAGTAGGCCCGCGACCAGATCAGCTCGCCGGTAGCCGCGTCGATCTTGAGCACCAGCGACGAGAAGAAGCTGTTGTAGCTGGTGACGCTGCGGCGCATCACCGTGTAGATGTAGCCATCGTCGTAGGAGATGGAGTCGGCGGAGCCGCCGGACTCGCCGTTCTGGCCAGGGTCGGGGGCGAGCTGCTCGTAGCTCTCGTGCCAGACCTTCGCCCAGCCCTGCGTGCCGTCGGCGTTCATCCTGCTGACGGTCACATCCTCGGAGAAGGTGTCTCCCCAGCCGTTCACGTTGCCGGTGGTGTAGAGGTTGCCCATCCCGTCGCCGGCCGATCCGCCGACCACCGTGTCTTGGGTGGAGAGGTGTCCGCCGTAGATCTTCTCGACCACGTTCTGGCCGTGGTCGAAGAAGACGCCGTTGTCACGTCCGCGCCCGGTCACCGTGAAGTTGTAGTTCATGCCGTCATAGCCAACCGACACATCCGCGGTCCGCATGCCCATCGCCATGGGCTGGAACAGGATGTCGAAGTCGACCGAGCTGCCCGCCGCGAGGGGCTGATCGTCAATGACCAGCGGGGTCCACGCGCTGGTGGACGGATCGATGATCGACCACTCGATGGGCACCAGCCCCGAGCGCGGGGTGATGGTGAGGTCGTTGAGGACGACCGCCGCTCCCGAGACGTTGGCGATGGTGAGGGTGTGGCGCGAGTAGCTGTAGAGCGGGATGCCATCCGAGGTAGGGTCGAAGTAGTCGGTGCCCGGATCGATCGCGACGGAGCCGAGCCCGCTGACCGCGATGACATCGGTGTCGGTGTCGGTGTCCGTGTCGGTGTCGGTGTCCGTGTCGGTGTCGGTGTCCGTGTCGGTGTCCGTGTCGGTGTCCGTGTCGGTGTCGGTGTCGGTGTCCGTGTCGGTGTCCGTGTCGGTGTCCAGTCCGGTGTCATCCTTGGGACAACCGACCAGCGCGAGCATCAAGATGGGCAGTGCGAAGACGTGTCGAACCATGAATCCTCCATTTCAGCTACAGCCCGCGACGTGCGGCCCGCGCGAAATGTAGCGCTATGTGAGCCCACGTGGCACAGCACCGCGTTCGGCTCCCGAAAGACCAGGAAATTCGTCTATTTGGAATATTGCTGGTCTCTGGAAATTGTACACGCGGACACCGAAACATGGCGCGCCAGGGGATCAGCCCTCGCCGCGGGCCTGGGCGACCACCTCCTCCATGTTGAGCGCCACCGCCTGCTCCACCACCCCCCTCAGGGTCGCGGCCGAGGTGGTCCCAATCTGGCGAAACACTGGGACGCCCTGCTTGATGACCATCGTCGTGGGGATCGAGCTCACCTTGAGGAAGTCGGCAAGCACCCGCTCAGCGTCCGCGTCCACCTTCCCGAACAACACCGCTGGGAACTCGTCCGAGACCTGCTCAAAGATGGGCGCGAAGGAGCGACAGGGGTTGCACCAGTCCGCCCAGAAGTCGAGGATCAGGAGCTCGTGCTGCTGGATCAGCGCCTCGATGTTGAAGTGGGTGACGGGGACCGACGCCATGAGCACCTCCGCTGCGCGCACCTCAGGCGGAGGTGGGCCGTGGGCGCGACTATCCGGTCGCGGCTCCGCGCTCCACACCGCAGCCGCTCGCCGGGCACCGGTCCATCCGCCGGACCGGCTCACAGGACGCGCGTCTCCCTGCCAGAGGCGGTCGCTTGTCGCATCATCCAGACCGCCTTCGGGCCCAGAGTCGCGAGGCAGATCGGCGTGTGGCCGCCGTTCCCATAGGAGCAAGCTCACGATTCCGCGCGACGAGCGCAGGAACAAGGACCCGCGTCGAGGCCAGCGAACCAGGGCCCCTCACCCCTAGCTGGCCCCCTCCACCAGCGCCACCAGGGCGTCCACCTGCTGCCTCGCCGCGCCCTTCGTGAGCTGCTGCGCCTGTTCCAGGGCGCAGATCACGTCCCCGTCCACCTCTCCCCGATCGGACAACAGATCGGTGAGCATGTCCACCGCGGCGCCAAAGGCGTCCGCGTCCCCCTCTGCGAGCGAGCAGGGGACCAACAGGGCGTAGACCAGGGTGAGCAGGTTCCTCCGGGGGTGCTGGCCTAGATCGGCCAGCACGGGCTCCAAGACCTCCCTGGCCCTGGCGAAGCGCTCCTGCTCCAGCCGGACCATGGCCAGGCGCAGGCGCGGCAGCACAGCCATGTCGCTCCCGGTGGCCTCGTAGAGGCGGAAGGCTTCGGTGTAGCCCTCCTCCGCGGTGAGCAGGTCCCCCATCCGCCGCGCGGCGTCCGCCTTCCCGCTCGCAGCGCGCGCCTGCCCAGGACGATAGCCGCTCGCCCTCGCCAGCTCGTAGGCGCGTCCGTACTGGCGGCCCGCCTTCTTCCAGTTCCGCACCCGAAACGAGAGGTCCGCGAGGAAGAGCACCGTGTCTGTGAGCCCGATGGCGTCGCCCTGTTTGCGCTGGAGCTCCTCCGCCTCGTGGAGCAGCTGCTCGGCGTAGGCACGCTCCGGCTCCGCCCCGGCCAGCCCCGACAGACAGCGGGCGACCCCCAGGTCATCCCCTTGGTCCCGGTACAGCTCCAGGGCCTCTCGCAGCAGCACCCCCGCCAGCTCGAGGTTCCCCTGCTCGATCTTCGCGTCCGCCACCACCTCCAGCACCTCTGGCAGGTCCTCAGCGCGGATCTTGCGGGCGCCGCGGAGGGCCCGCTGCGCCCAGTCGGCGGCGCTGTCGATGTGCCCCTGGAACAGCTCCAGCTTGGCCCAGACCTTGTAAAGCAGCGGCCACCGGAAGTCGTCCTCCGGCAGGTCGATCAGGCGCATCACCTGGCGGGCGGACACCAACAGCGAGCGCGCCTCCTGGATGCCGGTGGACTCCATCCGCTCCTCGCCGGCGTGGATCAGGGGCTCGATCCCCTCCTCCAACGCGCCCGCGGACACCAGGTGGCGCGCCAGACGCTCCGCGACCCCCTGCTGGCCGGCCCTCAGGCGACGCAGGAGCACCATCGCGACCGCTCTGTGGTGGCCCCGGAGCCGGCCGCGCTTTCTTGCGTCGCGCTCCACGCTCTCGCGGAGCATGGGGTGGACGAAGGACCAGCCCATGTCGGTCTCCACCGCCAGCCGCGCCTCCAGCAGCGCCTCTACCAGCTCCATCCGCAGCCGCACCCCCTCTGGGCGGAAGCCGAAGTGGCCGCTGGTCTCTCCCTCCCGGTGGAAGCTCTCGGGGTCGTCGGCCACCTCACGCCACTCGTCGTCGTCCACCTCCAACCCCAGCACCGCCGCCTGCTCCAGCGCCACCCTGGCGTCCTCGTGGAAGCTGGTGAGCAGCCGCTCCACCCTGCCGGACCAGACCTCGTGGAGGTCATCCGGGATCACCGCCTCGGCGTCCTCTACCAAGCGGAATCCGAGCGGCCCCGCCTCCAGCAGCCCCCGCATCACCCACTCGCCCACCAGCTGCACCGCGAAGAGCGGGTTGCCACCCGTGCGATCGGCCACGGTGCGGGCGAGCGGGCGCTCTAGCGACAGCAGCCGCTCCACCATCCTGAGGTGGTCCTCAGGCGACAGGGCGCCGATGTGGAGCGAGTCGGCGTTCTGCATGGAGAGCAGCGCCTTCAGGCGCTCCGCCTCCTCGGGGCGCTCCGCCAGCGACTCCTCGCGGGCGGTGAGCACGACCAGGACGCGGGATGGCGACATGCTCTGAGCCCGGAGCAGGTGCATCGCAAAATCGAGGGTGTAGGCGCTCCAGTGGACGTCCTCCAGCCACAGGAGCGCGGGGCGGTCTGCGGCCATCTGCTCCACGAAGCGCCGCATCACCGCGTGCGGCTCCTCGGTGGTAGAGAAGCGCACCGTGTGCAGGCCCCCCACCCGCTCCTGGCGGAGCGAGGGCACGATCACCTCGGTGAGCGCGTCCACCTCGTAGGGGTCCACCTGCTGCCGAGACTTGAGCCAGCTCTCTACCCGCTCCGCGACCTCCTCTCTGGCGAGGCGGTTGGTGCGCAGGGTGTGGGCGAGCATCCTCCGGAGAGGATCGCGAGGCTCCGACCTGGGACTGCACACCACCTTGAGCACGTTTGCCGCCCCCAGCTCGCTGGCCCGCTCCGCCAGCCACTCGACCAGGTGGGTCCTGCCCGCCCCAGCGGGGCCCCGCAGCACCACCGCGCGCGCCTGCCCGTGCCGGGCCACCCTGCGCAGCACCGCCCAGAGGTGATCGCGCTCTGCCTCGCGCCCGACCAGCACCCTGCCCCGCAGCCAGTAGAGCCCCAGCCCGGCGCCCTCCAGCGGGAGAGGCGTGGCGAGCTGCTCCTCCATCCTCCAGTCGGCGGGCACCCTGGCGATCTCTCCCCTGCCATCCGGTGCGGCGTTGAGCGCATAGAAGGCCGGCGGCTTGGGCACCTCCTCCGGCTGCTCCACCGGCGCGGCGCCCCGCTCGAGCGCGCGCAGGGCGTTCGCGGCGTCCGAAGCGTGGCGGGTCCTGCGATAGGGGCTCTTCATCAGCAGGGAGGCCAGCCAGCGCGTGAAGCCCTCGGGCAGGTCCATCCGCGGCTTGAACGGCGGCGGCTTGCGACCCAGGTGGGCCCGCGCCAGGTCCCTCCCCTCCAGCTCCGCGAACAGCGGCTCCCCAGTGGTCAGCTCCCAGGCCATGGAGCCCAGGGAGTAGAGATCGGTCCAGGGGCCCTGATCGCGCCACTTTCCGAGCAGCTGCTCCGGCGCGAGGTGGTGCGGCTGCACCGTCATCCGCGCCGGCGCCGGCGCCTCCTCGGCGGCCGCGTGCGCCAGCCCAAAGTCGGCCAGCTTCAGCCCGGGTCGCAGATCGTTTTCATCACAGATCAGCACGTTCTCAACGCGCAGATCGCGGTGGATGACCCCGCGCGCGTGGGCGTGGGCGAGGGCGTCCAGCACCGAGAGCAGCGCCGAGCGGATCTCCTCCCAGGTCCGGGGCTGTTCCACATAGCTGCGCAGCGAGCCGCCGCTGGCCAGCTCGGTCACCAGGAAGGGGGTGTCCTCCACCAGCTGATCTCCCGACGCCCTGGCCATCCCCAGCGTGATCGTGCCGTAGTCGATCACACGGATGATGTTGGGGTGATCGAGCATCGCCGCGGCCCGCGCCTCGTTGCGGAAGGCGCTGCGGGAGCGCGCGTCGGAGAGGCTCTTTCCCGTGAGGAGCTTGACCGCGACCGGCATCTCCTGCGGGGTGTGAACCCCGAGCCAGACTTCAGAGGCGTGCCCGAGCGCCAGCTGGCGCTCCAGGCGGAAAGGACCGATCAGGGTAGTGGTGTCAGACATGGGGGGAGTCTATTCCACCTTGGCCCGCGCCTGGGCTGCCTTGACATTCGCTTTCTTCAGCTCGTCGTCCGACATCCACCGGGCGAGGCCCGGCATCAGGCGGAAGGCGAAGAACAGCAGCCACGAGTCCCAGCCGATCATGTTCTCGAAGCGTCCGCCGAGGATGGACCGCAGGAGCGACCCCGCCACCTGCTCAGGGGTGTAGACCTTGTTCCAGCCAGACTCAGACTCGAAGGCCCACACCGCCGCGGGCTTGCTCTCATTCTCGCGCTCCAGCCCAGGGGTCTTGGTGGTGGGCGGGTAGTAGAGGCTCACCTGCACCCCGTGGGGCCTCAGCTCGTGGCGAAGCGCCTCCGCGAAGCCGGCGATGGCGTACTTGCTGCCGGAGTAGGCCGCGTAGCCGAAGGCGCTCATGAAGCCGAGCATCGACGACACCAGCGAGATGTGCCCCGCGCCCTGCGCCAGGAAGTGCGGCAGGAAGGCCTTGACGACGTTCACATGCCCCATGTAGTTCACGTCGATCATCCGATCGAAATTCTCTAGCGGGGAGGCGTCGACGTAGCCGGGTAGCGCGTAGCCCGAGTTGCAGATCAGCACGTCGAGCCCCCCCAACAGCTCGAGCACCTCGGCGGGGATCTGTGCGACCCTGGCCCGGTCGGTGACGTCCACCGCTACCGCGCCGAGCCGCTGCCCCTCGCCTGCCACGGCGCGCATGGCGGCCACCGTCTCGTCTAGCCTGCCCTGATCTCGCGCTGCGACCGCCACATGCGCCCCAGACCTCGCCAGCGCGATCGCAGCCGCACGCCCGATCCCGCTGGAGCCTCCGGTGATGAGCACCTTCCTGCCTTGATAACCGTTCATGTCAGAACCTCCGGATCCCGACACATAACCGGACCGCCCCACGAGGACCGTCCGGTGCTAGGCTTCCCCTTCAGGAGGCACCATGGACATGAGCGTCGCCCTCGGGCACAACTTCCTCTTCCGCTCCCTCACCCCTGCGCAGCGAGAGCTGATCGCGCGCTTTGTCACCCCACAGTGGGTCAAGACCGGCGGGGTGGTGTTCGAGCAGGGCGCCCCCGGAGACGCGATGTACCTGATCCGGTCCGGCGAGCTGATCGTCGAGCGGGACGGCACGGAGCTTGCGCGCCTTGAGGCAGGCTATCACTTCGGTGAAATGGCCCTGATCGACGGATACCCCCGCTCCGCCACCATCCGCGCCGCCACCCAGGTCGAGCTGCTGGAGCTCAGGCGAGACGCCTTCATCGACGCGCTGCACAAGCACCCCGAGATCGCCGCCGCGGTGTACCGCAACTTCACCTGGTACCTCAGCAAGCGGCTGAGGAAGACCTCCGAGGTGGCGGCCTACTACAAGGACATCGTCGAGACGCCGCTGGAGCTGGAGGACTAGCCGCGGGGGGGCACACCGCACGGGCCAGGCCAGCCGCCGGTCAACGGGCCGCTGTAGCTGGTTGAATCGCACGGTTCTTCCTGGCGATGTTGAGATCGAGCGCCTCTGGTCGTGGCTGGCCGGAGGGCCGCGGGCATCGCTTGCCTACCAACAGCAATTCGTCGGCACCACGCCGGGCCTGAGAGGGAGCTGAGACGGGCGAGGGGTTGGACTCACCCAGCGGGTCCACCGCCCGCCCGCCCACTCCAGACCCGCCACGGCTCGTGACCCTTCGGCCCAGCTAGGCGTCGCGCCGCGGCACCCGCTTGGGGGCACCGATCAATCTGCCGGACAGTCTCACAGGACGCTCTTTGTCATTTCAACGGAACGATCGGATGAATTTGCTGATCGCATCTTCCGCGACGAGCGCAGGAACAAGGACACGCGTCGAGAGGCCAGCGAATCGGTGCCCGCTTGGGGGAACGACCTCCAGGCCTACCAGCGCTCCAGCAGCCGCTCCAGCGCCTCGTCGTCAATGAAGAGGTCCTCCACCGACGGCGCGTTGATCAGGGCCTGCGAGAGGGCCTCCGCCTTGGCCTCTGCGCTCTTCCCGCTGGAGAGCACCTCGGCCACCACCGAGGCCAGATCGCCGACCTCCGCGTCTCCCTCCAGCAGCAGGTGCTCCTGCTCGATGAGCAGGTTGAGCAGCTCCCCCGCCTCTGAGAGGCCCTCCACGTCCAGCCCCCCCAGATCCGGCGCCTCGTCGTAGAGATCGTCGTCGTCGTCCTCCTCCTCCTCTGGCTCATCGGTCTCGGCCAGGGCCTTGAGCAAGGCGGAGAGTCCCTTCTCGCCAGGGGCGTCGCCCTTGTTGCCAGGGGCCCCCGCGGGGCCCTTGGGGAACACATCCGAGAACAGCTTCTCGAAGGTGGTCTCGTCCTCCCAGTCCAGCTCGTCCTCGGACTGTGGCGCAGGCCTGGGTCCTCCGCTCACCGGCGGGTTGCCGTGCATGTCGAGGGGGATCGTAAACTCCACCGAGCTGATGCCCCCAGACTCCGCCTCCTCCACCTTGGCGCGGATGGTGAGCTCGGTGTCGCCGGCCTGAAGGCTGGCCTCTAGCACCTGCCCGGGGGCCCCCTCCACGTCGGCGTCCGCCTTGAACAGCACGTCGAGCTTGTCGAGGTCCACACCCGCGGCGAGCTCATCTGTGCCGTCGGCGGGGACGGGGATCTCGTGCAGTTGGATGCGCACCCCCTCGCCCTCTGCGGTGAGGTGGAGCACGAAGCCCCGGTCCCCGTTCCAGTCCAGCGTCGCGCGCCCTACGTGGGGCTCCTTCTCAGGGCTCACGGGTCCCCTCCTGTAGCTCGTGGGTGATCAGGCCTGCTCCGCCGCTCGCGCGGCGAGCCAAGCCCTCATGAAGCCGGACAGCTCCCCGTCCAGGACGCGGGTCACGTCCCCCACCGTGTAGCCGGTTCTGCTGTCCTTCACCTGCTGATAGGGCTGCAGGACGTAGGAGCGGATCTGGCTGCCGAAGTCGATGCGCATCTTCTTGGAATTCACCTCGGCGATGGCCTGGTTGCGCTTCTCGACCTCCAGCTGGTAGAGCTTGGCCTTGAGGAGCTTCATCGCCTTGTCGCGGTTCTTGTGCTGCGAGCGCTCGGCCCGACAGAGCACCACCGTGCCGGTGGGCATGTGGGTGAGGCGCACCGCCGAGTCGGTGGTGTTGACGTGCTGCCCGCCTGCCCCAGACGCCCGCATGGTGTCGGTCTTGATGTCCGCGGGGTTGATGTCGATCTCGATGGTGTCATCGACGTCGGGGATCACCGCCACCGCCGCGAAGGCGGTGTGCCTGCGGGCGTTCTGATCGAAGGGAGAGATCCGCACCAGCCGGTGCACACCGCTCTCGGACTGGAGCATCCCGTAGGCGTAGGGGCCGCGGATCGCGAGCGAGGCGCTCTTGATCCCCGCCTCCTCCGCGTCCTGCCGGTCGAGCAGCTCCACCGTGTAGCCCTCCACCTCGGCCCAGCGGCTGTACATGCGGAAGAGCATCTCGGCCCAGTCCTGGGCGTCGGTGCCGCCCGCGCCGGGGTTGACCTCCATGATGGCGTCGTTGAGGTCCTCTGCCTCCGAGAAGAGCCGCCGGGTCTCCAGGGCCTCGATGCCCAGCTCCAGCCGCCCCACCGCGTCGCGGGCCTCGCGGATCATGCCGGGGTCGTCCTCCTCCTCCGCGAGCTCCATCAGGGTCTGGATCTCCTCGCCCAGCTCCACCAGATCGCGGTAGTCGTTGAGGGTGCGCTCGAGCTGCCCCTTCTCCTTGAGGGTCGCCTGCGCCCTGGTCTGGTCGTCCCAGAACGCGGGCAGCGCGGAGACCTCCTCCAGGTCGTGGACGCGGGCGGCGCGGGCGGCGATGCCCAGGTGCTCGTGCAGCTCCTCGACGCGGTCGAGCAGAGGCGCCAGGTCGGCGCGGATATCTTCGATCATCGGGCACTCCGCTGGGGGGGGCACAGTTCCCGGGAACGACTAACCGGACCGCTCGCCCTCCGCGAGTCGCTCCAGGAGGTCTGTGGACACCTCCGCCATCTCAGCGGCGTCATCGGGATCTTCGTGGTCATAGCCCAGCAGGTGCAGCACCCCGTGGACCAGCAGCTCGCGCACCTCCTGCTCCAGCGAGTGCCCCTCGTCCACCGCCTGCACCGCCGCGGTGTCCAGCGAGAGGATCACGTCGCCCAGGTGCTCCACCTCGGAGGGGCCCGGCTCGCCCTCGCGCTGCGAGAAGGAGAGCACGTCCGTGGGCCGGTCCTTCCCCCGCCAGGCGAGGTTGAGCCGGTGGATGGTGGGGTCGTCTGTGATCCGCACCGACAGCTCCGCCTCCCCCAGCTCGAATTGCGCGAGCACCCAGCGCGCCTCCCGCGCTACCCGCTCCAGGTCGAAGATCACGCCGTCGCTCGCGCTCACGTCCACTGTCGCCATGCTCCATCCTCCCGATCGGTGTCGCGGTCGCTACCTGCCCCGGGGCAGGTGCTCCACCGCCTCGTAGTCGGTGTTCTCCTCGTCCGCGTCGAGCGCGCAGCTCGGCAGGCGGGCGGTCTCCACCTCCAGCTCCCTCCCCAGGTCGATCACCTCGTTGACGTCGGCCTCAGCGGGCCTGGCGGGGCGAGAGATCTGCGCGGTCTCCGGGTACTCGATGCGCTGGTGGTAGACCCCCAACAGCACCTCGACGAAGGTGTCCGCGACGGTGTGGATCTCGGCGAAGGTCAGCGGGCAGCGATCGAACTGACCGTCCGCCATCACCGAGTTGACGATCTTCTGGATCATCGCCCGGAAAGACTCGGCAGAGGGCTGGCGGATGGTGCGGGTCGCGGCCTCCACCTTGTCGGCGAGCATCAGGATCCCCGCCTCGCGCGTGCTGGGGATCGGGCCGGGGTACAGGAAGTCCGCCTTGTCCACCGAGCTGGGATCCGAGGCGTTCTCCCGTGCCTTCTGGTAGAAGTAGCGCAGCAGCCCCGTGCCGTGGTGCATCGCGATGTTGTCCTGGATCGGGCGCGGCAGGTGGTGCTCCCCCGCGAGGCGCAGCCCCTCGGTGACGTGGGAGATGATGATCCGAGCCGAGGTGTGCGGATCGAGGTTGTCGTGCCGGTTGGACACATCGCGCTGGTTCTCGATGAAGAACCTGGGGCGCAGCGACTTGCCCACGTCGTGGAAATAGGCTGCCACCCGAGCCTGCAGCGCGTTGGCGCCGATCGCCTGGCAGCCCGCCTCGGCGAGGGATCCCACCAGCACCGAGTGGTGGTAGCTGCCCGGCGACCGCAGCATGAGCTGGCGCAGCAGCGGGTGGTCCAGGCTGGCGAGCTCCATCAGCCGGTAGTCTGTGACGAAGCCGAAGGTCTCAAGGGCCGGGATCAGCGCCAACACCACCGGGATCGAGAGGATCCCGCCCGCGAAGGCGAAGGTCATCGACCAGAGGGGCCGCACCCTAGCCACCGCCTCCGCGCCTGGATCCAGAAGGTAGATCCCAAGGAAGTGAAGAATCAGCGCGGTCGCGGCGCTCACCGCTGCCACCAGCAGCCCGGCCCGCACCACCGCCATCCGCTCCCTGGTGTTGTCCACGATCCCCGAGGCCACCAGCCCGGTGAGGAGGAAGAACACCACCGGCAAGGCGTCCAGCCCCATCATCAGCCCCGCGATGCTCGACGCGAAGACGACGAAGGCGGTCGCCCAAGACTGCCCGATCAGCAGCCGGATGAGGATCGCCCACCCCGCCACCGGGACGATGTACCACAGGGCCGAGGGATCGGTCTCAGGGCCCAGCTGCTCCGCGATGAAGGGCGCCAGCGCCACAGTCAGCCGCATCACCCCCGCCAGGAGCACCACCAGCACCGCGACGGTCACCACGTCTCTGCGGCTGGTCGAAAAATCCGGCAGATAGTTCGAGCCAAAATGGAAGAGGATCGTCTGGAGCAGCGCCACGAACAGGATCACCGCCGCCAGCTCCACCCAGATCCCGGTCTCTGGCCTCGCGGCGACCATCGAGCGGAAGCGCGCGATGCTCTGCTCGGTGAGCTCATCCCCCGCCCGGAAGAGGGTGGTGCCCTTGGACACGGTGACCGGCGCGAGCGGGACCGCGGCGGCGGCGACGGCCCGGCGCCGCTCGGTCTCCAGCGGGTCGTAGGAGAGGTTGGGGCGCACCGAGGCCCGCGCGAGGGTGGCCGCGGTGTCCACCCACGGGACCTGCGGCGCGCCCAGCTCCAGCACCAGCAGGCTCACCTGTTGCCTGGCCTCCTCCGGGGTTCGGACCCTGTTGAGATCGCGCAGGGTCAGCTCCTCCCGGTCGCCTCCCCTCAGCTCGATCACCTGCACCGCGTCCCTGTCCCTGGGGAGCAGCTCGCGGTCAGCGACGATGTAGTCGCGCAGCGTGCGCTGGATCAGCTCCCGCGCGAGCTGCTCAGCCTCGTCGGGGAAGCCAACCTCCAGCAGCACCTCCACATCCCGCCCAGGGACGTGGACCCCCAGCGCGGCCCGGAAGCTGCGCACCAGCTCCTGCTGCGCCTCGACGCCCACCTGCTGCGCCCCCTCCCCCCCATCCGAGGGGATGGACAGGATCAACCCGCGCGCCTCTGCGAAGGCCCTGCTCACCCGCTCCTGCTGAGCGCCGACCAGATCCCCCTGGTACACAAAGACCGGCCGCACCGAGACCCGGGCCTCCTCCTCCGCGCCCTGGCGCGCAGCCAGATCCAGGTGCGGGAAGGCATAGGGCGCGGTGACGGTGCGGGGCGCGACCTGCCCCTGTAGCAGCTCCACGTCTGGGATCTGCGAGTACGGGATCACCAGGAGCGCTACCACCACCGCCACCAGCAGCATCGCCACCACGCGGACCCCGTCCTCGGCGCTGATGCCCATGCGGCTCAACCAGGGCAGGGCCCACCTCACGCGTCCTCCGCCCCGTCCCAGGCGCGGACGATCTCCGCCACCAGCGGGTGTCGGACCACGTCCCTGGCGCTCAGCCTGGTGATGCCGATCCCCTTCACCTCGGCCAGCAGCTGGATGGCGAGGGCCATCCCGCTGGTCCTCCCCCGCGGCAGGTCGACCTGTGACAGGTCTCCGGTGATGACCATCTTGGAGTCCGTCCCCAGGCGGGTCAGGAACATCTTCATCTGCTCAACGGTGGTGTTCTGCGCCTCGTCGAGGATGACCCACGCCTTGTGCAGGGTGCGCCCGCGCATGAAGGCGAGCGGTGCCACCTCGATCTGCCCACGCTCGGTGAGGCGCTCCAGGCGGTCGCGCGGGATCATGTCGAAGAGCGCGTCGTGGAGGGGGCGCAGGTAGGGATCGACCTTCTCGTTGAGGTCTCCGGGCAAGAAGCCGAGGTGCTCCCCCGCCTCAACCGCCGGGCGTGAGAGGATGATCCGATCCACCTCGCCCCGCATCATCGCGGCCACCGCCACCGCCACCGCCATGTACGTCTTGCCGGTGCCAGCGGGTCCGTAGGCGAAGGTGATGTCGTGGCGGCGCAGCGCGTCCAGCAGCGAGGCCTGCCCGGCGGTGCGCGGCGTGATCGGCTTGCCGGTGACCCCGGTGAGCACCACATCGCGGAACCAGGCGCCCACCGCCGAGGAGGCGTCGGCCCGCACCGCGCGCACCACCTGCTCCACGTCCTGCCGCTCCAAGGCCCGGCCCCGCTCCACCCACTCGGTGAGCTGAGCGAGCACCCGCTGGGCGAGCAGGCGCCCCTCGGGCGCCCCGTAGACCGCGATCTCCTGGCCCCTGTGGACCAGCTCCACCGCGGTCAGGCGGCTGATCAGCTCCAGGTTGCCGCCCAGCTCGCCCACCAGCTCGCGGAGCGCCTCAGACTGCCGAAAGACGATGTTGTCGTGTGTGTCTCTGTGCTCTACTCGGATGGTGCACCTCACCGAGGCTGGACGGCGTGCGGGTTATCGAGGGATGTCCTCTGAGTCGCCTCTGCCGCCGCGCTTGCGGAACGGCGACGCGTCGATCGCCTCGGTCCAGAGGTTGCTAGGGAGGTCCTCGTAGTGCGAGGTGCGCTGGGTGAAGGTGCCCCTGCCCCCGGTCAGGGAGCTCAGCCTGGGCGCGAAGGTGCGCATCTCACGGAACGGCGCGGAGGCCTTGATCAGGGCCACGCGGCCATCCACCTCCATCCCCAGGATCCGCCCGCGGTTCGAGGAGATCGCGTTGAGCACGCCGCCAACCTCGTCGGCGGGGGTCTGGATCTCCACCTCGCACCAGGGCTCCATCAGCCTAGTGCCGCTCTGCTGGAGCGCGGTCTTCGCTGCACGCTCCCCTGCGGCTTTGAAGTGCTCCTCGGTGGAGAACAGGATGTTGTAGCCCCCGCCGGTCAGGCGCACGTCCGCTCCCACCACGGGGTAGCCCGCGGTAGGGCCGTGGCGCATCGCCGCCCTGGCGCCGTCCGCGATCGAGGTGTGGAAGCGGGCGGGCAGCTCCTGCTCGTCCACCGCGGCCTCGAAGGTGCAGTTGTCGGCGGGCGCCACCGGCGAGAGGGTGATCTCGCACGCACCGTACTCCTCCACCCCGAGCTTACCCTCGCGCTTGTAGATCCCCTCCACCCCGGACACGGCGGTCGCGGGGATCTCGCGGTAGCCCACCGGCGGGAGGGAGGCCTGCACCCCAACCCCCAGCCGGGTGCGGAGCAGGTCCACCCCGCGCCCCACCTGGTCCTCGGAGGTGCCCATCAGCAGCCAGCCGCCCGTCAGATCGTCGGTGCTCACCCGGAGCGAGGCGTCGAGCTGCTGGAGCCGGACCAGGGCGTCCCCTAGCTCCTCGGTGCGGGTCCTCCCCACCGGGAGCAGCAGCGAGGAGACCATCGCCGGCGGCATCTCCGGCACAGGGAGCGCCGCGCCGCCCTGATCCGCCAGGGTGTCGCCTGGCCGGCTCGCCAGCGAATCCCAGGTCGCGACGATCGACCCTGGCCCGGTGTTGAAGGCCTTGGTGCGCCGGGGCCCTCGGATCTGGTACAGGCTGCGCACCCGCACCCGCTCCCCGGTGTCTGGATTGAGCCAGGAGCTGGCCCGCTGCGCGTCGCCTGACCACACCCGGAGCACGTGGTAGGGGTTGCCCTCCTCGTCGAGGCGGGTGGCGAGCAGCTGCCCCAGGAAGGCCGCGTCTCCCATGGACCTCGCCTCCTGCTCCTGGCGCGCCATCTCCTCGCCAGAGGGGAGCAGGTCGATCATCGCGTCGAGGATCAGATCGGCCCCGATGGCGTCGCCGCCCGAGGCAAGGAGCACGGGGAGCAGCTGCCCGGCCCTCACCCCGTCCCGCAGCCCGGCCGCCACGGACTCCCGAGGGAGCTCGAGGAACTCAAGGTAGTCCTCCAGCAGCCGCTCGTCCGAGAGGGCGACCGCCTCCATCACCCGCTCCCAGGCCTCGGCGGTCCGCGGCTCCATGTCGAGGGGGATAGGCTCTGGCGAGAAGGCCCCGTTGCCCTCGCTGTCGTAGCGGAAGGCGAGGCGCTGCTGCAGGCAGACAACGCCGGTGAAGCGGTCCGCGTGATCGTAGAAGGGGAGCTGCAGCAGCACAGGCTTGAGCCCGGTGCTCTCCTCCAGCTCCAGCAGGAGGGTGTCCAGGTCCACCGAGCGGTCCATCTTGGTGACCACCACCATCCTGGCGCCCGTCGCGACCTGAAGCGCGCTGGCTGCGCCGTTCTCTACCCCGTCGGGGCCAGACACCACCACCACCACCCCGTCCGCGCCCTGGATCGCCAGGTTGCGCTCGTGGACGAAGCCGTCGCCACCCGGAGTGTCGATGAGGTGGACGAGGCTGTCCCTCCACTCGAGCCACGCGAAGGCCATGGAGAAGGACATCCCCCTCCGGCGCTCGTCGTCCTCGTGATCAAAGAGCGAGGTGCCGTCCTCCACCCTCCCCAGCGTCCTGGTGACCCCGGAGGTGCGAAGGAGGATGTCGCCGAGAGAGGTCTTTCCAGAGGACCTGTGCCCTACCAGGGCGACGGCCCGTGTCCGCGAAGGCGCATACGCTTTCTTGGCCATATTCGCGTTGACTCCTGCTCCTGACTCAGCCGAGGGCCCTCATCGTGAGGGCCCGGCTGGCAGGCTGTGATGAAAATACTCCGATATCATGGTGCTCGTCTGCACCAAGTGCCATGACGTGCGATCGCCCACCTGATCGCCCCACCCCGCCCGCGTCTCGCCGGCGCCGACGCGGCGCCGCCCCTACCCCCCGCGTGCGGGCCGAGGGGCAAGGTCACAGCGACCAGATCACCAGCGAGCTCTCCTCCACCCAGGCAGCCCCCAGCTGCTCCCGCTGCCAGAAGAACACCGGGTCCGCGCTCAGCTCCTCCACCGGCCTGCTGAAGATCAGCTCCGCCTCTCCCCGCGCGATGCGGATGCCGCGCAGCATCCCGCTGCCCTGGAGCAGCAACACCCTGCGCCCCTGCCCCTCCGAGGCGGACCACACCCGCTCCACGCCGGGAAACACGCCGATCTCCACGGCCAGATCGCCGGTCTCCAGGTCCTCCAGCCAGATCCGCCCGTTCTCCATCACCCGGGCGCGGCGCCAGACCCCGTCCTCCTCCCACACGGGGATCAGGCCCTTGAGCTCGCTCGACTCGTTCAGTCCCGAGCGGATCACCTTCCCGGCCTGGGGCTCGACCAGCACGAAGCTCCCCTCCGTGTCAGTGGAGGCGATCCGCTCCACGCCCCCCGCGCCGCCGACCACCGCCGCCGCGGGGCGGTGTACCCCGGGCATCTCCCACTGGACGTGGCCGTCCACGGCGCTGGCACCGAACAGGCTCCCGTCCGCCGCGCGGAAGAGCGCGGTGTCACCCACGTAGGAGATGGGTCCGTGGTCTACCAGCGCCGGATCAAAGCCCGGTGCGCGCGAGGCGATCGACCACCCCCGCTGGGCGCCGCCCTCACCCCACAGATCGAAGGCCGACACCGTCCCATCCGCCAGGCCCACCAGCACCCTCCCCGTAGGGGCGCCGGGGATCACCAGCGGCCTGCCGACCACCGGGAGGGTGGTGTTGAGGCGGGCCAGGACCACCCCCAGATCGCGCCCCGATCGGATCACCAGCGAGGGGATGCTGTCGCCGTAGATGAGATCGGCGAGGCCGTCCCTGTCCGCGTCCATCCAGGCCGTGCCCGAGGTCATGGTGGCGCCGAGCCGCACCCGGCCCAACCTGTCTCCGGTGCGGGGGTCGAAGGTCTCCAGCCAGGGCTCCCCCTCCTCCAGCGAGGCTACCCCCAGCCTGGCGGGGTTGCCGG
The DNA here is from genome assembly GCA_016938035.1 of Deltaproteobacteria bacterium. Taxonomy (GTDB): domain Bacteria; phylum Myxococcota_A; class UBA796; order UBA796; genus JAFGVK01. The sequence goes on along the minus strand of JAFGVK010000098.1, from coordinate 18,233 downwards.
GGAGCCTGGTCAGGCGTGGCTGGCCGCCCACCTCACGGCGCGCCACCAGCAGCTTGCGCAGCCGGGCCTGGACCACCGTGGGCTCCTCCGCTTGGACCTCGAACCGGAGCTGTGTCCGATCGTAGTCAGGCGACTCCACCACCGCGGTCCAGTCCCCGGTGGGTGCGCGGTACACGAAGGGCGCCACCATCGGAGGCAGGGAGCGGTTGTCCGGCCCTAGCAGGGTGACCACCGCGCCGGGAGGGTACGAGATCAGCGACAGCTCCCCCTGCTGCCGAAGCAGGTCGGCTTGCATCTCTACCCGCTCCCCCGCCGGGACCCGGACCAGCCGCTCCTCGCCCACGTATCCCGGCGCCTCCAGGCTGAGGGACACCACCCCCGGGCCCAGGCGCTCTTGCGCCAGCGCGTCGATGGGGATGGTCCGCCCGTCCAGGGTGACCCTCAGCCCCGGCACCTCCTCCTGCAACACAGGGACCACCACCCCGGGCTGGAGCCGCTGCCAGGCCAGTCCCCACAGCCCCACCGCCAGCGCAGCCGCCGCGAGGCCGCCCTGGATCACCCGCTGCCTGTTGCGCCGCACCAGCTTCCAGAGCCGGCGCGACCGCGTCTCGGGGACACCGACCAGCGGCCTCCCCTCCTGATACCTGCGCACGTCCCGCTGGAGGGACTCCACCGACGGGTAGCGCTCCGAGGGGCGCGGGCGCATCGCCCTCCCGACGATCCGCTGCAGGTCTGACAGATCGTGCAGGCGCGGGTCAGGGGGGATGGGGCGCGGGGGAATTTCCGTCAGCACGGACCGGAACGCGAAGGGGAGCGTCTCGCCCCGCTCCAGCCGCTGCCGCAGCGACGCGATGACCTCTGTGGAGGTGATCGGCGGCGCCCCTACCAGCAGCTCGTAGAGGAACACCCCCAGGGCGTAGATGTCGTGAGAGGTCTCCGGAGAGGGGTCCTCGACCTGCTCCGGGGGCATGTGGAAGAGGAATTCAGGCCGGATCTGCCCCGTCCCCTCAAAGCCCAGCCACGCGCCCATCCCCACGTCGTTGACCTTGGGCCGCAGCTCGCCTCCCGGCTGCACCTGTAGGAGGATGTTGCGCATGTGGACATCTCTATGCACCAGGCCGCGCCCGTGGAGGAACCTCACGCCGTCCGCGACCCCGTGGAAGAGGCGAAAGCGCTCCTGCAGCGAGGCGCCCTCCAGGCCCTCCGACAGGGTCCGGTCGAGGTACTCCGAGGCGATGTAGACCTGCCCGTCATGGATCCCGGCGTCGAGGATCATCACCACGTTCCGGTGTCTGTGGCTCACCAGGGTGCGGGTGCCGCTCACCAGGCGCTGCCTGGTGGCCTCGTCGAGGCCTGGGTTGAGGATCTTCACCGCGACCTGCACCTGCCTCGCGGCGCGGTCCACCGCCCGGTACACCACCGAGGTGGTGCCCACCCCGATCATCTCCTTCAACTCAAAGCGCCCCCCGATCCGCTCCCCCGCAGGAAAGAGGGACACGCTCCCGATCGCGAGGAGCTCGCTCAGGCGCGAGCGGGCCGCATCAGACAGGCGATGGGGGGGCCACGGGAGCTCTGCAGCCAGGTCGTGGGCCAACTCGTTCACAGCGGATAGTCCTCACAGGCGGGTCCGATCACCATAGCGCCGCGCTGCCCACCGGGCGAGCCCCTACCGATGGAGGAGGACTTGACCGAAGACTCCCTGCCCATGCTCCACACGAACGCCTGGCGCTCGTCGGCGTGGTCCATCCTCCAGGGGTCCCCGGCCTACCAGGGTGCAAAGCGCCGTTCCTTTCGACACTTGTTCGATATCGGCTGGCCCGCGGTGTACGCGTCCTACCGCCTGGAGCACGCCATGGACGAGGCGCTCGCGGTGGAGCGGGTGCAGGGGCTGTTCAAGCGCATCGACGAGCTCACCGCTAGGCGCGAGACCGAGGGACAACCCTTCGGCCCCTTCCTGAAGCGGACCGCTCGCAGCTACGCGATCCACGCCCACTCCTCTGGGAACGGCCTGCTCCCGGTGCGGCTGCGCCAGGACGAGGTCGATGCGCAGGAGCTGCGGGTCTCGGCGCTGCGGGTGAGCGACGACCTCGCCGAGGACCTCTTTGACCGGGTCTTCGCCCAGCGCCTCTACCAGCTCGCCGTCGATGACCTCTTGGAGGAGGTCGAGCGGCTCCACCTCAACCACTGGCGCGAGGTGATCGCCTGGAGGCAGGGGGAGGCCCCTCCACCGGCGGCGGACAGCGACGAGGCGGTGGTGCTCCTGTACAAGGTCCGCCAGGCGCTCCGCCGGCACCTGCTCAGCGCGGTGCGCGCGACCCTCCCCCCGGAGCAGCTCCGAGACCCCAGCGCGGTAGAGCGAGAATTCTCGGGGATAGTCCGGGTCTTGCTGGAGGAGCCATCGGTCGGTCCCCCCCGCGGCGAACGCTTCCCCTGAAGTCGGCGCTATTGTGTCACCCGTGGAGCAAGCAGACACCATCCACCCCGGCACGCGCCTGGGACCGTACACCATCACCCACCTGCTAGGGCGAGGCGGTACGGCCGCCGTGTACCGCGGCGAGGACGACGAGGGCGGCGGGTTCGCGATCAAGACCAGGACCCGCGGGGTGTCGGCGCTAGACCGGCGCTTCCTGCGGGAATTCGAGTCGATGCGGACCCTCCGCATCCCCGGCGTCGTGCAGGTCTTTGAGGCCGGCATCCAGGGCAACGTCCTGTGGTTCTCCATGGAGCTCATCGAGGGGCAGATCTTCTCCGACGTGGTGCAGGCGGAGCCCAACCAGGAGCGGCGCATCGCCAGGGCGGTGGAGCTGGGCGGACAGCTGCTGCTAGTGCTCGCGGCGCTCCACAAGGCGGGCTTCGTCCACAGGGACATCAAGCCGCAGAACATCATGGTGGACTACCAGCACCGGATCAGGGTGATGGACTTCGGCATCGCCCGCTTCTTCGAGGACCAGTCCGGGACCCTCTCCCAGACCGGTGAGGTGCTGGGCACGCTCCCGTATATGGCCCCGGAGCAGATCTCCGGCCTGCCAACCGACGAGCGGGTGGACCTGTTCGCCGCCGGCTTGGTGCTCTACGAGGCGATCGCCGGGCGCCGCCCGCGGCCACGCAACACCCTGGCCTGGATCCCCCGGATCTGCCTGCACAGGCTGCCACCCCTCGCGACTCAGTACCGCGACGTGCCCCTGGGCTACTCTGCCCTGGTCGAGCGGCTCACCGCCGCGATCCCCGAGGAGCGCCCCAGCGCAGCGGAGGCCGCCCGGATCCTCGCGGGGGTCGCGGCGGGCGCCCCCTGCCACGAGTGGCCAGAGGCGAACTTCGTCGAGCCAGGGCCGGGGTGGGAGGACCTGGAGCGCTGCATCCCCCAGACCGGCGAGGTCACCCACTGGATCCTCAACGGGCCCTCTGGGGCGGGGAAGGCCCGCATGGCGGAGCAGCTCCACCGGCAGGCGGTGATGCAGGGCGTGTGGCCCATCCACGCCAGGTGCGACACCCAGGCGCTAGGCTCGCCGCTCATTCAGATCCTGGCGCGGCTCCTCTCCAACTTCGAGGACCTGGAGCTGCGCGATGTGCTGGGCGGAGACGGCCCCCTGTTGGGGAGGATGTGGCCCACCTTGCCCTTGCCGCCCCACGAGCCGCTGACCGGTCCCAGGCCCGGCCTGGTGGAGGTCGCCCGCGCCGCGTCGCGGGTGGTGATCCGGGCCGCGCGCAGGCGCCCCCTGTTCCTCATCATCCACGGCCTGGAGAACGTCGACAGCGTCTCGGCGCGCACCATCGCCTATCTGGTCCGCGAGCGCGCCGCGCCCTTTGGGGTGCTGCTCCTCCACAACCAGCGCTGGCAGAGCCGCCTCTCCGAGACCATGATCCGGAGCCTGGTGTCCAGGTACAGCGCCTCGCGGAGGGACCTCCTCCAGGTCAGCGCCGAGGTGGGCCGGCAGATCGCCAGCTCCCTCTGCCCCGCGAGGGGTGCCCCGCAGGTGGAGGAGGGCTGGCCGATCCGGGCGGTGGAGGCAGGGCTGGAGAACCTCGCCCGCTGGCGCGGGGAGCGCTGGGCGCTGCCCGGGCACGGTGTGTGGCCGCTGTTGGTGGACGAGCTCCCCGTGCCCCGCGCGACCCTGGTGGAGCTGGCCGGCAAGGGAGCCCTCGCGGACCCATGGATCCTGCACACCCCCGCTGGGGCCACGCTCAGCTCCCGCACCGGGCGGCGCTCGGCCCTGTCGCGCCTGGGCGATCCCGCCAAGGCGGCGAGCGCCCTGGCCGACGCCCTGATCAAGACCGAGGGGGACGCGGTAGACGCGGAGCGGGTGGCCTGGCTCCGCATCCGGTCCGGTGAGGTAGCGGGCGCCTATGTGCCCGTGGCGCACGCGGCGCTGCGTGCAGCGCGCGAGGGCAGGCTGACCCACGCCTGGCGCTGGCTGCTGTTCCTCGACGTGCTGTCCAACCAGTCGGTGACCGCCGGACACCTGGCCTTTGACCTAGCGGCGGTGCAGGCGCGCGTGGCGCTGGGGACCAGGGGGGGCACCCCGGAGGCCTCCCTGCTCGAGGCCTGCCAGGGGCTCGCCATCACCCCCTCTCAGCGGCAGCGCGCCGAGCTCCTCAGCGCTGAGCTGCAATTCCGAGCGGGAGAGGTGCGGCCGGCGCTGGTCAACGCCCTGCGCCAGGCCTCGCCGGCCCTCTCGCCAGAGCCCGTGGTCGCTGCGGAGGCCCTCACCCTCGCTACGCGCTGCCGCCTGGCCCTCGGGCAGCAAGACGAGGCCCGCCAGCAGATCGAGCGGGCGCGCGCCCTGCTGGGCGAGGACCTGCACCCAGGGCTGATGATCGAGCTGGCCGATCTGGAAGCGCAGCTCCTGCTCGCCCGCCACGATCTGCAGGGGCTCCGCAGCCAGGCCAGGGAGACCCTCAAGCTGGCGGAGCGCCACAAGAACATCTACGGCGCGACCCAGGCCTCGCTCCACCTCGCGGTGGTGCTGCGCTACCTGGGGAAGCGGCGCGAGGCCGAGACCTACGCCCGAGCGGCCCGCGAATTGGCGGAGGAGACCGGCCACCTGGAGCTCCTGGTCCGCACCGGCCTGATCTACGCCTCGCTGCTGGTGGAGCGGGGCGACGTGCTGGCCGCCAGACAGGCGCTCGACACCTCGATGCGCCACCTGCAGGCGGTGAAGCTCCACCACCTCCTCCCGCGGGCGTGGCGGATTGGCCTGCAGATCGCGGCCCTCTCGGGGAACGCGGACGAGGTGGACAGCGCCTTCTTCTGGCTGGACAAGCTGGGGGCCGAGGATCCAGAGACCCCCGCGGTGAGGATCCGCTGGTGGCGCTCTCGCGGCGAGGTTGAGCGCGCCCTGGCGGTGGGGCCCCCCGCTGCTCAAGGGTATGGCCACACCCTGTGGCTGCTGGAGCGCAGCCGCACCGCGCTCACCTACGACCGGATCGCGGTGGCCTCCGAGGACCTGGAGGCGGCGCTGGGCGAGGCCCACCGGTGGGGCTTCGCGGAGCTGCAGATCTACGCCCAGCTGCTGGAGGGGATCCTGGGCTCCCGCTCCGACCACGCCTGGCAGTCCCTCCTCAAGCGGGCCTCGCGGGTGCTGTTCGTCGAGGTCTACCTGGGCTCGATCGCGCTGGACGCCACTAGGCTCCACCGGCGGGGCGAGCTGGAGGCGGCCCGCAGCAGGTGGCGCACGCTGCGCGCCAGGGCCCGAGAGCTGGGCTACACCCCAGCGATCCGCGAGGCGAACGGGTGGATCGAGGGCCAGTGACGCGGGCTAGTCCTGGCTCCAGGGATCGAACCACTGGCGACGCGCCGCGACCTGGACCAGGCACTCCTCCTCTACGATCAGACCGGTGAGAGCGCCTCCATAGACGCAGCCAGAGTCCAAGCCGATCACATGAGGTCGGCCCTCCCGCTGTCGCCAGACCAGCCCCCCCACCGCGTCGTGGCCGAAGACCACCGCGCGACCTCCGCGGTAGAGATCGTGCCAGAAGGGCGCGTGCTCATCCCCCGGCGGCCAGCGCCGCACACCGATCGCGACCTTGCGAGGGGTGAGCGCAAGGTCCCCGCTGGGGTGCAGCCCCCCGTGCACCAGGAGGAAGCGCCCCTCGTCCCGGAACAGCGGGAGCGCCTTGGCCCAGGGCCTCCAAGCGGGGATCTCCCGATCGAGCCGGCGCGCCAGGGCCCTCCCCACCGCGTCCCCCTCGCGGGGCTTGAGCAGCCTCCGCTCGTGGTTCCCGAGCAGGCAGGCCATACGGTGCTCCTGTACCAGCGCCCAGACCCCCAGCGGGTCGGGGCCCCTGGTGAACAGGTCGCCCAGCAGCACCACCCGCGCTGGGCGCACCAGCCGCACCAGCGCGTCCAGCTCCTCGGCGCAGCCGTGGACGTCCCCCACCACCAGGGTGCGGGTCGCCGGCAGAGCGCGGTCGCTCACTCCTCGTCCAGGTCCAGCTCCTCCAGGACCGCCTCTGGTTCCACCGACAGCGCGCCCGCGATCTCGGCGATGGCCTCGCGCTCTGCGGGCTCTACCCTGCCGAACACTCCGAAGATTCCCCCCGCAGCGTCCGCGACCTGGTGGCACAGATCCAGCACCTGATCGAGGGTCTCGACCGTCAGCCCCGCGCCGAGCCCCCCATCGCGCCGGTGGACCAACGCCAGCAGCAGCGCCCGCCCCCTGGCCTGATACTCGGAGGTCGGCGGGTGCGTCAGCCAACCGTTGAGCACCCTGTGGGCGTCTCCGTGCAGGTAGCCCCCCTCCTGCGCCACCCGCAGGATGAGGTCGCGCTCCTTGGGCTGGATGCGCCCATCGGCCCACCCCACCTGCACCAGCGGGAGCAGCGCCACCAGCTGGTAATTCGCGTCGTCGATGCCCAGGTGGTTCAGGGACTTGACCAGCTCTTGATCGTTCACCGTCAGCTCCTTTCGCCGCTCCATGGCGTCTCTGGCTCTGCGAGCTCCCACTGGAGGTGCCGCTGAATATCCTGCAGCGCCTCGATCGACTCAACCGTTCCCTCATCTCCTGCGAGGAGCGACACAATCCTTCGGTTTGCCCGGGCCAATCTGCCAGCGAGCACCCTCGCCAGCGAGAGCGAGAGCCTCGCCGCGGCGGGATCGCCTCGCGCGATGAGCGCGTCGACCAGCAGGCGATCGAGCGAGAACACCCGCACAGGCCCCGAGGCGACCACCGAGGCGGAGGAGGCGGTGTCCGCCAGGAAGGCCAGCTCGCCGTACACCGCTCCCGGGCCCAGGCGGGCCAAGAGGTGCTCCACGCCGTCCACCCCGCGCTTGAGGACGTGCGCCTCCCCCGCCAGGATCAGCCCCAGGCGCGGGCTCTCCAGGCCCTCCTCCGCGAGGTGAGCGCCGGCGGGCCAGCTCTCTACCCTGCCCCGGCTCACCAGCAGGTCGAGGTCATCATCCGACAGGCCGAGGGTCACGGGTGAGGCGCGCAGTACCGCGAGATCGTCGGGCATAGGAGCTCCTTGCACGAGGGGATTCTAGCCCCCCTGCGGCCCACGCGGGCAGAATACCTCGCCGCTCGCTCAGGGCCACGGGCCGGAGGAGGGACGCCCAGCACCAGCGCGCACGCGGGACACACCCCGCGCGCGCGAGCTTGGCGAGAGGACCCCCTGTCCCGGAGGTCCTCGCTTGGACACCGCCCCTAGAGATCGAACTTCACGCCCTGCGCCAGCGGCATCTGAGTCGACCAGTTCACGGTGTTGGTCTGACGCCTCATGTAGATCTTCCAGGAGTCGGAGCCGGACTCACGGCCGCCGCCGGTCTCCTTCTCGCCGCCGAAGGCCCCGCCGATCTCCGCGCCGGAGGTGCCGACGTTGACGTTGGCGATACCGCAGTCCGAGCCCTTGGCAGAGAGGAAGTTCTCGGAGGCGCGCACCGAGTCGGAGAAGATCGCGGAGGACAGGCCCTGGGGCACGTCATTCTGCCGGAAGATCGCCTCGCTGAGGGTCTTGAAGGTGCTCACGTAGAGGATCGGCGCGAAGGTCTCCTCCTTGGTGATGGGGATGTCGCTGGGGACCCTGACCAGCGCGGGCTCCACGAAGGAGCCGGGGCCGTCGATGCGCTTGCCGCCCACCAGCACCTCGCCGCCCTGCTCGGTCGCGAGGCGGATCGCGCGCTCATAGTCCTTGACCGATCCCTCGTCGATCAGGGGCCCGACCAGGGTGCTGTCGAGGAGGGGATCGCCGATGCGGAGGCTCTTGTACGCGCCGGTGAGGCGGGCGATGAACGAGTCCGCGATGCTCTCGTGGAGGAACAGGCGCCTGGTGGAGGTGCAGCGCTGCCCCGCGGTGCCCACCGCGCCGAACAGCACCCCGCTCAGGGCTAGGTTCTGGTCCGCGGTCTGGTCCACGATCACCGCGTTGTTGCCGCCCAGCTCGAGGAGCGAGCGACCGAAGCGCTTGGCCACACCCACGCCCACGCTGCGCCCCATCTCGGTGGAGCCGGTCGCGGAGATGAGCGGCAGGCGCACGTCGTCCACCATCGGGCCGCCCACACCGTGCCGATCGCCGATCAACAGGCCGAAGAGCCCGCCCCAGCCGTGCTTCTGCATCACCTTGTCGGCGACCTTGTGGGTCGCGATGGCGCAGAGCGGGGTCTTGGAGCTGGGCTTCCACACCACCGAGTCACCGGCCACAGCCGCGATCATCGCGTTCCAGGCCCACACCGCGATGGGGAAGTTGAAGGAGGTGATCACACCGACGGCGCCCAGGGGATGCCACTGCTCGAACATCCGGTGCTCGGGGCGCTCGGAGTGCATCGAGAGGCCGTAGAGCTGGCGGGACAGGCCCACCGAGAAGGCGCCGATATCGATCGCCTCCTGCACCTCGCCCAGGCCCTCGGAGCGGATCTTGCCGGCCTCGAGAGAGATCAGCAGCCCAAGATCCTCCTTGTGCTCGCGCAGGGCCTGAGTGACCTCGTCGATGATCTCGCCCCGCTTGGGGGCGGGGATCATGCGCCACTCGAGGAAGGCCTCGTGGGCCTCGGCGACCACCTTCTCGTACTCCTCGGGGCCAGCGAGCTGGATCTGGGCGAGCACCTGGCCGGTGGTGGGATCGACCGAGTCGATGATCTTGCCAGAGGCCTTCAGCCAGCTGGAGCCGGCAGCCCCGGAGTGAACGCCGCGCATTTCAAAGCGATCGAGGACATCGAGGAGAGCGTTGTGATCCATGGTGTCTTGGAACCTCCGTGTGGGATTGGACAGGGCCGGCACATATCCGATTTGCCGCGCGGCCTCGACCCAAAGGGTGATCTCTGGGCCCCTCGCGCGGAAGGCCGGAGGGCCGGAGGGCCGGAGGGCGGCGACGCCCGCGACAGTCGTGTCGTGATCGGGGGCGATGATCCTCGTTTGGCCCAGGTCTGCTCTCCGCCTACCGGGCTGGCGGAGGGAGCGCGCACCGCCAGCGCGCCGAGATCCTAAGGACCGACGGCCTTATGGCCGCCACCGAGGGGCCCTCGCCCTCCACGGTCTCCCCCGCTGGAGCCGGGGACTGCGCCCCCCCCCGGCCCGTTCTCACCTGGGGGCTTGTTGTGCGCTTTCTCCCAGTGTGATCGGACGCTGCTGTCGTGCCGGAGGCCCCCCGCCTGACCCGCGTGGGCGAGACGATGTTCAAGGCCTGATCGGCTCCGCCCCCCGGGCTGTCACCGCGGAGGAGAGGACAACGCTCACGATGGCACGCTTGTTGCTAGCAGCGCCGTCAGCCCCGGCGCCGCTCCGGCACGAGGTTCACCATCATCCGAGGAATCATCATGAGACACTTGCTGTTCGCCCTCCCCCTGCTCGCCGCTTGCGGCGCCTCTGATCCCCGCCTCGTCGACGACGTGGACACGGACTGGGACTTCCTGAGCGCCCTGCTCCTGGGCGAGGGGAGCGAGGACGCGCTCCACGGCCCCTATGTCCAGGGCGCCTCCTTCTCCGTCTGGGTCTTTCCTCCTCAGGACCAGGGCACCCACCTGGAGGGCTACCAGGTGCGGAGCGAGGACCTCTCGGTCATGTCCATCGAGGCGCAGACCTATCAGCTCGCCGGCGACGACACCTCCGACGCGATCCATGTGGAGCTGCGCGCCGCGGAGGCGGGGACCACCGACCTGATCCTGGTAGACAGCGAGGGGGCGGAGGTCCGCAGGGTGACCGTCGAGGTCGGCTTCCCCGACAGGCTGGAGCTGTTCGCGGCGGGCCCGCTGTTCGCGTCGCTGGGGGACCAGAGCGCCCCCGCCCCCCAGGTGCTGGTGGGCGGCACCGGCACCTTCCAGGTGCGCTACTACCAGGGAGACACCCTCCTGAGCGGCAATGGCACCCTGACGGTGGACGCCACCGAGGACCTGCAGGCCGGGGTGGCGCAGAGCTTCCTGTTCGAGGACCGCGAGTGGCTGCAGGTCTCGCCCCTGGCCGCTGGGCAGCATGGGGTGGCGCTCTATGTGGACGGGGTCGCCGCGGGGCAGGTGGACGTGGACGCGGTGGACGTGGACGCGGTGGCCCGGGTGGAGCTTCTGAGCGCGGAGCCCGCCGAGGAGGCCCAGGAGGGAGACCCTGGGGTGGTGCTCGCCCAGGCCTTTGACGCAGACGACGCGCCGATCTACGGGCTGGACTACGACTGGACCCTCGGCGGGGTGACGCAGGATGGCCAGGGGGACCTGTTCCGGTACACCGTCGATCCTGACGCCACCACCGACCTGGTGGCGAGCTTCGGCGACCTGTCCGACAGCGGCTCGATTGACGGCGTGGAGGGCTACGTCGGCTCCTCCAACGAGACGGGCTGCTCCAGCGTTGGCGCCGGGCTCAGCCTGTGGGGCCTGCTGGCGCTGCCCTGGATGAGGCGGCGCCGGGCCGCCTAGGCCCCCTGGCCACGGGCGCGCTGGGCTCGCCCCCGCCCATCGGCCAGGCGTCAGGTCTGGCTGCCGGGCGGCCTGCGCATTGGGGGCGGCGAGGGCGGGGAGCCCGACAAGGTCGTCCCCTCACCTGCCTATCGGGCGCCCACGCCCCCCGAGCGTGCCGCGGGTGTCGAGCGTCTGGCCTCGCCAGACCGATGGGCTCGCTGCGTGCGCCTGATCGGCCTCGGGAGTCAGGTCGGCAGGACCTGGGCTACTACCGCAAGGGGGGCCCAGCACACCGCCGCGAGGGGGACGCGCAGCGAGGAGACGCTCCTCACCGCCGACGGGGCAGCCCTACACCTTGGCGTCGCGACGGCGCTGCGCGAGGGGAGTGTTCTGGGCGTGCCCCCCGCTCACCGCGGGGGTCGGCCCCCCTTCCGCGCTCGCGCTCTCGCGCTCGGTCGCCGCGCGCGGCGACTGCGCTGCGCGCACGCTCCGGTCGGCCTCACGCTCCTTGGGGGCTCGTGTTCGCCCTCGCTTCGCGCCCCTGAGACCGGTGCGAACACCCGATCGAGGCGCGCGCGGCGCGCGCTCGGAGCCCCCGGACAGGGCAGAGGCAGCGGCGCCATCGAGAAGCACGCGGTGGCGGTGGCCCGCCACCGCGGGCGCCCCTCAGGTCCCCGGAGCGCGGGGTCGCGGGGATGCGGCCCCGCGATGGGTGCGACACGAGCCGGAGACGCGTGGGCTCACCAGGTGCAGGCGACGTAGTGACTGGTGCAGCCGCCCAGGTTCGCTGCCGCGGAGCTCTCAGCCTGGCACCCCCAGCCGGTGCCATAGGTGTTGGGGTAGCTGGAGACGTAGCCGCTCGCGCCGGAATAGGCGTAGCCCATGATCACCCCAGGGGCCGCGAAAGTCAGGGTATTTCCATGCCAGTTAGTCGTGCCGCAGCAGCTCGACCACTCGAGGTTGGAGATCCCCACAAGGCAGGCGCCTGCGGGCATGGAGCGCTCCACGGTGAAGTAGGATGTCGCGTGGCCGCAAGAGCTTGTGGCCCCAAGACTCGCGACCTCCGAGGTGCCGTTGCTCGCGTGGCTGTACACCTTCGCCCCGATCGCGGCGCAGCTCGCCTTGGCCACATTCGCGGTACACCCGCTGGTCGCGCCGGTCCCACAGGTCACATAGCGCACCGGCAGCCACGAGCCGTTTACGTGGCGCACCTCGCCGCGGTCCCAGCAGTCCTCAGGGATATCGGAGGGGTTCGCGTCATCGGGGTCCACGCAGAGGGGATCGGTCGCGTCCGCCGAATACCCATCCCCGTCCGCATCGGTGCCATCGGCAAAGTCGCAGTTGTCGTCCACGTCGTCGCCGTAGGTGTCGATGGCGCTGGGGTTGAAGCTGGGGTCCGTGTCGTCGCAGTCGGGACCGCCGCGCATCCTGTCGGTGTATCCGTCGCCATCGGCGTCGAGCACCCCATTGCTGGCGACCCCCGCCGGGCGGGTGAGGCCGGTCGCCAGGCTGAAGGTGGTGCTGCCGGTGAACCCGTACACCGCCGCGGAGAGATCGGGGAAGAAGGCCTGCCCGAGCACCAGGGGGTCTGGGGCGAGGGCCATCGCGTTGCGCCCGACGCTGGTGGTGCTGCGCACCGTGCCGCGGTGGTCCACCAGGGCGATGAGGTTGGTGCTGCCGCCGCTCACCCAGAAGCCCCCGTCCTCGGTGGGGAGCAGGCCGTTGCCCGCAAAGCCCAGGGTGGCGAAGACGCTCCAGGTGGAGTCAGCGGGGTCGTACACCCGCACCTGTGAGAGCCCCGAGAAGACGGTATAGAGCAGGTCCTCGCCCTCGAAGCGCACGGTCTGCTCCGGCGCTCCGCTCAGGCCCGCCACCAGCTCTACCACCGCGCCGGTGGCAGGGTCGTACTCCCCGATGATCCCGCCCGCGGTGGTAAAGAGCAGGGTCTCGGTGCTGTCGTCCCACCACAGCCCGCGCAGCTGCGTGAAGCCCGCGACGACCTGGCTGTAGCTCGACCCGTCCGGCGCGATCTCCACGATCCCGCTGTTGGTGAGCGCGGCGTAGAGCGCCCCGTCGGGGCGATAGGCCACCCCGCGCATCGCCCCGAGCCCGGACACCGTCCAGACGCGCGCGCCATTATCACGGTTCAACGCCCAGACATCACCGCTCGTCTCAGCGGAGGCGTAGACGAGGTTGGGCGGGTTCCACCCGTCGCAGTTGTTGTCGATCCCGTCGTTGGGGACCTCGCTCGCGTCGGGGTTCACGTCCTCGTCCGTGTCGTCGCAGTCCTCCTCACAGATCATGAAGCCGTCGGAGTCCGCGTCGGCCTCATCGGCGGGGAGCGGCGCGCCGCACGCGTTGGCGAGCCCGTCACAGCGCTGCGGTGCGCCAGTGTAAATCGCCGCGTCGCTGTCGTCACAGTCCCCCGCACAGCCGCGCTGCCCGTCGCCGTCGGCGTCGGCCTCATCGGCGGGGAGCGGCTCGCCGCACGCGTTGGCGAGCCCGTCACAGCGCTGCGGTGCGCCAGTGTAAATCGTCGCGTTGCCGTCATCGCAGTCCCCGGCGCAGGCCATCTGACCGTCGCCGTCCGCGTCCGCCTCGTCGGAGGGCAGCGGCGAGCCGCAGGTGTTGGCGAGGCCATCGCAGCGCTGCGGCGCGAGGGGGTACACCGCGGCGAGGCTGTCGTCGCAGTCCCCCGAGGCCTCGGCGTAGCCCTCGGGCGCCTCGCAGGCCAGCACCCCGCCATAGACAACCCCGTAGCCGTCGCCGTCCATGTCAGGGTAGTAGCGGCGCTGGTCGACCGCGTTGTCATCGACGTAGCCGTTGCAGTTGTTGTCCACCCCGTCGCAGACCTCGGCAGCGCCAGGCCTCGTGGTGGCGTCAGCGTCGTCGCAGTCGTCCTCGCAGGCCATGAAACCGTCGCCGTCCGCGTCCGCCTCGTCGGCGGGCAGGGCGCCGCAGGTGTTGGCGAGGCCGTCGCAGCGCTCGGCGGCGCCGGGGTACACCGTGTCGCGCAGGTCGTCGCAGTCGTCACTGGAGGCGACGTAGCTCGCGGGGGCGAGGCAGGCGCGGGTGCCTGCGTCGGCGCGCCCGTGGGAGTCGCCGTCGGCGTCGAGGTGCCAGAGGCCCGCGTCTGTGGCGTCGGCCTCGTTGACGGTGCCGTCGCAGTCGTTGTCGAGGGCGTCAGCGCAGACCTCTACCCCCCCGGGAAACGCTGTGGCGGCGGTGTCATCGCAGTCACCGCCCAGCGCCGCGTAGCCGGCGGGGGCCGCACAGGCGCGGGCGCTGGAGGCGGTGAGGCCGTAGCCATCGCCGTCGCCGTCCGCGTACCAGGTGGGGGCGTCAACGGCGCTCTCATCGGTCTGGCCGTCGCAGTCGTTGTCGACGCCGTCGCAGACCTCTGTGCCCCCTGGCCGGGCGCTGGCCGCCTGGTCGTCGCAGTCTCCGGCGCAGGTCATGAAGCCGTCGGCGTCCGCGTCCGCCTCGTCCGCGGGCAGCGCGCCGCAGGTGTTGGCGAGGCCGTCGCAGCGCTCGGGCGCGCCGGGGTACACCGTCGCCTCAAGGTCGTCGCAGTCGGTGAGGTCGGCGACGTACCCCGCGGGGGCCTCACAGGCAGCGACGCTCAGGGCGGCGGAGCCGTAGGAGTCGCCGTCCGCGTCGAGGTACCAGGTGGGGGCGTCGGTGGCCTCCTCATCGGTGAGGCCGTTGCAGTTGTTGTCAGCCTCGTCGCAGACCTCAGGGGCGCCCGGGTTCACGTCGGCGCGGCTGTCGTCGCACTCCTCACAGGCGGGGACACCGTCACCATCGGCGTCCGCGTAGCCGACGGAGCCGTCGCAGTTGTAGTCGGCGGGGTCTGCGCAGTCGGCCTCGGCCGCGCCAGGGTGGAAGAGGGCCGAGGTGTCATCGCAGTCGGCGTCGTTGGTGACGTGGCCGGGGGGCGCCTCGCAAGCCGCGGTGGGGGCGCCAGCGTCGCCGTAGCCGTCCTGGTCCAGGTCGGCGTAGAAGGTGAGGGCGTCCACCGCGTCGTTGTCGATGTTGCCATCGCAGTCGTTGTCGACGCCGTCGCAGCGCTCCTCGGCGCCGGGGTGGGCGGCGGCGTTGAGATCGTCGCAGTCCTCGGGGGGGGAGACCGTGTCTCCGTCCAGGTCCACGGGCTCCTCCTTGCGGCAGGCGAAGAAGGAGAGGGCGAGGAGGGGCAGCAGGTAACGCATGGAGTCTCCGTCAACTTTTGTCATCGCTATCCGGCGCGTCCCCCGTGGACCACCGAAAAGAGGACCGCGAGGAGGGCCGCCGGGGAGCGCAGGCCGCCTAGCGGCGACCCAGGGGGCGGTTCCCTTGCAGCCTCGCCCTCCGCAGGGAGGTTGGCGAACCTCGGGCAGGTCATCCGGTCCGAGCGCGCAAGGTCGTGGAACCACCCGCTTGTCCGAGGCTCGGCAGGTCCCAGCGCCCGGCGCGGAGAGCGCGCCACGCGCCGACAACGGTGGTTTGTTCGTGCTTGACCCTGCTGCGACGCTCCAGGGGCGCGGGCTGCAAGGGGCTGCTGAGCCCGAGCCGATCGGTCACGATGATCGCGATGTCGTCCATAGCAAAGGATCTGTCATGCGATCGACGGCTATCGTGGGCAGGCGACGGACACATGGGGCGGATCTGCTGGCGGGGGTCGCCGAGCGACCTTCCAGGGCAGCGGGAGGCTTGTCGAGGCGCCGCCAGTCCAGAGGGCGTCGCCGTCCCAAGGGTCCTGCCCCACGGGACAGAGGCCGTGACGCGCTCCTCGACGAGCGCGTCGCGCCCCCCGCCGCGGAACCAAGTCAGGCCATGATCATCGTTTGGCCCAACAGTTGCCGTTTTGGCGGAGGGACCGGGTACCGCCCGCGCCCAGAGATCCTAACTTCCGACGGCCTTGGGGCCGCCGCCAAGGGGACCTCGCCCTCCCTCGTGTCCCCCGGTGGGGCCGGGGACTGCGTCTCCCCCCCCAGCCCCCCCCCTCCTGGGGGCTTGCCGCCCCCTCTCCCCCTGCGGGATCGGGCGCTCTCCCCGTGCCGGAGCCCACCCCGGCATGACCCACTTGGGCGAAACGATGATCAAGGCACCTAACCGCCCCCCCCCTCACCGCCGCGCGCCGCTCCCAGCCGTCAGGCGGCACCGGTAATCAGCCGAACAGTCTCACAGGAAGTGCTTCTATGTTCCATAGGAACTATCAGACGAAGTCGCTCGTCGACGCTGCAAGACTGTAAACGGTGTACGCGACGAGCGCTGGGACACGGACAAGCGTCGAGAGGCCAGCAGATCGGTGCCCGTCAGGCTCACGAGGCGCCTAGCGCTCCCCTGATCGGCGCTATCTCCTGCCGGGACCCCGCGGCTTCAGCCTGCGCCCCCGCACCACCCAAGCCCCCGCGTCCAGAGCCGCCTGGACCCAGGCGGACTCCCGCACCAGCACTAGCTCGCCCATCTCCACCCCCCGGAGATCGGACAGGGCGTGCAGCTCGCGCATGGGGCGGGCCCCCAGCGGGACAAAGCGCCAGCGCACGTCCTCCTCAAAGTCCCACAACACCGCGCCCTTCGCCTGCGGCCCCTCTACAAAAGCAGATCGCTCGGTAGAGCCCGCGTAGACCGCCGACCAGCCGGGCCCCGGCACACACTGGTGCAGGTGGATGTGGCCCGAGGCCATCCAGCGCACCCCCTCGGGGATGTGCGGGGTGGCGATCACGTCCGAGTGCCTGGTGGACCGGAAGGTGTAGCCGGGCACCCGCGCCCCATCGACCCCCTGGTGGTGCACCAGCAGGTCCACCCCCGCCCCCACCGCGACCCGAGACGCGTGAGCCCACCGGCCCGCGTCCCGCTCGAAGGGCACCAGCCCCACCGTCAGCCCCGCGACCGACAGCCTGCGGGCTCCATCGGCCACCGTCAGCCCGGAAGCGTCGCAGGGCAACAGGCCCGTCAGCCCGTTTCTCTCGTGATTTCCAGGGATGATCAGCACCGGGACCCGGGCCGCGACCGCCGTCAGCCTGTCGACCGCCTGCTCCACCACCTCGGCGGGGGGCGAGGCGCTGTCGAACAGATCGCCGGCGTGCACCACCAGATCCACCTGGTCCACCAGCGCCAGCGCGGCGTCCAGCGCGGCGAGGTGATCCTCGTGGCGGCTCCACCCCTTGGGAGCGCCCTCCACCCGCAGCTTCGCGCCCAGGTGGGTGTCGGAGAGCTGGAGGACCCGCACGCTCGCTACGCCTCCCGCGCGACCCGGAGCGCCGCGGCGACAGCGCCCTCCACCAGGGCAGACACCTGGTCGAGGTCGCCGTCGATCGCGGCGCCAGCGGCCTTCTGGTGACCTCCTCCGTGAACGCTCAGCTGCTGCGCCACCGCGGCCACGTCCACCAGGCCCCTGGACCTGAGGCTAGCCTTGACCAGCCCTGGCCTCCGCTCGGTGAGCAGCACCGCCACCTGGACCCCCCTGGTGTAGACCAGCGAGTCCACCACGCCCTCCAGATCCCCTGGGACCATCCCAAAGCGCTTGATCTCCTCCTTGGTGAGCCAGCCCAGGGCCAGCTCCCCGTCCAGCGCGAAGCGCGCGGTGGAGAAGACGTGGCCTGCCACCCTCACCCCGCCCTGCTGCCGCTCCATCAGGGTGCGCACGCAGATGGCTGCGTGATCGATCCCTGTCGACAGCAGCGCGCGCGCCATCTCGTGCGTCGCGGGGCTGGTGTTGGAGTAGCGAAAGCCCCCGGTGTCGAAGATCAGCCCGACATAAAGCAGCTCAGCGAGCTCCGGGTCGAGCGGCACCCCCCACCCCTCCAGGGCGCGGAAGACCATCTCACAGGTGCTGGCCGCCGCGGGATCGATCCAGGCAAAGGCGTAGCCGTCGTCGGTGGTGGAGGCGTGGTGATCGACGATAGCCTTGACCCTCGCCGCGGCAAATGCGGCGTCGGTCTTGGGCGACAGCCTGTGCCGATCCCCGTCCAAGATGACCACCGCGTCATAGATCGGCTGGATGCGCGCGTCGGGGATGAGCCCCCCTACCCCCGGCATGGCGCGGTATCTGTAGGAGGCCTCGCCCCCCACGTCCACCGCGACGCCCCGACGCCTCAGGGCCAGCTGGAGGCTGAGGCAGGCGCCAAGACTGTCACCGTCCGAGTCGATCGGACCGGTGAGCAGCACCCGGGCGCTGCCCTCTAGGACGGTCAGCAGCTCAGCTTCCGGCGACATCTCCGTCAGCCCTCGCTCAGCAGGGCGTCCAGATCGTCCACGTCCACCGAGGGGGTGGCGCGCTTCTTCGATCGCGGGCGTCTCGACTTGGGCGGAGCCGCCGGCGCCTCCACCAGCAGCGCGTCAGCCTCCACCAGCAGCGCGTCAGCCTCCTCCACCAGCAGCGCGTCAGCCTCCACCAGCAGCGCGTCAGCCTCCTCCAGCAGCGCGTCAGCCTCCT
>JAFGVK010000097.1 GCA_016938035.1 Deltaproteobacteria bacterium | reverse complement strand
TCGTCGAGGCCGTTGCAGGCGGTCTCCGGGGGATCGGTGTCGAGGGCGGTGTCCTTGGGAGCCTCACCGCAGGCGGCGAGGGCCAGGAGGAGGATCAGGGAGAGGTGCCGTGTCATGGAGCCACCGTGACCTTGGGGAGACCCTGGACGAAGTCGAGGTCATCGCAGTAGCGCCAGCCGGTGCCCTGGGTGCGCTCGTCGATGTCGGAGGGGAAGGCGGGTCGGGTGCTGCCGTCTTCCTCCGCCTCGTAGCCGAAGCTGGGGAGCTCTTCGTAGAGGCTGAAGGCGTCCATGAGCAGGTCATTCCCGAGGGCCGAGACCGAGATCTCCGCCTCCGGTGCAGTGGATAAAACGGAAAAGGTTAACTCAAAAGGCGAAAACTCACTGGAGAGGACAGGAATGGGCCTCGCGGTGCCATTGACCTCAACGACAAGCAGGCCCTTGCGAAGTGTTGCCGATGGTGCCCTGCGCGCGAAGCCGCGGACCATGACCGTGCGGGTCGCCCCATGCGCCGGCGTCCACAGCTCGGTCGGATCGAGCCGCACGCTGCTCCCAGCAGCCAGGCGCACCGACTCCGGTGTGCCGGTGCGTCCGGGATAGCCGTAAAACAGGGTTTGGGTAGCCTTACCGTAGTACGGATAGGCGGTGCAGGTCAGGCCGGGGTTGTCCTCGCAGTCGTTGTCCTCGAAGTCCCCCTCCTTCATCTCGTAGAGCCGGAGCTGACGCCAGCGGGGGTTCCACATGCAGTCGGCCACCGCGCGCTCCCAGGAGCGCTCATCCTCCGCCGTCATGGGGTCTTTCGCGTTCTCCCCGACCCAGGCAGAATTATAGTACGTCGCAGCGCCCTTGGTCAGCCAGGGACGGCCGGCGGCGAGGCGCGCCAGCTCTCGCTGTGCGCCGCGTGATCGGTGGTACTCGTCGTCATAGAGGTCCGCCGAGCTGCTGCCCATCCAGAACATGATGGGGAAGCCCCAGTCACTCAGGTCGGTGAACAGCTCTGTGATCATCTCGGGGTCGTCGCGGTACCACCACAGCCCGAAGGTGGGGACCGCGTCGCTGTCGGTGTTGAAATAGCGGAGGTCCTCCTCCTCGAAGGGGTCCTGAACTCCGCGGGACCAGCGGGGTCCACCTCCGAAGGGGGCGTTGTAGGACTTGATCCCGTTGTGGAGGCGGGTGAACATGTCGGAGTAGAGGAGGGTGGAGGACTGCACGGTCGTGTCGCACTGGCAGGCCGCCGAGTCGCCGTCCGCACAGGCGGTGTCGGCCAGATCGTAGCCCGTGCTCCCACCGGGAGTGTACGCGTCTGGGGGGGTGGTGTCGTAGCCCATGGCGACGAGCTCCTGCTGCATGCGGCAGTGCACCCAGGAGATCCGATCCATGTTGGACTGCGGGGTGTCGAGGAAGCCCCTGCTGCGGTTGAAGCCCTCGGCCTCGGTGTAGGCGTTGGCGTTGTCGAAGAGCGAGGTCTCAAAGAAGTCGGGGTAGTCGCGGCGGGTCTGGTGGAGGTACCTGAGCTGGGCACCCAGGAAGCCGTCCTGGTACCTGTACCCCTCGGACGGGTGGTAGGCCCAGTAGTCGTCGCGCTCGAAGTTGGCGCCGTATTGGCGCAGCTCGTACGGATAGGGCGCCTCCTTCCAGTAGTGGGTGTTCGCGTCTTCGGTGGCTCGGGGCCAGAGGCCGGGGGTGAGGACGGTGTGGTAGTAGCCATCGACGGCGCTGAGTGCGGTGGCGTTGGCTGTGGTGGGGACATCGAGGACGGGGGTAGAGAGGCTCGTGCCGTCTGCAGCGCGGGCGAGGAGGCGCTCAGGGTAGGTGCGATCCACCGGCGCGGCGCCGGTCGGGCTGGCCACGAGGTCCATGGTGCAGCCCGGGTCACCGGAGGCGCTGCCGTCGGGGATGAGGCCGGCGCAGGAGGCGCTGCCCTCGAGGGCCACAGGGTCGAACGCGGTGGCGAGGGGGTAGGCGAGGGTGTTGCCCAGGTCGAAGAGCTGGAGGTCGTGGATGTGCAGTGCGGAGGAAATGTTGGAGGCGTTGGCGCTGCGGATACGCAGGAAGTGGTCCTGATCGGCATGGAGGTTGTTTGCGTCAGTCAGCGGGAGGATCTCCTCCTCGGGCACCTTGAACACATAGGTTGCCCAGGCGGCGTCTCCCGTGGTGGGGGGGAGGAACTGGAGGTCAGTGCCCCGCCGCACGTCGCGAACGTCAGGACCGGCCACGTAGTCTACCGAGGCGCCGTGCGTCTGGATGTCTTCAAAGCTGCTGTCTTCGCCCAGCTGGAGCTGGTAGCGGATCGCGAGCAGGTAGACATGACCGGGCTCGAAGTCGTGGGGATCCTCAAGAGGGTCCCCTGATGGAAGCGTCACGTCTGGAGGCAGTCCATACGGCGAATCGTCGCTGACGTAGCTACCACCCGCGTTGATGTTGATCCACAGGTACTGGCTGGGCACCCCGTTGACCTTGGGACAGCTGGCGTCGGCACAGAGGACGATCTCGTCCGGGCCGGTGCGACAGTCGACGATCTCCCCATCACCCACCACCTGTGCTGCGAGGTCGGTCATGCTCCCCTCGGGCAGGAAGCCGCAGGGCTGGCCCCGCCACAGGTTGAGGTACTCCCGCTCGACGGGCACCACCGCGTCTGGCGTGGTCAGCCCGCCCTCAGCCACCGGCACCCGCATCCCCTCTGTGAGGTGGATCCCTCTGGAGGGGGGCGCGGCTGCTGCGCGGTAGGGATTGACGTAGGTGCCAGTGACATCCGGATCGGGGCCCTCCAGCAGATCCTCGGAGTAGGGATCCTCGAAGCTGGGGTCATCGGAGTAGAGCTCGCTGAGCATGCCTGTGATGTCCGGTCCTGGCGTTGTGAAGATGGCCTGGGCGCTGTACAGGCGGGGGATGAAGCGGACGGAGCGGGCCGTGAATTCCGTGGCCATGTGGTCGAAGGTGTCGGAGTAGCCGGCGGTGGTCTCGAGGATGCTGAAGAGCTGGGTGTCGTTGTTCACGTGGGTGTAGCGGTTCCAGATCACCCCGTTGATCCACGGGTCGATGACGCCCTGCTCATCCGTGGAGCTCATCTCCGGGTAGGACGAGACCCGCATCTCCAGCTCGGGGTAGTCCAAGACGGATTTGGGGTCTTCCCAGGTCAGGAAGGGGATGATCGCGCCGCCCCAGACCCAGTCGATGCGATGGTTCACGTCGCGGAGGAAGCCGACGACGCCGTGCTGAACTCCCTGGGGGCTGCCGCCCAGGATGGCGATCTGCTGGCGGCTCTCGCTGTAGGTGATCGCGTAGGACTGCGGGTCGTGCTCCAGCCTGCGCTGCCAGGGGGAGAGCTCTGGAAAGAGGGAGAGGTAGTTGTTCTCCATCAGGCCAAGCTTGGTCCAATCACGGATGAAGATCGCCTTGCGAGCACGATAGGGCGAGCAGCGGTAGTTGCTGGTGCCATAGACCGGCACGTCCTCTGGGAAGCCGTCGATACCCTCCCAGGAGTCGGGCATTCCCGGTGCGTTGTCGAGCAGCAGGTTCGACGCGGCCACCTTGCGCGCCAGGTCGATGCTGCCGGGATCTGCACAGACGATCCAGGAGCTGTCGATGTTCCAGGGGCCATCCCCGTCATCGAGCCCCACGATCTCCCTCACCGGGAGGTACACCCCTGCGTCGTCCACCGCGAGGCTTCCGAATCGCAGATTGTCAAGGGGGGGGGCGGCATATGCGTGAATGCCAAGCAGCGCGAGCGCGATCATCGGTCCCTCCGGGGCTGGCGTGATGAGCCTCTGGACTGTGCCCGCTTCGCCCCACACCTGTCAACGACTGAGTTCAGCGGGCAGCCCTTCTCGGGGAGGGCTGCCTACCCGTGCCCGCCCGCACGAGCCTCGGCGTCTCCTGCTCGTCGGCCCCGCGGCCCAGGGGCCGCCCGGTGGTGCGGCGGGGGCATCCCTCGGCTGCCGTCGCACTCGGAGAGGAGCAGGTTGGCCCCCCGCACCAGGGCCGCGAGCGCCTCGGCGGTGAGGGGGTCGGCGATGCCCATACCCTCGAGGTGGCGGTCGATGAAGGCGAGACAGGCGCCGAGGCCCAGGGGGTGCTCGTCGCCGACGGGGATGACCTCACAGTGGGTGGAATTCACAGCCCGGCCAGGCAGACAGGGGGCCTGCCGCAGGGAGTCCCCACCGGCTCGCCAGAGGGCCGACGGGTGTAGGCGATAGCCGGTCTTCGTGTGCCCGTCCCTCGGAAGACGAGGTCCCATCGCGTTCCACGCCGTGACCGGGGCATGGATCCCCCCCCTCACAGTCCTCGTCAGTGGCGCGCAGGCGGAGCTGGGGCAGGTCGTCCACCGTCTCAGCCAGGTGGGCGCGGCCGGGACCGGGGACCGCCTGGGGGAAGGAGACCACCCGGACAACGGTGTGGTCGCGGGCGCTCACCGGCTCGAAGGTCTGCTCGCGGTCGTGCTCGGGCACCCAGGCAGGAGCTCCGGCCCCTCCCGCCCCCCAGAGCCCTCGCGGCAGGAGCCTCCCTCTGGTGGTCCGACAGCCTCCAGTGCACAAGCTGACGGTCTCCACCGGGCTGACGGCCTCCGATAGGGGGGCGGCGCCAGCTCGGACCGACAGCCCTATTCGCCGGTCTGGATGATGTGTCACCGAGGGCTACCCAGGAACGCCGCGCGTGCGACGGCGCGTGGACGGCGTCAGGAGACCAGGGGTGATCTCACACCAGCCATCTGCTTGGAGCAAGGCGACGGTTCGCCATGGCTGGTAGGTGGTCGACCCGTGGCGTTCTCTGGTCAGTAGAGGCCGCTCAGGTACGCGCAGCCGTCGATCTCGTAGCGGACCTCGTTCCAGAGCACCTCGATCAGACCGCCCCCGAGGAAGGTGAGGGTCGTGCTGACGCCCGCGTTGTCCACGGTGATCACGCCCTCCCCGGGGACAGGGCAGGTCGCCAGATCAGAGTAGGCCAGGACGATCCCCGCCGCCGCGAGGCTGTAGGAGCTGCCGTCGGCGTAGGTGGCGCTCGCGCTCCCGTCCACCTCCAGCTCGGTGGCGCCGACGCCCAGCACCAGGGACTCGGTGACCCGCTCGGGGGTGTCCGGGGCCGCGAGGGTGAGATCGGTGTCGAGGGTGAGGGTGAGCCCGCCGATCACCCCGTCATAGGACCCGGTGATCGTCCCGTCCACCCCGTGACCGTCAGCCGAGAGGGCGTCGAATTGCACGGTGAGGGCACGATCCGCGTAGTCGATCTCCACCGCGCCAGCGACCTCGGTAGCCACCAGCCCGCTCTCTGGGACGCAGCCCGCTCCGTAGTCCGCGACGACGGTGAATTCCTGTAGCGTCCCGGTCCTGGTGACCGCGGGGCAAGTGCCCCCGTCCCGGTCCGAGCGCTCCGCGACGTGCTTGGAGGTCTCAGCGACGACCAAGGTCGCGGCGATCACGTCCTGGGAGGCCATGACCACCTCGGCGGCCTCGTCGGGCAGCGCCGCGGGCTCGGGATCGGCCCCACAGGCAAGCAGAGAGAGCGGGAGGAGGGAGAGCGCGCGCATGGTGACTCCTTGGTGGTTGGTCGAAGGGTACCATCGGCACCAGGGGGCGTCACTTGTGGCGGGGACTACTCGGCGGAGGGAGGGAACATCCCGATGTACGGGAGCCCGCGGTAGCCCTCGTCGAGGTCGAGGCCGTAGCCGACCACGAAGTGATCCTCGATGGGGAACCCGACGAAGTCGATGTCCACGTCCACGGTGCGCCGCGCCACCTTGTCGAGCAGCGCCACGACCTTGAGGGACTTGGGCTGGCGGGCCCCCAGCATCCGCAGCAGGTAGGAGAGGGTCAGCCCCGAGTCCACGATGTCCTCGACCACCAGCACGTGCATCCCGGAGATGTCGGTCTTGAGGTCGTGGGTGAGGCGGACGACGCCGGTCGACTCCGTGCCGCTGTAGGAGGATAGGCCGAGGAAATCGACCTTCACCTCTACCGGGAGGGTGCGGAGCAGATCCGCGAGGAAGATGAAGCTCCCCTTGAGGATCCCCACACAGATGAACGGCTCACCGCCGTAGCTGGCGAGGATCTCCTGCGAGAGCTCCTGGATGCGGTGCTGGAGCTGCTCGGTGGTGAAGAGGGGCTCCAGGTTTCCGAGGGACATGGGATCTCCGAGGACGAGAGAGGATGGGGGACCGGAGCGGCTGCGCCGGCACCAAGGGGGGAAGCGGAAGCCCCCGAGCCGTGAGGCGTCGGGGGCGGGCAGTCTAGCGCTCTAGGAAGGGGTAGCGCCAGTCCCTAGGCGGGTGGAGGTTCTCCTTTACCGCTCGCGGGGAGGTCCACCGGTACAGGTTGAGCACGCTGCCCGCCTTGTCGTTGGTGCCAGAGGCCCTGGCGCCGCCGAAGGGCTGCTGTCCGACCACCGCGCCGGTGGGCTTGTCATTGATGTAGAAGTTCCCCGCCGCGTCGCGCAGCGCCTCGCTGGCCTGCTGGATCGCGCGGCGATCCCTCGCGAAGACCGCGCCAGTGAGGGCGTAGGGAGAGGTCCCGTCCACCAGCTTCAGGGTCTCGGCCCACTGGTCGTCGTCGTACACGTACAGGGTGAGCACTGGCCCAAAGATCTCCTCCTCCATCAGGCGGCAGTGGGGATCCCGCGCCAGCACCACGGTGGGCTCGATGAACCAGCCGACGCTGTCGTCGTAGTGGCCGCCGGCGATCACCTCGCAGTCCTCGCTCTGGTGGGCAAAGTCGATGAAGCCGGTGATGTCCTTGAAGGCCCCGTCGTCGATGACCGCGCCGACAAAGTTGCGGAAGTCGGTGGGGGGACCCTGGCGGAAGGCGGCGAGGTCGCGCTGCACCCCTTCGCGCACCGCAGGCCAGAGTGACGCGGGGATGTAGGCGCGCGAGGCGGCGGAGCACTTCTGCCCCTGGAACTCAAAGGCGCCGCGGACCAGCGCGGTCACCACCTCAGCGACGTCGGCGCTGGGGTGCGCCACGATGAAGTCCTTTCCGCCGGTCTCGCCCACGATTCGAGGGAAGGTGCGCTTGTTGTGCAGATCGTCCGACACCGCCCGCCACATGGAGTGAAGCACCCCGGTGGAGCCGGTAAAATGGACCCCGGCGAGGTGCTTGGAGGCCAGCGCGACCGGCCCCACCGCCCTCCCGGGGCCGGGGACGAAGTTGATCACCCCAGGGGGAAGCCCCGCCTCCTCCAGGATCGACATGATGGTCCAGGCCATAAAGACCGCGCTGGATGCGGGCTTCCAGACCACGGTGTTCCCCATCATCGCCGGGGCGGTGGGCAGGTTTCCGGCGATCGACGCGAAGTTGAAGGGCGTCACCGCGAAGACGAAGCCCTCCAGCGGCCGCCAGTCGAGCTGGTTCCACTGTCCGGGCGGGGAGATGGGCTGCCCCTGGTAGATCTGGGTCATATAGGCGGCGTGGAAGCGGTAGAAGTCGACCAGCTCGGCGACCGCGTCGATCTCCGCCTGGTTGATGGTCTTGCCCAGGTCGAGCATCGCCGCGGCGTTCATCCTGGCGCGCCCTCGGCCGGCCATGATGTCGGCGGCGCGGAGGAAGATCGCCGCGCGATCCTGCCAGGGGGTCTTGCTCCACGCGTCACGGGCGGCCAGTGCCGCCTCGATCGCCTGCTCCACCAGCGCGGTGGTGGCCTGCTGGAAGTTGGCGAGCAGGTGACGGTGGTCATGCGGCGGGTGGCAGGTGCCGATGATGCCGCTCTGGACGTGCTCGCCGCCGATCACCAGCGGGATCTCGATCACCTCAGCCTGCATCCGGGCAAGCTCCGCGTCGAGCGCGTCGCGCTCTGGACTGCCTGGCGCGTAGTCGAGCACCGGCTCGTTGCGAGTAGGAGGACTCTGGAGAAATCCCTGCATCATGGCTCACCCCTTGTGGAACTGCTCCGGGGCGCCCGAAGGGTCCCGGCCGCTGTAAGGCCTCTTACTACCCGGTCCAGCGGGAGGTTCAACCCTCGTCGGCCCGGCAGGCAGCCAAATCGAGCTGCTCCCGTTGGAACGGTCCGATCGCTGAGGGCCGCGCGGCACCTCGCACCACGCCAGGCGCACCCCGCAGGTGGCGAAGGGGGCTGGACCGGCGCGCCGCCCCGCAGTGGAGCGCTGCGAGGTGGGTCAGGCCCGGCCTAGCGCCGCGGCGGTGGTTATGACAAGCTGTGACCGGCTCGCTCGGGAGGTGTCATGAAGATGTGGACTGTAGGGTTGCTCGGCCTCATGGCCTGTGGAGATCCCGCGCCCAAAGAGACCGGTGACATGGACACGGACACCGACACGGACACCGACACGGACACCGACACGGACACCGACACCGACATCATCGGGCCGGAGATCCACCACGAGGGCGCCCCGGATGATCGGCCGGAGGGGGCGCCGGTCCGTATCACCGCCGAGATCACGGACGCGGACGGTGTAGAGAGCGCCTCGATCTTCTTCCGGCTCCCTGGCGACACGCAGTGGACCCAGGAGCCCCTCACGCTCGACACGGGCGACACCTACGCGGGGGCGATCCCCGGTCGCGCGGTGCTGCCCCCGCTGGTCGTCTACGTCATCGAGGCGGACGGGGGGGACGGTGAGCACGCATGCCTGCCGCGGGCGTGTCGCGAGCACCCCTTTGAATTCACGGTCGCAGCGGCTCCCGAGTAGGGGAGGAGGTCTCGATGATGTGGTTGAACTCTGCGGCCCTCTGGGCCTCGCTGGCGTGGGCGCAGGATCCAGCGGTCTCGGAGGAGGCCCCCGCCCCTCCTCCTCCAGCGGGGGCCCCCGCCCTCCCCGCGCAGCAGGAAGCTCCGCCCGCCGCGGCTCCCGCTCCTGATCAGGACGAGACCCCACTGGCGCCCGCGCCCCAGGGCCCTGATCTCGCTCGGGGAATTGGGGCGTTCAGCGAGGCAGAGCTCCACCAGCTGGAGGGGGCGAGCCTGTACCGCATCGGTCTGGAGCACTCGGCGCGCGGGCAATTTGGCGAGGCCTGCCAGGTGTGGCTCCAGGTCCAGGCGGGCTACGCCGACACCGCGTGGGCGCTGCGCGCCTGGTCGCAGATGGAGGAGGTGGCCAAGGCGGCCCCAGAGACCTCTTGCTCCTCGTCCGCGGCGCCCCGCAGGCTGACGAGCTCCGCCCCGCTGCTCGTGGACGACGGCCGCACCGAGCTGATCGTCACCCAGGGGGTCGTCGCGCCGATCTTCCTGGGGGTGTTCATCCCCGGTGCGATCGGGGGCACCGACACCCCACTGATCCCGGTTGGGATGGCCTTCGTCGGGCTGGGAGCGGGTATCGGTGGCACCATGCTGCTCACCGATCAGCACCCGGTCACCACCGGGCAGGCGATGTCGATCTACGCCGGCGAGGTGCTGGGGGGATGGAATGGGGCCATGCTCGCTGGGGCGCTGGACACCAACACCGAGGCGTTTTTCGGGTCGCTGGCGGCCGGCACCGCGCTCGGGGGGGGGCTCGGGCTCGCTGTGGCCTCGGCGATGCAGCCCACCGCGGGAGAGGCGGCCCTCGCGAGGTCGGGCGCGACCTGGGGGCTCTACTACACCGCGGTGTCCTTCATGATCGTGGACACAGGGGACGACAGCGAGACCTTCCTCCGCCTTGGTGGCGGGGTGGACCTGGGCCTCGCGGCGGGCTTCGCTTTGGCGGGGTGGGCGGACCGGCGCGGCTATGAGATCGACCGCCGCAGGGTGAACCTGGTCAACCTCTCGGGCTACACCGGCGCGGTGGTGGGGAGCGGCGTCGCGCTGGTGGTCAACTACTACACCTTCCTCTCCGACTCCGCCGGGGGCGCGATGATGGCGGGCGGTGCCGCGGTGGGGCTGGGGCTGGGCGCATACCTCACAAGGGACGGGCGCGGGCCAGCGCTGGCCTCTGCCGATGGGGTGCTGATCGGGCACGACGACAGCGGCTGGACCCTGGGGGCGCCCCTGCCGCTGGTGGTGCCGAGTAAGGAGGGGTACCGCGTCACAGTGCCCCTCGCCGCGGGGCGCTTCTAGCGCGGCGATCTGGGAAGGGCTCCCGTCGCCCATCGGGCGGTCGCTCCTGTGACCTCCGCCCGTCGTCCGTCGGGCGGCCATGATCATCGTTTGGCCCAAGGTCTGCTCACCGCGTGCCGTGCTGGCGGAGGGAGAGGGGGCTGCCAGCGCGCTGAGATCCTCTTTTCCGACGGCCTGACAGGAGCTCCGGCCCATGTGTCCGCCTCCTGCTTGCGATAGCCGTCGATTCAGCGGGCGGATCCTTCGCTATAGACGACATCGAGATAATCGTGGCCGATCGGCTGGGGCTTGGCAGGCCCTTGCAGCCCCCGCCACGGCCGTGGAGCGTCGCGGTCGGGTGCTAACACGAATGAACCATCCTTATCGGCGCGTGCCTCGCGCTCCGCGCCGGGCGCTGGGTCATGGCGCGTCTTGAACAGGCCGGTGGATACACGACTTTGTGCGCTCGGACCGGACTTTCTGCCTGATGGCCTCCGCCAAGGGGGCTTCGCCCTCCTTCGTATGCCCCGTTGGGGTGAGGGGCTGCGCCCCCCCTCCCGATGACCGGCGGCCTGATGGCCTCCGCCAAGGGGGCTTCGCCCTCCTTCGTGTCCCCCGTTGGGGTGGGGGACTGCGTCCCCCCCAATCCCCCCCTGCTGGGGGCTTGCCGGCCCCTCTCCCCCTGCGTGATCGGGCGCTACCCCCGTGCCGGAGGCCCCCCCGCATGACCCGCTTGGGCGAGACGATGATCAAGGCCCGTGGGGCGCCGATCCGCTGGCCTCTCGGCGGCTCTCCTGCTCCCTGCGCCCTGCGCCCGTCGCGTGCGACAGTTCGCTTGCTGGCCTGGGAACGGCGGCCACCCGCCGATACTCCCAGCGACTGGGCGCCCGCTCGCCCCCTGGAAGACTGGACGAGCGGCCGCTTCTGATGGATCCTCTGGAAGGATGAAGCGCGTCCTTTGAGGCGGTCCCGCTGATGGACCGGTTCCGTCCGTTCGCATGCTCCAGGACGCTCACCTCTTCGGTGCCGGGCTTCACACTTCGGCATCCACATGCGAAGTGCGTCAATGCGCTCGGTCCGGGCGACGCGCTCGCGTCGTGGCCGCGCCTGCCGCGGCGCGGCCCTGTTCACCGCGGGGGGGCGGCGCTACTGCGCGCTCGCCCCGTCCTCCATCGCGCTGACCACCATGTCCCAGGTGATCACCTCCGAGAGGGGGATCGTGGGCCTGCTGCGGTCGGCGGGCACCACCAGGTAGAACGGCACCCCGGCCCGCCCATACCTGGCCAGCCACGCGCCGATCACGTCGTCGCGTCGGGTCCAGTCGGCCTTGAGGGGGATCACCCCGTTCGCCTCCATCGCCTCTCGGACCTGGCGGGTCTCCAGCACGGTGCGCTCGTTGACCTTGCAGGTGAGGCACCAGTCGGCGGTGAAGTCGATGAACACCGTGTGCCCTGCCAGGGCCTCCACACGCTCGGGGCTGAAGGGCTGCCAGGGGATCTCATCCTCGAAGCTCAGCTCGGTGGACACCTCGCCCGCGTTGGCGCAAGCGGGCTCGTCGGGGATCTCCAGGTCGAGGAAGGCCCAGCCGCCCAGCACCGCCACCGCGATCGCCGCGCCCAGCGCCGCGAGCTGGCGCCTGCCGGAGGCCGCGAGGCCGCCGAAGTGGCCGAAGATCCAGGAGCCCAGCGCTACGGTCGCGAGGAAGAACAGGAAGCCGGTCATCCCCGACGCGCCCAGGAGGCTCCCCAACACGTCCACCATCCACAGGGCGGTGGCGAGCAGGGTGAAGCCCATCAGCTGCTTGAAGGTCTCCATCCAGGCGCCGGGCCTGGGCATGAAGCGGAACAGGGCCGGGATGAAGGCCACCGCCAAGTAGGGCGCCGCGAGGCCCAGGCCGATCACGGTGAAGAACAGCATCACCGCCGCGGGGGGCTGCGAGAAGGCGAAGCCCACCGCGAAGCCGAGGAAGGGCGCAGAGCACGGGGTAGAGAGCAGGGTCGCGAACACCCCGTAGAAGAAGTCGCCGAGGACGCCCTCCTTCTGTGTGGCCTCGGAGGCCTTGTCCATCCCCAGCGCCGGGATCTCGAAGGTGCCGAACAGCGAGAGGGCGAAGGTGAAGACGATGGTCGCCAGCGAGGCCACGTAGAGCGGCGACTGGAACTGGAAGCCCCAGCCCACGCTCATCCCGAACACGGTCTGCGCCAGGATCACCGCCCCGGCGAGGGCCCAGAAGGACACCAGGATACCGAGGGTGTACGCCAGTCCCGCCCGCTTGTTGTGGGCCGGGTCCGACTCCGCGTGCGACACTAGGCCGTACAGCTTGAGGGTGAGCACCGGCAGGACGCAGGGCATGGCGTTGAGGATGATCCCGCCCAGGAAGGCGGCGCCGAGCATCAGGGCGAAGAGGCTCGCGCCCGAGGTCCCGGTCATCTCCTCCAGCGCCACCAGGGTCGCGTCCTTGGGCGGCGCGTCCCCTGCGGCGGGGGCCGCCTCGGTCTGCACGCCGCAGCTGGCCGCGAGGGCGATCAGGGGTGAGGTGGCCTCCGCGTCCTTGGGGGCCGCGGCCACCCAGGGCATGGGGGTGAGCAGCTCGGTGTGGAGCCAGTCCTCGCCGTGCTTGACCTGGAACAGCCCGCCGATCACCGCGTCCGAGGGGAGGGGATCCGGCTCGAAGCTCTCGCCCTCGATCACCGCCATCACCCCGCCCGCCTCGGTGGGGCAGACGCGGAGGCTGTTGACCATCCAGTCGTAGCTGGTGATCGGCGTGAAGGTCGGCCAGGAGCCCTGCGGTGGGAGGCCTCCCAGGGCGCTCCCGTCGGTGGCGTGGAGGGTGAAGACCGCGGTGAACGGGCTGTTGGGCGGGATCACCGCGGGGGAGAGCGCGACCTCCGACGCGAGGAGCGGCAGGGCCGCTAGCGCGGTGGGATGCCGGGCGGCGTGGGCGTCGAAGAGCGGGGCCCAGGGGGAGGGGGCCAGGTCCGCCCTGTCCTCGGCCACGGGGAGCGGCACCTGCACCGCGGCGCTCCCTGGAACGCAGGTGCTCTTGCACACCAGCCACGAGGCCTCCAGGCCCAGCGTCGCCTCAGCGGGGAGGGGATCGGGGAGGGTGAGCTCGGTGAAGAGCAGGACGCCGCCGTCATAGCCGTAGGACACCACCCCCTGCTCCTCGAAGCGGAGGGGCACGGGGTACTGGTAGGGGGACGCGGTGGTGCCGTCTGGGAGCTGCCAGTGGATGTCGGTCGGGAGCCCGATGTCCCCAGGCGACTTCCAGTAGGAGTGCCAGCCCTCGTCCGGCTCCAGGTAGAGCCCAAGCCGCATCTTTCCGCCTGGGGTCGCGGCGCTCACGTCGGTGAGCAGCCGGGCGACCGCCTGGTGGGGGGAGCCGTCGGTGTTGACAGGGCGCACCGACGCGGCCTCTGGCAGGGCAGAGAAGTCTACGTGCGGTCCTCCGCCCGCGAGGGCGGGGAGCGAGAGGAGCAGGGCAGCGACCGTCGCGAGGGCGCGGGCGGTGTCGCGGCTGTGGAGCATACTGGGCCTCCGGGGGTCTTGCCGGGACAGAGCCACCGGGTCTGCGGAACGGTGCGCAGATTCGCCCCGGAGCGGAACTGAATTACATAAGATGACTCGGCGCGCGGTAGTCGGGGTAGGACTTCTCCTCGACGAGACGGGAGCCAAGACGCAGGTTGATCGCGCGCTTCAGGGCAGCTCGCTCGTCGTTGAGCTGATAGACCGACCGCGCGAGCGACACGAAGTCCCCGTCAAAGCGCTGGAGGGCCTCGTGGTGTCGCAGGGCGTCCTCCACCTCCCACAGCCGGAGGTTGACCTCGGACAGGGGCCGCCACTCCAGCTGCTCCTCGGCCTGCCCCGCCTGGGCGCCCAGCCCGCAGGACCGCCAGGCCTCGCGCAGGGCGTCGCGCTCCCGCAGGGCGTTCGCCCTGGCGTCGGCGCTCGGGAGCCTGCTGATCTTCAGGTCTAGGATGGTGAGGCGGTCCACCACCTCCCCCAGGGGCACCTCGACGCGGAGCGGCGTGATCATGGCCAGAAGCCGGTGAAGCTCTCGAGCTCGCGGGTCTCGATGGTGCTCCCGTCGGGGGCGACCTCCTTGACGTAGACCAGCCCCAGCCGCGCGGCGTAGTGCATCGTGACCGTGGCCTCGCGGTCGAATTCGACGGGCAGCATCCCCCCGGTAGATCCCGACACCAGGTCGGTCATCACGTAGTGGTTCTCGATCACCAGGGTGTCGAAGGTGCCGGCGGTGACCTCGATGGTGTCGGTGCCGATCACGGTGTAGGTGCCCTCGGCGTGCCACAGATCGCCCAGGGAGGCGTCGGAGGTGGTGTAGGCGTAGTCCCAGTGGGCGCCGGGGATCGCCTGGTCACCGGTCATCAGCTGGTCGAGCGGGAGCAGGAAGGTGCGCGGGGTGTCGTAGACCGCCTCGGCGGTGCCCATGGTGTCGGTGACGCGGATGGCGTCGATGATCAGCCCGCTGGCCCCGCAGGTGACGAGCTCCGTGACGGTGTTGGACACGTCGCCACTCCCGTCTGAGAACGACCGCAGCACCTCGCCCTCGCCGGTAGAGGGGTCGTAGTCGGGGAGGGTCATCGTCTCGGTCCAGGTGTCGCCGTCGCGGGTCATCGCGTAGACCCGCTCGGACTCCGGCCCGTTGGAGAGGGGGAAGAGGAGGTGGCAGTAGGCGTCCTCGTCGATCTCACCGTCGCAGTCGTCGTCCTTGCCGTTGGCCCAGGGGTCGCCGCCCTCGGGGACCACGTGGTCGTCGTGATCATCGCAGTCGTCCCCGCCGTACTCGGTGGAGATGTGCCCGTCGGTGTCGCAGTCATAGTCGGAGAAGCCGTCGCAGTTGGTGTCCTCCCCGTCGTAGCAGGTGTCCACCGCGGCGGGGTTCACCCCAGGGTCCGCGTCGTCGCAGTCCAGGCCCCCGTACTCGGAGGAGCGGGTGCCGTCGCCGTCGCAGTCGTAGTCGTTGACCCCGTCGCAGTCCGAGTCCACCCCGTCATAGCAGGTGTCCGGGGCGTCGGGGAAGACCGCCGCGTCCGAGTCGTCGCAGTCGTCTCCGCCGCAGGATGGCGCCTGCGCCCCGTCGGCGTCGCAGTCGCACTCCGGGTCCTGGTCGCAGTTGGTGTCGATCCCGTCGCCGCAGGGATCGTCTGCGTCTGGGTGGATTCCGGCGTTGAGGTCGTCGCAGTCGTCGCCGCCCACCGCGGGGCAGTCGTGGCCGTCGCCGTCCTGATCGGTGAGGTCGTCGCCGCTGCAGTCCTGGTCCACCCCGTCGCAGGCGATGTCGGTGGCGTAAGGGTAGACCGCGGGGTTCGCGTCGTCGCAGTCCCCGTCCTCAACGGTCCACCCGTCCTGGTCGTCGTCGGTTCCGACCACGTCGTCGCCCGAGTCCTTGTCATTGCAGGCGGCGAGCGCGCCGAGGAAGAAGAGGGAGAGAGCGTAGCGCATAGGGCCTCCACAGATGAGATCGCGCCAGTGTAGCTGACGGGAGGCCCGCCCGCACCTCTGTGGCGGTCGGACAGGGGGAAGAAAAGCCCGCGCGGTGTGTAAGAGGCGCGGCGCGGGTGCCGTTGGAGGGGCGACTCACGGAGGTCCCCATGTCCCGCAGCCCGTTCTTCTCTCTCGTCGCCCTCGCGCTCCTCGTCGGGTGCTCCGCCCACGCCCCTGAGGCGATGGAGGACCTGATCCTCGCCCAGGAGGAGGGCGCGGCCCCTTCGTCCACCTCCGAGGGAGAGGCACCCGCGGTCATCCCAGAGCTGGCGGACGCGCGCGACCTCCCCGCGCTGGGGGGGAGTCTCCGGCAGGAGCCCGCGGAGCCTGGGGGCATCGCCGAGCTGGATGCTGAGACCAGCGCGGATGACGTCCTGACGGTCACCCTCGGCGGCCTGGGCACCAGGGGCGCTGGGGTGGGGGGGGGCGGGGCGGCGGTCGGTGGAGGCCTCGCCGCGGTGCAGACCCAGGGCATGGGCTCCGGGAGGATGATGGTGGACAGCGACGCGTCCTATGGGCAGCAGATCAGGCGTGAGGAGAGCGCCAGGCCCTCCCCGGAGCCGTCGAAGCGGGACCGCGCATCGCGTGCGGTCGCCGCTGGCCCGGTCCCCGCGTCGGCGGCCACAGGGTACGCTGTCGCGGTGAGCGCGCCGCCGCCCCCCATGGACGGCTACGCGCAGCTCCAGGCGATCCCCAGCGCGAACAGCGAGCAGTACACCGACTACGGCGTCAACGGCTTCACCGACGTGCACCGCGACGCGCTCTCCACCTTCGCGGTGGACGTGGACACCGCCTCCTACACGGTCACCCGGCGCAAGCTCACCGAGGGCTACCTGCCCCCAGCGGCGGCGGTCCGCGTCGAGGAGTTCGTGAACTACCTCCCCTACGAGTACGTCCAGCCCAGGCGGGGGGAGCCCTTCGCGGTGGACTTCGAGGCGGCGCCCTCGCCCTGGAACCCCCGCAATCACATCGTCCGGGTCGGGGTGCAGGGCAAGCAGGTGGCCTATGACCAGCGCAAGCCGGTCCACCTCACCTTCCTCATCGACACCTCTGGCTCGATGCAGTCCGCCGACAAGCTTGAGCTGGTGAAGCGCTCGCTGATCATGCTCACCGAGGAGCTGCAGGACGGGGACACGGTCGCCATCGCCACCTACGCCGGCAACACCTCCATCGCGCTGCCCCCAACCCCGATCTCCCACCGGGCCGAGATCGAGCGCGCGCTCCAGCGCCTGACCGCGGGGGGCTCCACCGCGATGTCCTCTGGCATCGACCTCGCCTACCAGCTCGCAGACCGCACCTACAGCGCCGGGGCGGTGAACCGGGTGATCGTGGCCTCCGACGGCGACGCCAACGTGGGCAGCACCAGCCACAGCGAGATCTCCCAGAAGATCCACGGCTACGCTGAGCGCGGCATCACCCTCACCACCCTCGGCTTCGGGAACGGGAACTACAAGGACACCATGATGGAGCGCCTCGCCAACGACGGTGACGGCAACTATTTCTACATCGACGGCGAGCAGGAGGCGCGCCGGGTGCTGGTCGACAAGCTCACCGGGACCCTGGAGGTGATCGCCAAGGACGTGAAGATTCAGGTCGACTTCAACCCCGACGCGGTGATGGCCTACCGCCTGATCGGCTACGAGAACCGCGACGTGGCGGACCGGGACTTCCGCAACGACAAGGTCGACGCCGGCGAAATCGGGGCAGGCCACCAGGTGACCGCCCTCTATGAGGTGGCGCTGCTCGACGGCTACCGGGGCCAGGATCTCGCCACGGTGCGCATCCGCAACAAGGCTCCAGGTCCTGACGCCCCCGCGGTGGAGCGCGCCTACCCGCTCTCGTCCAACAAGGTCCGCGCCAGCCTCCTCGAGAGCTCCGATCAGCTCCGGGTTGCCCTCGCCGCCGGGACCTTCGCCGAGATCCTCCGCGGCAGCCCCCACGTCTCCGAGGTCAGCCTGTCCCAGGTGGCGCAGCTGGCGCGCCAGGCCCAGCGGGCCGAGTACCCGGAGGACAAGGAGCTGGTGACGCTGATCGAGCGGGCCGCCCAGCTCCGGGGTGAGAACCCCACCGCCCGCAGGTAGGGCGCTCAGGGCGGTGTCGGGCTATGGACCCTCCTTCCCGGAGGCTACCCATGAAGCTCGACACCGCCTGGAATTCTCTCACCGAACGCCTCAGCGAGCTGGAGACCCTAGAGGGTCTCGTAGGGCTGCTGGAGTGGGACCAGCAGACCAACATGCCCGCGCGGGGCGGGTCCAACCGCGGTGAGCAGATGGCCCTGCTCTCTCGCACCGCCCACCAGCGCCTGACCGACCCCCGGGTGGGGGAGTGGCTGGGTGCCCTGGAGGCGGCGCCTGCCCTGTCCGAGGTGCAGGCCGCGGCGCTGCGCAACACCCGGCGCGAGTACGACCGCGCGGTGAGGGTGGCCCCCGACCTGGTGGAGCGCATCGCGCGCTCTCAGGCCCGAGGCTTCGAGAGCTGGATCTCTGCCAAGCAGAGCGCGGACTTCACCGCCTTCGCCCCGGCGCTGGGGGAGCTGGTGGAGCTGGTGGCCGAGCGCGCCAGGAGCATCGACGACGGCAGGCCTGTGTATGACGTGCTCCTCGACGAATTCGACCCGGGCACCAGCACCGAGACCCTGCGCTCCACCTTCGGGCACCTCCGCGAGGGGCTGGTAGAGCTGATCGGGGCGGTCTCAGAGGTGCCCGCGCTGCCCGCCCTCGACACCCGCCTGGACCGCGCCGCGCAGCGCGCGCTCCAGGAGGAGGTGGTGGCGGCGATCGGCTTCTCCTTCGACGAGGGGCGCCTGGACGAGGCGGAGCACCCCTTCACCGTGGGGATCGGGCAGGGCGACGTGCGGATCACCACCCACATCTACGATGACAACGTCCTCAGTGGGCTAGGCGGCGCGGTTCACGAGGCGGGACACGCGATGTACGAGCAGGGCCTCCCCCACCACCTCCGGGGCACCTCCGTGGCGCGCGCGGCCTCGATGGGCCTGCACGAGTCCCAGTCGCGGCTCTGGGAGAACTTCATCGGCCGCTCGATGCCCTTCTTCCGCTGGCTGGAGCCGCTGGCAGCCCGGCACTTCCCCGGGGAGGGGATCACCGCTGAGCGCCTGTACCAAGCCGCCAACAGGGTGTCTCCCGGCCTGATCCGGGTGGCGGCCGACGAGGTGACCTACAACCTGCACATCATCGTGCGCTTCGAGCTGGAGCTCGCGCTGTTCTCCGGCCTGCGGATGGAGGAGCTGCCCGAGCTGTGGAACGAGCGCTACAGGGAGTTCCTGGGGGTGCTTCCCCACAACGACGGGGTGGGCGTGCTCCAGGACGTCCACTGGGCCTCGGGCGCCTTCGGCTACTTCCCCTCGTACACCCTTGGGAACCTCTACGCCGCGGGCCTGGGCGAGACCCTCCTGGACCAGCACCCCGCGCTGTGGGCCCAGGTAGAGGCGGGGGACTTCGCGCCGACGTTGCGCTGGCTGCGCGAGAAGGTCCACAGCAGGGGGCACATCGCCGATGCCCCGCAGATCGTCACCGACGCGATCGGGCGGCGCGATCTGGTCGAGAGCCTGCTCTCCTACCTTTGGGATCGCCACGGGGCGCTGCACGGGGTGAGGCGCCCGGTCCGCTGACCCCAGCGGGAGGGCGCCAAGCCCCGGTGCTGCCCGGACCGGGAGCGGCACCAGGGCGAGGCGGAACAGCCCACCCCAGGTCAGGGACGGCGGGGGAGGACCGCGAGGTCCGGTGGCGTTGGGCCTTGGGATCAGGCCGAGCGGGTCAGCGCCTGCTCGGTGTGCTGGGCGGCCTTGATGCGGTTCTGCTCGTCCACCAGCACCACGGTGGGCTTGTGGGCCCGCGCCTCTTCGCTGCTCATCCCGGCCCAGGACGCGATGATCACGGTGTCACCGGGCGAGAAGTGGTGGGCGGCCGCCCCGTTGATGCAGATGACGCCCGAGCCGCGCCCCCCCACCAGGGTGTAGGTCTCGATGCGGGCCCCGTTGGTCACGTTCCAGATCGCGACCTTCTCGTTCTCGTACAGATCGGCGGCCTCGAGCAGGTCCTCGTCAATGGTCACCGAGCCCTCGTAGTCGAGGTTGGCCTCGGTCACCGTCGCCCGGTGGATCTTGGACTTGAACATCGTGCGCTGCATGGAGCACCTCCTGGGATCCCGGCCCCGCGGGGGGTCCAGGTCGGGGGTTGCCCTCTATCCGGGATAGAGCGGGGGGGTCAAGCGCGGCGACCTCCCTCTGTCCGAAACGCCAACCGGCC
Organism: Deltaproteobacteria bacterium; assembly: GCA_016938035.1. Lineage (GTDB taxonomy): Bacteria > Myxococcota_A > UBA796 > UBA796 > JAFGVK01. Next base: position 82,807 of record JAFGVK010000097.1, on the reverse strand, counting down.
GGACTATTCCCCCCACAGGGAGAGGGAGATCTCCGCCAGCCCCTCCGGGCCTTCCTCCATCAGCCGGGAGTCCACCAGGGACAGCTGGGTGGCCCCCAGCATCGCGGTCTGCCCCCCGAAGAGGTCCGCGAGGTCGAATTGGAGCATCGACCCGGCGAGGAGCCCCACCGTCGACTCCACCCACTGACCCAGGCCCTCGATCACCTCGTCCTCGTCCCAGGTGCCCTCCGCTGCCTCGTAGGAGAGCACGGCCCCCTCGTGGACGGTGAGATCCACCCCGATCGCGGTGCCGTTCCGCACGTTCAGGCCCAGCTCCACCGCCAGCGAGGCCGAGAGCCAGGTGCCGCAGCCGCGCCCGTACTGCGGCGCCACGCTCACCTGAAAATCGGGGAGGTAGATCGAGGCGAGGGGATCGAGCCCGGTCTGCAGCCTGGTGACCCAGGCCGTGCCGGGCTCCAGCTGCAGGCACCAGCCGTCGCCCTCGTCCACCTGATCCCCGCCGGGGAGCGCGGTGATCCCCATCCCCACCAGGTCGCCCATCGTGCCGCTGAGGGTGAGCTCCTGGCTGAGCATGTCGAGCACGCCCAGCTGCCCGATCAACACCTGGAACAGCCCCTCGTGGAGCGCGATCGCGGCGTCTGCTCCCGCGGGGAGATCGGTGGGAACGGGGAGATCGGGGTGCTCCACCAGCGCCGCGGCACCCAGGCCGAGCCCCAGCTCGCCGCCCAGCCCGTAGGTGTCGCCGTAGAGGTCGGTGAGGCGCAGGGCGAGGGGCGTCCCCATCATGTCCTGCTCGAAGGCGTAGGGGCCGCCCAGGGCCAGCTCGCCGAGGTTGTCGAAGATCAGCCCCAGACCGGCCTCAAGCACCGGCTCCACCAGCCAGGACACCGCCTCCAGCAGGAGGGCCAGCAGGTCCGACTCCGCCCCCTCCACCGTCAGCACCGGGTCCACCCAGTCCACGATCGGGTCGCCCACCGTGAGGAAGACCAGCGCCTCTTCGTCCACCCAGGGGATGACCCTGCTCCCCACGTTCACCTCGGCCCAGCCCACCGTGATCGGCGCGGAGTAGCCCAGGTCGGGGACGTCCAGGATCATCTCCAGGGTGAGGTCCTTGAACGAGAGGATCGCGTCCATGCCCTCCTCTGCCGGGATCAGCTCCACCTCTGTGGGCAGGTGGCGCAGCCCCACGGGGGTCAGCGAGAAGCTGCCCGCGTCGATCGGCGCGAAGGCGGCCATCAGCTGGTCCTCCCAGCCCATCTGATCGACCATCCCCCCCACCATCGCCCCGAGGTGGTCCAGCCCCTCGGGCCCCACCCGCAGGGTCATCCCGCCCGGCCAGGTCTCCACGGGATCGTGGCCCCGAAAGACCGGCACCCGCTCCTTGACCGCGGCGCCGTAGAGGCGCGCGCCCACGTCGATGATGCGGTAGGGGGCGTCGGCGGGCACCTGCGCGGTGAAGCGCCCGTCGGCGTCGGTGAGCACGCGCTCCCCCTCGACGTAGACGTGGGCGCCTGGGCGGCTCACGCGCCCGGACACCTCGATTGGCCCGTCGCCGACGAACTCTCCGTAGACGGGGCGGTCCAGCTCCAGGCTGAGGTCGTCGATCTGAAGGGCGATCTGTCCACCGCCACCGCACGCGGCGAGGGCGAGGGCGAGGAGGGCGGGAAGCGAGGCTCTCATGAGGTTCCTCCGGGCCTACAGCTTGACCCGCTGGCGGAGGATCGTCCACCTCGGCGCTGTCGCGAGCCCTTCCATCTGGGCGCGGTCGCCCGCCAGCGCGAGGGAGCGAGGCGCGGGCGCGGTGGGGGGAGGGCGAGGGGCAGAGAATCCGGCTAGGAGGGAGCGGTACAGGTATGGAGAACACATGTCGATTCTGCGCGTGGCGCAGGCCGGGCACCCGGTCCTGCGGATGAGGTCCGAGCCGGTGGATCCCGAGGTCATCCCCACCCCTGAGTTCCAGGGCTTCCTCAGAGATCTGCTCGACACCATGGAGGACTACGATGGCGCCGGCCTCGCCGCGCCGCAGGTCCACGAGCCGATGCGGGTGGTGGTGCTGGTCCTCTCGGACGAGCGCGGGCCTGAGTTCCTCATCAACCCGGTGGTGACCCCAGTGGGCGAGGAGCAGATCGTGTCCTTCGAGGGCTGCCTCTCGGTGCCCAAGGTGCGTGCCGAGGTGACCAGGCACAAGGCGATCCGGGTGGAGTTCCTCGACGACAAGGGCGAGCCTCAGCTCCTTGAGCTGCACGGCTACCCCGCGATCGTGGTGCAGCACGAGACCGATCACCTCGACGGGGTGCTCTACATCGACCGCTGCGACCCGCGCACCTTCTCCTACCTCGACGAGTACCGGCGCTTCGGTGGGTTGCAGTTCGACGAGCGCGGTGAGCTCGTGCTGTCAGAGGAGGAGTGATGGGCCTCTGGTCCTGGTTCTTCCCTAGCCCCGCGGATCGGGTCAGGAAGGCCGGTGTCTACGCCTCCAAGCAGAAGTGGGCGCAGGCGCGCGACGAGCTGATGGGGCTGGAGGAGCCGGAGGCGGTCGCGCTGATGGAGCGGGTCGAGCTGGAGCTGGCGAAGGCCAACCTCGCCGAGGCTGTGGCCTGGGGGAACGCGGGGGACGAGATCCGGGTCCAGATGCACCTGGAGCTGGCTGAGCGCTTTCGCCACGGGCAGCTCGGCGAGGAGCTGCAGCAGGTCCGGCGCACCCTCCGGGAGCTGCGCGCTGAGCGCAAATCGGAGGAGCAGCGCAAGCTGGAGGAGAAGCAGCGGCAGCTGGTGGACTACGCGCCCCCAGAGGGCTTCCCGCAGGGGCCTCGCGCCCTCGACGGGCTGCTGCCCGACGATCTGGACCCGGACGTCGCTGACGAGGTGGCCGCTCGCCTCGGCCTGGTGGTGGAGGCGTACCCGCCCCATCTGCGCGATCAGCTTGGGGCGCTGGGCCCAGTGTTCGCTCAGGCGATCCTGGAGATGGACGAGGGCCGGCCAGAGGACGCCTACCCGCTGCTGCTGAGCCTCCCCGACACCGCGCCCCTGGTGTGGTGGGAGCGGGCGAGGGCTGCGGCTGCGCTGGGCCACCCCAAGGACGCGGGCAACGCCCTTCGGGAATTCGCTCGCCACGCAGGGGGCCACATGCGGATCGGCAACGCCCACACCGGGGTGCTGCTCGCCCAGTACCACGCGGAGTCCGGCGAGGTCCGCACCGCGATCCGGGTGCTGCGGGCGATCGCCGCCGAGGGTGGCGAGGAGGGGGACTTCTTCCTCGCGCAGCTGCTAGAGGCGGACAACGAGCTGGCTGAGGCCGACCAGATCCTCACCAGGCTGGCGCGGAAATACCCCAAGCAGCGAGAGATTCACAAGGTGCTGGCGAGGGTGCGCGTCCGGGGAGGGGAGCGCCGCGCGGCGATCCTCGCGCTGGAGGCAGCCAACGCCCAGACCTGTGACACGCCGGGCAAGTGCGGGTACACCCCCCCCGATCCGGAGGTGCTCCTCACCTTGGCGACCCTCTATCTGGAGGAGGGCGAGGTGAAGCGCGGGCTGGAGCTCGCGGGGGAGCTGCCGCCGTCGGGAGCGCAGACCTGGGAGGCGGCCTACCTCGGCGCGCTGGTCGCCAGGGCCGAGGGGAGGCCTGACGCCGAGGAGATCGCGGCGTCGGTGCGCGCGCAGACGCCGCAGGTGGGGCCGCAGGCAGCGCGCTTGGCCACCTTCCTGCCTACGGGAGCTTGATGTCCGGGTCCTCGGACCTGGGGCGGTAGAGCAGCACCTGGTGGCCGATGGTCTGGACCAGCGCCGCACGGACCTTGGCGGCCAGCGCTGGGCCAGCCTCCTCGTTGTCCAGCGCGGCGCCCTCCAGGATCTTCACCTTGATGAGCTCGTGATTCTCAAGCTCGATCCCGACCTTGTCTAGGACCGCGTCGGTGATCCCGTCGTGGCCGATCCACACCACGGGCTTGAGGGCGTGGGCGAGAGAGCGCAGATAGCGCCGTTGCTTTCCGGTGAGTTCCAAGAGTTCCTCCGAAGAGCCACCGGGTTATCCCGGGGTCTCAGCTTCGACGAGGGGGACCTTATGGTTGATATGACTCCTGGGCGCAGGGCGCGCCTCCGGGAGGCGCTGGATCGGCGCCTCGGACACGTCTGCGTGGCGGTGGAGGCGGTGCACCACAGGCACAACATCTCCGCGATCCTGCGGACCTGCGACGCGCTCGGCGTCCACCACGTCCACCTGGTGGAGGGGCATTTCAGCCCCTCCCAGGGGGCGGCGCGGGGCACGGAGCGCTGGCTTCACCTCCACAAGCACGACAGCGCCGAGGCGGCGGTGGAGGCGATCCAGGCGGCCGGCTATGCGATCTGGATCGCCGATCTCGCCGACGACGCGGTGCCCCCTGAGGGGGTGCCGGTGGACGAGCCGGTGTGCCTGTGGATGGGCGCCGAGCTGGTGGGAGTGGGCGCCGCGGCCAAGGCCGCGGCGGTTGGGGTGATCACCATCCCGATGCACGGCCTGGCGCAGTCGCTCAACGTGAGTGTGGCCGCGGCGATCACCGCCCGCCCCATCGCCGAGCGCGCCCGGGCCGAGCTGGGTGAGGCTGCCCTGCTGGGCGCCGCGGAGCGCGCCGAGATCTGGTCGCGCTGGATGGCGAGGGAGGAGGCGGCGAGGGCGGGCGCGGCGCGGCGTTCGGGGGAATCCTAGCGGGTCCTCCGGACGGGCTGGTGCGGGGTGTATACTGCCGCATCGCTCTGGAGGCACCTTGACCATCATCCGCACCTCGATCCTGATGCTCCTCGCCCTGGCAGCCTGCCGCAAGGAGGAGGAGGTGGTCGTCGACCTGGACGGCGACGGCTCCTTCTCCGACGTGGACTGCGACGACACCGACGCGACCGTCTATCCCGACGCGGCCGAGCGCTGTGATGGCCTCGACAACGACTGCGACGCGGAGGTGGACGAGGATCCGATCGACGCGCTCACCTTCTTCGCCGACGGGGACGGAGACGGGTACGGGGACGCCGCTCGGGCGGCGGACGCCTGCGCGGCCCCCGCCGGCTACGTGGACAACGACCTGGACTGCGATGACAGCTCCGCCGCCTTCCACCCGGGCGCCGCCGAGTCGGACTGCGCTGACCCATCCGACTACAATTGCGACGGCTCGGTGGGCTACGAGGACCAGGACGGGGACGGGATCCCCGCCTGCGAGGAGTGCGACGACGCGGAGGCCGCCCGCTACCCCGGCAACGCGGAGGTCTGCGACGGGCTGGATAACGACTGTGATTTCCAGGTCGACGAGGAGGTGGCGGACGCCCCACTCTGGTACGCGGATCTGGACCAGGACGGCCACGGCGACCCAGGCAACGCGGCGCAGGGCTGCGAGGCCCCCGAGGGCTGGCTGGCGACCGCAGACGACTGCGACGACCTGGACGCCTCGGCCTTCCCCGGCAACCCGGAGGTCTGCGACAGGGTGGACAATGACTGCGACAGCGCGGTGGACGAGGAGGCTGCTGACGCCCGCTCGTGGTACGCCGACGCGGATCGCGATTTCTACGGCGACCCCGCACAGGAGACGGTGAGCTGCGAGGCCCCCGCGGGCGCTGTGGCCGACGCCACGGACTGCGATGACGCCCACGCCGCCGCCCACCCAGGCGGCACAGAGGTCTGTGACGGGCTGGACAACGACTGCGACGGCGAGGTCGACACCGACGCGGTGGACATCCGCACCTGGTACACCGACGCCGACGGGGATCGCTTCGGCGACCCCGCCACTGGCGCCCTCACCTGCACCCCCGAGCAGGGCGCGGTGCTCGACCACACCGACTGCGACGACGCCCACGCCGCCGCCCACCCAGGCGGCACCGAGGTCTGCGACGGGTTGGACAATGACTGCGACGCCGCGGTGGACGAGGAGGCGGTGGACGCCTCTACCTGGTATGCAGACGGTGACGGGGACACCTACGGCAACCCCGCGGTGAGCCTGAGGGCCTGCGCGGCCCCCGCGGGCTACACGGACAGCGCCACCGACTGCGCGGACGGGGACGCCTCAGTGCACCCTGGTGCGCCTGAGGTCTGCGACGGCGTCGATCAGAACTGCAACGAGGCGGTGGACGAGGACGCGGTGGACATGGACCCGTGGTACGCGGATCTCGACCGGGACGGGTGGGGCAACCCCTTCCTCCAGGTGCAGGCCTGTGAGGCTCCCGCGGGCTTCATCGCCAGGGGTGGGGACTGCGACGACTTGGACCGGACCATCAACCCCGGAGTGGAGGAGGTCTGTGACGGCCGCGACGAGGACTGCTCCGGCGCGGTCGACGACGACGCGCTGGTGCTGGGCGACGTGGCGGCCTGCGCCGCCGACAGCTGCTCGGACCTCATCGCGCGGCGCCCTGACGCGGTGGACGGCACCTGGTGGGTGACCCCGAGCACCACCGGCGTGCCCACCCAGGTCTACTGCGAGCAGAGCAGCGACGGCGGTGGGTGGACGCTGGTGCAGAATTCGGACTTCGCCCACTTCGACAACTCCCCCTTTATGGGCACCGACACCGTGTGCGCGACCATCGAGGGCTGCAACACCGGGGGCACCTCCCGCCTGTTCGAGGACGGCGAGGTCACGGACTTCCTGTTCGAGTGCTCGATCCACGGAGACGTGGCGACCAGCCCCACCACCTCCTTCATGTTGGTGGAGCCCGCAGACTACGACCGGGGGCAGGGGCAGGTCCACTCGCTGTGGGTCATGTTCACCGACGATCGTCGGGGAACCACCGCGCCGGGCGAGACGGTGGGCGGAACCAACGTGGTCCACTACGGGGCGGCTCTGGCCTACGATTTCGTCGCGGACGCCGAGGTGTCTGGGGCTTGGTTCGAGGGCAACTACCACGACCTCGTCGATAACGAGTCCTTCCAGCTCTTCGGTGCGACCTGGGGCCATCACCACTACACCTGGAATATTCCCAGCGAGTTCTCGACCTTCACCCACTACTCGTACCTCTGCGGCCCAGACAAGGCCACCTCGTCCGACCCGTGGACCGACGAGGAGAAGGCCGGCGCCCGCTGGCTGGTCTACGTCCGCTAGACCACCAGGCTGGGGCGGGCGACCACCAGCAGGGTGGCGCCCCCCTCGGCGCGGAGGGCCCCGGTGAGCGGGGCCTCGCCGCCCTCGTCGTGGAGCGAGCCAGCGATCCGCGCGGCGACGGCGGTGTGAGGGAGCCGCCACCGGACCCCCGGGTCGAGGTGGACCCGCCAGGCCTGGGTGTCCGGCGTGCCCTGGAGGAGCACCCCCTCTACCCCTGGCGCGAGCTGGAGCGATTTCCTGGTCGCCCAGCCCGCCTCCCTGCGGAGGACGATCCCGGGCACCGCGCCGCCTCCTAGCACGTGCGGCTTCCGCAGGGTCAACACCAGCGAGCTCACCTTGGCGCGGGCCTCTTCGGGGGCTGGCGGGAGCAGGATCAGGCGGGCCGCCGCCGCGCCCAGGGACTCGAGCAGGCGCCACTTCCCGTGGATCGCGAGGAAGCGCAGCCAAGCGGCCACCGCGGCGTAGTCCACCGAGGCGTCGAGGTCTCCCCCCGCGGCGTCGTCCAGCTCCAGGCCCATCTTCACGACGAAGCTCAGGGCCTGCGGGCTGACCCGCTCGTGAGGGAGGATCCCGATGATGCAGGGGACCGAGAAGTCTGTGAGCTCGATGGTGTCCATGTTCAGTACCGTGACGAGAGCCCGCCATCCACCGCGATGATCTCGCCGTGGATGTACGGGGCCTCGGTAGCGAGGAAGCGGACCAGGCGGGCGATGTCCTCGGGGGTTCCGACCCGCTGCAGGGGGATGCGGGCCGCGAGGCGGGCGCGGGTCTGTTCGTCGTAGTCGGGAGGCCAGGCCACCTGTCCGGGAGAGATCCCGACCGTGCGCACCTCGGGAGCGAGCTCCACCGCCATCGCGCGCACGAGCATCGCGAGCGCCGCCTTGGACATCGAGTAGTGCGCGTAGCCAGCGGGAGGCCGCTGGGCGCCGATGTCGACCAGGTGCACCACCAGCCCCCTGGCGGCCCTCAGCGCTGGCAGGAGCCCCTGGGAGAGGAGGAACGGCGCCCGAGCGTTGACCGCCATCATCTCGTCCCACACCGCGGGGGTGATGGCCTCGAAGGGCACCGCCTCGTAGGCAGAGGCGTTGTTGACCAGCAGATCGAGGGTAGGGGCCCCCCGGAGCACGGTGCGGACCAGCTCCTCCAGGGCGTGGACGCTCGCGAGGTCCGCGTGGACCAGCTCCACCCTCACCCCTCGCGCCTCGCAGGCCGCCGCCACCTCACGCACCGCCGCGTCGCTGCGCCGGTAGTGGAGGACCAGGTCGAAGCCGCTGGCGGCTAGCTCCAAGGCGATGGCACGCCCAACGCGCACCGCCGCGCCGGTGACCAGAGCTCTCATCGCGCAGGCTCCTGCGCCAGCCGCCGCACCGCGTACACACCCAGGTAGACCAGCGGGGTGTCCAGCGCCGCGAGGGCCAGCTTGTAGAGGTAGATCGTCAGCATGATCTGGAGGCCCACCATCCACTCCATCCCGAAGCCCAGATAGAACAGGATCGCGTTGACGATCAGGGTGTCCAGCGCCTGGGAGATGAAGGTGGACCCGTTGTTTCGGAGCCACAGGTGCTTGCCACGGGTGAGCCGCTTCCAGAAGTGGAACAGGTAGTTGTCGGTGAGCTGCGCCACCAGGTAGGCGCCCATCGATCCCGCGATCAGCAGGCCGTTGAGCGAGAACACCGAGGCGAACGCGCGCTGGTAGCCCTCCAGATCGGGGTAAAACGCGCCCGCGGGGGGCACCCAGTAGGGGTGGGCTGGCACCGCGAGGGCGAGCTGGATCAGGCCCAGGGCGAAGAGCGAGAGGAAGAAGCCGATCACCACCATGAAGTCGGCCCTGCGCTTGCCGTACACCTCGGAGACGATGTCGGTGAGGAGGAAGGTCGCGGGGTAGGTGAGGATGCCGGTGGTGAGCGCGAAGCTGGGGTTGAAGGGGGCTTGGAACAGCTTCACGCCGATGATGTTGGTGAGCACCAGCGTGACCACAAAGGTAGCGGCCAGCGCCAGGTAGACCCGCTCTCTGCGGGGGTACGGTGGGGCCTCGGTCGTCAGGGTCTCGCTTGTGGCACTCATGGGCAGGAGCATAGCCCGGGTGGCGCGAAACGCACCGCACGGAGGGGAACATGGTGGGGGCGATGGGGTTATCCTCCAGAGACGACGCGGGAGTATCGATGACGCGGAGCGGTCTGTTTGTCGGCTTGAGCCTGGCCCTCACCCTCGGCGCGTGCGGCGCGGCCCGAGACCTGCGGCTCGGAGACGCCAGCGCCGCGCAGGGCGACTGGGTCTCGGCGGTGGACTGGTATGCGCGGGCCGCCGAGCGGCGTCCAGACGATCTCGCCCTCGCCGCGAGCCTGGAGGACGCCCGGGTGCAGGCGGTGGAGCAGCTCTTGGCGTCTGCTAGGGAGCGCTTTGAGCGGGGCGACGTGCTGGGTGCGGGCGCGGACCTGGTGCAGGCGCACCGGATCGGGCCCGCGGACGGCCGGGTGCTGGCGACCCGGGTGGAGCTGGGAGGGATCGTGGCCTCCAGGCTGCGCGACGCCACCGCGGCGGGTGACCTGGAGGGGGCGACTCAGCGGCTGGTGGAGCTGCGCCGCGGCTTCCCCAGCCAGGAGCAGGCCGACGCCCTCGAGGACGCGCTGATGCGTGCCTGGTTGGACTGGGCGGCGGCTGAGGCGGCGGCGGGGCGCCACGCCGCGGCCAGGGACAGGATCCTGGCGCTGGAGCAGCAATTCCCGATGGACGGGGTGATCTCGGGGCAGTCCGCCCGGATCCAGAGCGCCTGGGTCGGCAGCCTGCGCCAGAGCGCCACCCGCAAGGAGCGCGAGGGGCGCTTCGCGGAGGCCTACACCGAGGCGGCCCTGTCCTCCGCGCTCTCCGGGACCACTGTGGACGCCGCCCACCGCGATCAGCTGCGCCGCAGCTTCCTGGAGCACAGGGGGCTGGTGATCGCTCCAAGCCTTCAGGGGCCGCCGCAGCGGGTGGGGCAGCTCTCCGCCATGGTCGCGAGCGCCTTGGGGCAGGGAGGCCCCGCGACCTGGCGCCCTGGGACCCGCGAGGCGGAGGTGGGGGGGCTGGTCCGGCTCGATCCCCTGAGCTGTGTGGAGGAGGTCATCGCCTTGCCGGGCGAGCACCCCTATGTGTCGGGCACCAGGGAGGTGCTGAACCCGGATTGGGCCGCCCTGGACCAGCGCAGCGACCAGCTCCGGCACCGCTACCACGCCCTGGTGGAGGAGGAGCAGGCGCTGACCGATCGCCGCGCCGCCGCGGAGGAGGCGCTCCCACGCGCCCAGGAGACAGAGGTGTCGGCGCGGGACGCGGTGACCGACGCGCGGAGGGTGCTCGCGGACGTGGAGCTGGAGCGTGCGCGGGCTGAGGACGCGCTGGACGCGGCGCAGCAGGCAAAGGACGCGCTGGTGGCCGGCACACCGCCCACCGCGGAGCTGCGGGCCCTCGCCGAGCAGGTCCCCGCCCGCAGGGCGGTGCTGGAGGGGCTGAGGGCGCAGGTGGACGCCGCGGCTGTGGCGCTGGACCGGGCCGAGGCTGCCTTCCAGCAGGCCCACGCCGAGGTCTTGGCGCTCGCCGAGGAGCTGCGAGGAGCGACCCAGGAGCTCGCGCAGGTGCGCGAGCGGCGGCTGCAGACGCGCACCGAACTCGACGGGGTGGTGGAGGAGCAGCGGCGGACCCCGCGCCTCTTGCAGCAGGACCTCGTGTCCATCTACCACTTCGAGGTACAGGAGTGGACCAGGACCTGCTCCGCCACCCTCAAGGTCCGGCTGAGCGGCCCTGGAGGCGACCAGGAGCAGGTGCTCAGCGCCTCGGCGCAGACCAGAGATCGCACCTGGCTGGGGAACCCACAGGTGGGGTTGGCGCCAGATCCGCTGCTCTTCCCCGTCTCAGATCGCCTGCTCCAGGAGGAGGTGGACGAGGGCGTGGCGCAGGCGCTGGTGGCGGTGGTGGGGGACCAGATCCAGCAGGAGCGCTCGCACCTGCTGGCCCGCACCGCGGGGGAGCGGGATCAGGAGCGCCTGCTGTCCGATCTGCTGCTCGCCTGGATGATGGACCCGGCGCGTGCGCCCGAGACCCTGCTCCCGCTGCTCCGGCAGCGGCACGGGCAGTTCGAGCTGAGCTACCTCTGACGGCGGGGAGGGGAGCGTCTGGGCGATCGGCGTGCTGCCGTCGCCCCTGGACGCTGGGCCGTCCATCTCAAGGGTCCGGGAAAAAAAACGCCCGCGCGGCGGCGCGGGCGAGAGCGGCGCGTCGGGACGGGTCAGATGCTCCCGAGGTACGACCAGAGCACGCCCGCAGCCATGGCGGAGCCGATCACGCCGGCCATGTTCGGGCCCATGGCGTGCATCAGCACAAAGTTGGTCGGGTCCTCCTCCTGTGCCACCATCTGAGCCACCCGCGCCGAGTCGGGCACCGCGGACACTCCCGCTGCGCCGATCAGCGGGTTGATGGGGCGGCGGGACACCAGGTTCATCAGCTTGGCGAAGAGCACGCCCGCTGCGGTCGCCAGCCCGAACGAGGTGGCGCCTAGCGCGAAGATCATCAGCGACTGCTGTGTGAGGAAGGTCGAGGCAGAGGCAGAGAGCCCGACCCCGATCCCGATCAGGATGGTGATGATGTCCACGAACGAGGTGCGGGCGGTCTGCGCCAGGCGATCCGTGACCCCGGACTCCCGCAGCAGGTTGCCAGCGATGAGGAAGCCCACCAGGATCGCCGACCCTGGGGCGATGATCGAGGTGACGAGGAAGGTGAGCACCGGGAAGACGATGCGCTCGGTTCTTGAGACGGTTCGTGGCGGATCCATGCGGATCAACCGCTCTTTCCGTGTGGTCAGCAGCCTCATGATCGGGGGCTGGATCAGCGGAACCAGCGCCATGTAGGAGTACGCGGCGATCGCGATCGGGGCGAGCAGCTCAGGGGCAAGCACCGAAGAGAGGAAGATCGCCGTCGGGCCATCCGCTCCTCCGATAATTCCGATGGCACCGGCTTGGTTGGGGGGGAAGCCCAGGGCTAGCGCGCCGATGTAGGTGGCGAAAATGCCGAACTGCGCGGCGGCGCCCAGGAGCACGAGCCTGGGGTTCGAGAGCAGGAACGAGAAGTCGGTCATCGCCCCGATGCCGAGGAAGATCAGCGGCGGATAAATGCCGTTCCTGACACCGTAGTACATGTAGTAGCTGACGGTGTGGTTGCCCCCGACCACCGCGTTGACGTCGGTGAAGGAGATCTGCTCCCCACCGATGGTGATCGGCATGGTGTTGGCGATGAGGATGCCCAGCCCGATGGGGATCAGCAGCAGCGGTTCATAGTGCTTCTTGATGGCCAGGAAGATGAAGACCAGCGCCACCAAATCCATCAGAATGTTGCCCCAGCCCCAGTTGGCGAAGGCGGTCGCGTTGAGGAAGGCTTCCATGGCTATTCCGCACCGATCTCAAAGAGGGCCTGACCACTGGCCACCTCGGCGCCCTTCGAGACCAAGACCCGCTTCACCGTGCCCGCGGAGGGGGCCATGATGTTGTTCTCCATCTTCATCGCCTCGAGCTGGGCGAGCACCGTGCCCTGCTCCACCTTCTGGCCCTCGGTGACCAGCACACTGAGGATCAGGCCGGGCATCGGGGCGACCACAGCGCCTGCAGGCGCGGGGGCCACCGCGCGCTGTACCGGGGCCGGGGGGGCCGCTCCTCCGCCGAGGGAGGGGATGACCGCGCCCACCGCGCCCACCGCGCCGTTCGACGCGATGTCCACAGCGAAGGCGACACCGTCGACCTTGACGGTGGCCTGCCGGGTACCGGCGCGGTCCACCTCCACCTCATAGGTTCGCCCTTCAATGACAAGATCGTACTTTCGAACGGCCAAGGCGTACTCCAGAGTCAGAACTTGGGGGCAGGGGGCGCGCGGCGGCCGGAGAGCTGCCAGGCGTTGAGAGGGATCGCAGGGCTGGGAGGGACCTCGTCCATCGCGAGATCCACCGCCAACGCGGCGCTGATGGCGGCGATGATCTGAGGGCTAGGGCCAGTGTCCTCGCTGGGGAGCACCACCTCTGGGGGCGGTCCGGAGCTCGGCTGGGGTACGGGCACCTCGCGGGTGAACCAACGCCCCACCGCGCTCATCACCACTGAGAGCACCGCCAGGGCGAAGAACACCGAGCCCATCCCCATCAAGGTGAGCTGAAGCCCATCACCGTCGATGATTCGCTGCCACGCTGTCATGTTGACCCCACGGAAGGGGTCTCACTAGCCTATAGCGGGGCCAATGACCACATTGTTGCGGTCCTCAGCGACCTCCTGGAGCACTCTGCGCCCCCTCTCGGTGGGGTCAGTCTCTGGACCTCCCGCCAAGCAGCCCCGACCGCATCAGGTAGTAGAGCAGGGTGAGCAGCGAGCTGATCGCGGCCGCGACGTAGGTCCAAGCGGCGGCGCTGAGCACCGCTCGCGCCCCCGTGAGCTCCTCGCCCTGGAGGATTTGTCCCCTGTCCAGCACCCTTAGCGCGCGTCGCGACGCGTCGATCTCCACCGGCAGCGTGACGATCTGGAACAGCGCGGTGAAACCGAAGAGTATCGCCCCTAGCTGGAAGGCGAGCTGCCCCAGCGCTGCCACCCCCACCGAGGCCAGTACCATCCCGCCCACGATCAGCGGCATGGAGGTGCGGTTGGTGATCTGGAGCACGGGCACGAGCTTGCTGCGCAGGCCCAGCCACGCGTAGGCGTCCGCGTGCTGGATGGCGTGCCCCACCTCGTGGGCGGCGATCCCCGCAGCGGCGACGGACTGCCCGTGGAAGACATCGGGAGAGAGGCGGAGGGTGCGGTCGGTGGGGTCATAATGGTCGGAGAGAAATCCGCTCACTTGCTCGATCCGGATCCCTTGGACCTGCTGCTGGCGCAGGATGGCAGCCGCCACCTCCGCGCCCGTCATACCCCTGCGGGTGCGCACCTCGCTCCAACGGCTGAAGGCGCTCTTTACCCGCCACTGCGCCCACATTCCGAGGAGCATTCCGGGGGCTGCGAGGGCGAGGTACAGGGGGTCAAGGTAGAACATGATGGGCCTCCTCGTCGGTCAAGGTGCGCGCCGCCGGCCCCCCAGACAAGAGGCCGTGACCGCTGATGACTGAGGGCAAGTAGCGGAGGTCACAAGCGCCGCGCCAGCATCGCTCCAGCGGCACACCACCGTCGTTCGGGCCCAACGACGCTGGACGCTTGTCCCTGTCTATCCGCCCGTTGTGTGCAATCGTTGCCTTCTTGCCGGGGGCACGGCGCGCACACGGCCATGGGGCCGCGACTCGGTGTGCGTCTGCGCGCTGGATGCTCGAACGACTGGCTTTGTCCGTTACTGTTGTCGGAGGAGCGAGGATCGTCCAGTGGGCCGTGCGGCGGACACCAGAGCCAGGTGGAACGGCTGGAGGGCGCGCGTTCGGAGCGCGACTCGGGGGGGGCGAGTCCGCGCGACCCGATCCTGTCGGGTTGGACTGGGTACGGTGGATCGGCGCCCAGCCCCGCGTCACCAGCGCAGGATGCCAGCGAGGAGGGGCCCACACGCTACCAGAGCCAGCCGCGCTTCTTCTCCTGGATGGCCAGCCGCGCCAGCAGCTCCAGAGCCCCCTGGTGGGTTGGGTCCACCCGGAGCACGGTGTTCGCCCACCTGGTCGCCTCGGCGTCGTTCGGGACGAAGGTGGCGACCTGGGCCTGGATCCAGGCCAGCTCTGGGATGCGATCCTGGTACTTTCCGGCGTAGCGTGCGCCGGCAGCGGCGTCCTCGAATTGGCCGTTGCCGTAGTAGCGGCTGGCGATGTCCTTGATGACGGCCAGCGCCCGCTTCAGGATCGGCTTGGGCGCGCCCTGCTCCACGCAGAGCCCGGCGGCTTCGAGCGCACCGGGGAAATCCTTGACGACCACCAGGGTCTCTGCAAGCGCGGCGGGGAGGGTGAGGTCCTCTGGGGCGAGGTGCATCCCGTAGCGCAGGGTCTGGACCGCTTCCTTGGTCGCGCCAAGCTCCAGCTGCACCGCGGCGAGCCCGAGGAAGGACTGCGAGGTGGACTCGAGGCGCACCCAGCGCACTGCCTCATCGAGGGCCTCGTCCTCGTAGCCCAGCTCGGCCAGGACCCGGACCCGCAGAGACAGCCCGCGCTCTGGTTCCTCGTCCCAGCGGTAGGCCGCGGTGGCGAGCTTGAGCGCCAGGATCCGGCGCTGCGCGGAGAAGGCGACAGCCGCCGCCTCCGAGAAGCTCAGATCAGGGGTGGAGGACTTCAGGTGCTCGTGGAAATGGAGGTCTTGCTCCCCGGTGAAGCCGCAGTGGGAGCACTCCGCGCCTGGGGTGCCGGGCATGGCCCCTCGCATGCGGGAGCCCCCGCAATTGACGCAGCTCTTGGAGGCGTCGTACTCCACCGGGGCGAGCCATGACTCCTTGGTGTGCACCTGCCCGCACGCCAAACACTTAAGCACATCGGCCAGCTCCTCACCGTCGCGCTCTTGCACCCACACCAGGTCCATCTCGGGACAGCAGCTCTTCATGGTTCACCTTACAGTCCCTCCATCATAGTGTGGCTCAGGTGCCGAAGGGGCCCCCAACCTGGATCACGCGGCCCATGGACGGGAACACCTCCTTCAGGTGGCGCTCCACGCCCAGCCGCAGGGTGATGGTCGCCGATGGACACCCCGCGCAGGCCCCGACGAGGCTCACGTAGACGTCGTTGTCCTCGACCTTGTGGAGCTGGATGTCACCGCCGTCCCGCTGCAGCGCGGGACGGACCGCCTCTAGCGCCTCGCTGACCTCCTCCAGGCCAAGCTGGGCACCGGAGGCGTGCGCCGTGGGCAGGTCGTCAGCGGGGCAGTCCCCGTCCTCGCGCCCGCGGAGCTTGTCCATCCCCTGTCGGATCATTTTGCGAAACCCCTCGGTCATTGGGCCACCCCTGGAATCTGTACCCTCCTATCCTGATAGAACTTGGTCGCCCATTCGCTGTGTTGGGCGGTGTGGTGGGTTACGCCCGGTGACGCTCTGCTTCCCTTTGGAGGACGGATGAACGAGAAGCCTCTTGTGCGCGTGGTCAGCGCAGAGATCCAGCGAGAGGGGAGGTACCTGCTGGTGCAGCGCCCAGAAAAGGCGGTTTTGCCGCTGCTGTGGGAGTTCCCCGGAGGACGGGTGCGCGATGACGAGCAGGAGCACGAGGCGCTCACGCGGGCGGTGCGCGCGCGCCTGGGGGTGGATCTTCGGGTGGGAGAGCGCCTGATGGAGGTGCGGCACGCCTACCCCGCCTATGAGGTGGTCCTGGCGGTGTACCGGTGCGATCTGGGGGATGAGGAGCCCAGCCCGGTGGACGTGGCAGCCATCGCCTGGGTAGAGCCCGCTCATTTCGCGGACTACCCCTTCCCCGGTGCGGATCAGGCGACCGTGGACGCGCTGCTGGGCATCAAGGGGTCCTGAGCGAGACCACGGTGTAGGCGTCGCCTCCCTGATCGGGGAGGGCGGCGGCCCAGGCTCCGACATAGGCCGAGGTGGGCAGCCAGCGCCTGATGGTCTGCTTCAGGGCGCCGGTGCCGTGTCCGTGGAGGAGGAAGACCCGGTCGTAGTGAGACATCACCGCGCGGTCGAAGAAGGCCTCCGCCTCGTCCATCGCCTCCTCGGCGCGCATTCCCCGCATGTCCAGGGTGTTGGCGCCAGTGCGGAGGGCGTCCTCCAGCGCTCCTGGGGCCTCCTTGGGGGGAAGCGCGGGTGGCTGGACCGGTGCGGTCGGGGGGAGGGGGCCCCCCAGCACCTCCAGCTCGGTGGCCGACACCTGGAGCTGGATCGCGCCGGACCGCACCGTGACCCGCTTGCCCTGCACCGACACCACCTCGCCCGTCTTCCCCAGGGTGCGCAGCCGGACCCTGGCCCCCGCGATCAGGGGAGGGGGCGCGGGCGGCGGCTCCTCCGCGGGCTGCAGCCCCTCCATCGCGTGGACCGCGGCCCTCGCGGCGAGGGCGCGGCTGTGGCTGGGGTTCGCCTGGAGCTGGGCCACCACCTGACCGATCGCCTGCTCGGCCTTGCGCAGGCGCCTCCGGAAGGCCTCCGCCGCCTCCTCCTCCAGCGCCTTGGCGCGCTGCGCGAGGCGCTCCTCCCGCCGTCGGATCGCGAGGCGCTCTGCCTGGAGCGCCCGCAGGGTCTTGTTCGCCTCGTCCTCCGCCCAGGTGGCCCGGTTGGTCGCCGCGTCCAGCGCCGCCAGGGCCTGGGAGAGCTCCCGCTCGGCGTTGTCCATCACCGCTCTGGCGCGCGCGACGATCCGCGGGTCCATCCCCAGGCGCTCGGCGGTGGCGAGGCCGTGGCTCTCACCGGCCGCGCCGCTGACCGCGCGGTAGGTGGGGCGCCCGTCGCGGTACTCCATCGCGGCGACCCCGAAGCGCGGATCGGCGGTCGCCATCCCCTTGAGGGTCGCGTAGTGGGTGGTGACGACCACCCTGGGACCGCGTGCGGCGAGCGCCTCCAGGTAGGCCCTGGCGAGGGCGGCACCCTGGGCGGGATCCGTGCCTGTGGCGATCTCGTCCAGGAGGAACAGCCCGCCGTCACCCGCGAGCTCCAGCATCTCCTGGAGCACCATCAGGTGGCCCGAGAAGGAGGACAGGTCCCCCTGCACCGACTGGGTGTCACCGATGTCGGCGAGGATCGGGTCGAAGAAGTCTACGCGAGATCCCTCCGCGGCGGGCACAAAGCAGCCCGCCCGTGCCAGCAGGGCCGCGGCGCCCACCGTCTTCATCGCGACGGTCTTCCCCCCGGTGTTGGGCCCGGTGAGCACCAACACCGGGTTCTTGGTGTCCAGGTGCAGGTCGTTGGGGACCACCGCCACCCCCCGCAGGAGCAGCACCGGGTGCCTAGCGGCGCGCAGGGCGATGACCCCGTCCTCGCCCACCAGCGGCCGGGTGGCGCCGAGGCGCTGCGCCAGCCTGTAGCGGGCCGCGATCAGGTCGATGGCCGCGGCGGCCCCTAGGGCCTCCTCCAGCGCCTCGGCCTGCTCTCCCACCCGCCGCGACAGCAGGGCCAGGATCCGGCGCTCCTCTGCCTCCATGGCCGCCTCGGCGAGGCGGAGGCGGTTGTTGATCTCCACCACCTGCCGAGGCTCGACGTAGACGGTGGCGCCGGTGCCGGAGGTGCCGTGGACGATGCCGAGGTCCCAGCGCTTGGCGTGGGCCTTCACCGGGATCACGTAGCGATCCTGGCGCATGGTGACGTAGCGGTCTTGCAGCACGTCCTCGAGATCGTCCCCCCGGATCAGCTGCTCCAGCACCTCGCGCACCTGCCGGTGGAGGGCCGCGACGCCCTCTCGGAGGTCGCCCAGCGCTGGCCAGGCCCTCCCGGACAGCTCCCCCTTCTCGTCAAACGCCCCGCTCAGCAGCTCGCGGACCTCCGGGTCCACCACGATCGCCTCCGCGGTAGCGGAGAGCACAGGGCAGTCCGCCTCCTGCTCCCTGAGCCGGCGGGCGAGGTAGGCCAGCCCGGCGAGGGTGGCGCCCACGTCGCGCAGCTCCAGCGCGGCGAGCACCTCACCGTGACCCGCGCGCGCCACCGGATCGCTGACGTCACCGACCTGATCGAGCTGTAGATCGGTGGCCTGCCGGGCGAGGTAGGCGAATTCCTCCACCGCGTCGAGGGTGAGCTCAACCTCCTCCACGTCCTCCAGGGGACCCAGCGCGAGCCCCGCGCGGGCTCCTCGGGCGGTGCTGGCCTGTTCGGAGAGGGCTCGCTGCAGCGAGGGCCAATCGAGAGCGTCTAGGGTTCGGGCGTTCAGATCCACGTCGTCTCCAGGGCGCGGCTGATAACCCGAGAAGGGGGCGAGGGAAGGCTGGACTTGACAGGGGCAGAGGTCCGGGTAACTCTAGCGACCAGAGTGCAGCCTCTCTGCAGCCTGTACCTCTCTCGATGTTCAGCGGTCGTCCCCCCTCGCGGGGCGTGGCTGGGCCTCTTTTCGGAGTCCTTCGGGACGTTTGATCCGGCGGGTAGCGGCCAGTGGGTCGGCCGTCGGCTGAACCGCAATCTACGGTCATCCCGCCCCCTGCTCACAGGGGTCGTGTAGGGGTCCCCCGTATGGTCTGTGCATGCAGATAGTCCCGACGAACCCGATCATCGTCCAGGGCGACGGCAAGGTGCTGCTGGAGACGCAGCACCCTGAGTTCGACAACGCGCGCGACTTCCTCGCTCGCTTCGCGGAGCTGGAGGCCTCTCCCGATCTGCTCCACACCTACCGGATCACGCCGCTGTCCCTGTGGAACGCCGCCTCAGCGGGGATGCCGCGCGAGGAGATCGTCGACACCCTGCGGGGCTTCTCGAAGTTTGACGTGCCCGCTGAGGTGCTGCAGCAGATCGACGACACCATCTCCCGGTACGGTCTGATCCAGCTGTTGCCTCACCCAGAGGACCCCGTGCAGTGGATCCGGGTGAACTTCGCCACCGCCTATGTCGAGAAGCTGGTCAAGAAGACCGTCACCGGCAGGGAGGTCCTAGAGCGGGACGGGACGAGGTACTGGCGCATCCCTCAGGGGCTCCGGGGGCTCTTCAAGCAGCGCCTGCTGCTAGAGTCCTGGCCGGTGGAGGATCTGGCTGGCTTCCACGAGGGCGACCCCCTGCCCTTCGCGCTGGTGGATCACCTGGAGGACGGCAAACCCTTCTCGCTGCGGTCGTACCAGACAGGGGCGGTGAGCCGCTGGCACCTCGACGGGCAGCCTGCCGGGGGGCACGGCGTCGTGGTGCTCCCGTGTGGCGCGGGCAAGACGGTGGTCGCGCTGGCCGCGATGGCTCAGCTCCAGCAGCACACCCTCATCGTCTGCAACAACCAGACCGCGGTGAACCAGTGGGTGCGCGAGATCCTGGACAAGACCACCCTGACCCCCGAGCAGGTGGGGGTCTACACCGGCAAGGAGAAGGTGATCCGGCCGGTGACCGTGGCCACCTACCAGGTGCTCACCTGGCGGCGCTCCAAGGATCAGGACTACGAGCACTTCCACCTCTTCCGCGACCACAACTGGGGCCTGCTGGTCTACGACGAGGTGCACTTGCTGCCGGCGCCGGTCTTCGGGGCGACGGCGGAGCTTCAGGGCTGCCGACGGCTCGGCCTCACCGCGACCCTGGTGCGCGAGGACGGGCGTGAGGGCGACGTGTTCTCGCTGGTGGGGCCCAAGCGCTACGACCTCCCCTGGCAGCTGCTGGAGCAGCAAGGCTACGTCGCAGAGGCCATGTGCCACGAGATTCGCGTGGGGCAGACCCAGCGGGTGCAGGTGGCCTATGACATGGCCCAAGAGGCGGAGAAGTTCCGGCTGGCCTCTGAGAACCCGTCCAAGATGGGCGTGGTGCGCGAGCTGGTGCTGAAGCACGCGGATGATTTCGTGCTGATCATCGGCACCTACCTCGATCAGCTCCGCAGGATCTCTCGCGAGCTGAACGCGCCGCTCCTCACCGGAGAGACCCCCCAGCGGGAGCGCGATCGCCTGTTCACCGACTTCCGGGAGGGGCGTATCAGGGTGCTGGTGGTGAGCAAGGTCGCGAACTTCGCGGTGGATCTCCCCGACGCCAACGTGGCGATCCAGGTGTCCGGCTCCTTCGGCTCCCGCCAGGAGGAGGCTCAGCGGCTCGGTCGCATCCTCCGCCCGAAGGACGGGCAGGCCCACTTTTACACGGTAGTTACCGCGGACTCGAAGGAGCAGACCTTCGCGATGAAGCGGCAGCTGTTCCTGACGGAGCAGGGCTACCACTATCACATCGAAGATCACCCCGTGGCGCCGACGCCCAGGGTGAAGCGGGCCCCTGCACGGCCCAAGAGGGCCCCGGTTGGGGCGAAGAGGTGAGGGGATGAGCGAGAGCCTGGTTGAAGACAAGTCCGCCCGTCGTAAGCGTCGCCGCCGCAGGCGGAAGAAGTCTCCCGAGGGTGAAATGCCTGTGGCTCCCCCTGCCTCGACAGGCGGCGGCGAGTCCGGCCCCAAGAGGAAGGGTCGCCGCACCGTAGAGGTGGAGGGGCCCCTCCCCAGCATCCCCACCACGGGGAGGAACCCGTGGCACAAGCGCTCCTCGCGGGCTCGCCGCAGCGCTCCGGACTCGGCAGGAGCGAGACGCCGCCGCCTCTCTCGCACCCAGCGGGATGAGTTCCAGGGGTGGCTGGAGCGGCTCTCGCCGGACGTGCTGAACATCCTCTACCGGGGCCTGGGCGGACAGCCGGGCAGGGTCGGAGGGGATGACCGGATGATCCAGCTCGCGCTCAGGGCGCTGGGGCAGCCCTCGCGGGTTGGAACCACCCTCAAGGGCATGCAGGACCGCGATCGGCAGGCCCTCGCGACGCTGGTGCAGGCGGGCGGCGTGGCGCACTCGGACGAGCTGCACCGGGAGCTGATCCTCTCGCTGGGCGGTCACGAGCGCGAGTGGGCGCGGTCGATGGCGCTGCTGGGGGACAAGGGGCTGGTCGTCGCCTCGGAGGAGAAGGGCGGCGAGTTCTTCTACATCGTCCCCGAGCCGCTCATGGACGGGCTGGTCATCGAGCTGCACGACGAGATGGTGCTGCCGGTCTTCGAGCACGAGGACGT
Source organism: Deltaproteobacteria bacterium (assembly GCA_016938035.1). GTDB lineage: Bacteria > Myxococcota_A > UBA796 > UBA796 > JAFGVK01. The sequence goes on along the minus strand of JAFGVK010000097.1, from coordinate 61,236 downwards.
GCGGGTCGTCGACGAGGTGCCCTTCTCGCCCCCGCTCGGCTTCACGATCACCAGCCTCGCGACCTACATCGACCAGTTCGCGCCCCGCCTCACGCAGCGGCACGACATCTACCGCCACGATCAGGAGGCGATGGACGCCTTCTTCTCCCAGATCTGGACCTCGGACTCGGAGCTGTTCGCCTTCCACCTGGATTTCATGCTGATGAACGGCATGATCGAGCTAAGAGGCGAGTACCTGGGGCTCAACCGCGACGTGGCCGACGAGTGGCTCCAGCTCGAGCCAGAGGACCAGCGGGATCTGATCTTCCGAGCCCTCGGCACCCGCTTCCCCCTGGCCGAGTGGGTGATGTGGGTGGTGTACGAGGCGGGCGGTTGGGTCGCTGAGCGACCGCTCATGGCGCTCTACCGCAGGTGGAGGAAGGGTGAGGAGTGGCGCAAGCGCTTCTTCAGCGGCAGCTACTCCGCCACCAAGAGCTCTGAGCGCGAGAGCTTCTCCTTCGCGCCGCTCGTGCGCTCGGGCATCCTGGACATGGGGCAGTGGGGGCAGGAGAAGTTCTACCGGGTGTCTGCCCGAGGGATGAACCTGCTGGAGCCCCCGGAGGACGACGGCTTCCTGCAGTTCTACCTCACGCCCTCCTTTGAGATCATGGCGCCCGCGGGGCTCGCCCCGGTGCTGCTCGGGCGCATCGGAGAGCTGGCGGAGCTCACCGGCTGCGACCGCGCCAACACCTACAAGATCACCGAGGAGTCGATCGAGCGGGCGATCAAGGCGGGCTGGCGCCGCGACGACGTGCTCCAGTTCCTGCGGGACAACTCGCAGATCGGCCTCCCCGAAAACGTGGAGGCGACGATCAAGGGGTGGATCGGCCACCGCGGCAACGTGGAATTCCACGAGCTGATGCTGATGACGGTACACCGCTCCCAGATCAAGCGGCTTGAGGGGAACAAGAAGATCAAACCCTTCTTGCTCCACAGGTTTGGGCCGGGGATGTACGCGGTGGATCCCAACCGCAAGGGAGAGATCGAGGCGGCGCTGGAGGACATGAACTTCGAGCCCTCGAAGGACGTGCGGCGCTATCCCGGCGATCCCAGCCAGGCCGACGCGCGCGCGGCGCTGCACCGGATGCTGATCGAGTCCCGCGAGGGCTCTGTGGGTCCCACCGCCAGGGCGCAGGATCAGGTCGCGCCCGAGGCGCTGCACCCCATCCCCGGGTCCCGGGTCGCCAAGAAGCCGGCTCGCAGGGCGGCGAAGCCCACCAAGAAGATGGACGCCACCGAGGTGATCTCGGTGCTGGAGCGGGCGATGGCCCAGCGTCAGGACGTGGAGCTGGTCTACGCCGGGCGATCCGGCGAGGTGAGCTGCGTGGTGGAGCCGCACCGGCGGACCATCAAGGACGGAGAGCCCATCCTCCTTGGGGTAGACCGGGGCGACGGGGCGAAGAAGACGTTCATCATCGAGAAGGTCGTCGTGGTGCGACCGGTGGAGGCCTGATGGGGACCGAGCAGGGCTTTGAGGCGTCGCTCGCCGAGCTGGAGCGCAGGGTGAGGCTCCTAGAGAGCGGGGAGATCCCGCTGGAGGAGGCGCTGCGCCACTACGAGCAGGGGGTGGCCCTGGCGCGGGAGTGTCACGCCTACCTGGACGCCGCTGAGCAGCGGGTCACCGCCCTCCGCGAGGGGGCCCGCGGCCTGGAGGAGGAGCCGCTCCCGGAGCCAGAGGAGATCTAGGCGAGCGGTGGGGCGCAGGCCTCACAGCCCGCTTTGTGTGGCCCACCTCGTCAGCGTAAGTCATCGCTGGATGGCGCGTCTTGTGAACCGGTTATGGTGCCGGACGATCTCTCCCACCAGCAGGAAACGAGGGAGTCCCCTTGTTCGACAGCGTCGGAAAAAATATCGACGAAGAGCAGAGGAAGCGCCAGGCCTGGACGCTCGGGCTGATGCTCCTCCTGGGTGGTCTCGCGGGCGTGACTACCGTTGGGCTGGGTGCCTTCACCGCCACCAAGATGATCCTCGAGCAGGTGGCGGAGTCTGACGACATGATCGAGGTGGTGATCGAGGAGGCGGAGGCAGACCTCGCGCCTCCCCCCCCGCCCCCGCCGCCTCCCCCCCCCGCTGCGGCCGATGAGCCCGAGGAGGAGGAGGAGCCCGACGAGGAGCCCGACAAGGTCAACCCTGACGAGATGGTGGAGGACGTCCAGGACCTGGAGGAGGACCCCTCCGACAAGATGCAGTCCGAGATCAAGCCCGCGGGCGTCCAGGGCGGTGTAGAGGGCGGCGTTGAGGGCGGGGTGGTCGGGGGCGTCATGGGGGGCATCGTCGGCGGCGAGCTGGGCGGACAGCTCGGCCCCAGGGTGTTCCACCACTCTGAGGTGCAGGTCAAGCGCCGGGTGGTGCCCGAGTACCCCGCCGCCGCCAAGGACCTCAACCTGGGCGATGTGGACTGCAAGGCCCGGGTCTTCATCGACGAGGAAGGGACTCCCTTCGACATTCAGTTTGAGGCCTGCCCGAGGGTGTTTCACCAGTCCACCCGCGACGCGATCATGAAATGGCGCTGGTACCCCGCCAAGGTGAACCGAGAGAAGGTTCAGGCCCAGTTCATCATCAACGTGAAGTATAAGCTCAAGTAGTCAGAAATAACGGAGTCACTTCCATGATCTTCTCCCTCTTTACCTCCCTGGCGTTGGCTGCTGCCGAGCAGGAAGAAGCCGTTGGCTTCACCCTCGGCGAGATCTGGGAGCACTCCGGTATGCTCGCGAGGGGTGTCATCATCACCCTGATCGTGATGGTTTCGTGGGCGGTCTTTGTGGGTATCGAGCGACTTATCGCCCACCAGCGCGCGCGGTCCCAGTCGATGATGCTCGCCGCTGAGGTGGTGTCCTCTCTCCAGGAGTCTGACATCACCAAGGCCCTCGCCCAGAGCAACAAGGAGGAGTACAAGTCCTCTTACCTTGCGGCGCTGCTCAAGGCAGGCTTGGCTGAGCTGCAGGAGCGCCCTGATGACTACGGCGTCGCGGCGGCCAAGCGCGCGCTGGACAAGGCGGCGAGTCAGGAGATCTCCAAGCTGAGCAAGGGGATGACCGTGCTGGCTACGGTGGGCTCCACCGCCCCCTTCGTCGGGCTGTTCGGGACGGTGTTCGGGGTTATCAACGCCTTCCAGGGCATGGCGCAGGCCGGGTCGGGGCTGGCGGCCATCTCGGCGGGGATCTCAGAGGCGCTCATCACCACCGGCGTGGGTATCGGCGTGGCCATCGTCGGGGTGTGGTTGTTCAACTACTTCAACCAGCGCACGGACAAGGTCTCGCAGGAGCTCGCCGCCTCTGAGGCGGAGTTCTTGGACTGGGCCACCAAGCTGGTGCTCGCGCGCCAAGAAAAGGCCGGGGAGTAGCTTTGGGCGCAAAGCTCGGAGGTGGCGGCGGCCCTATGGCCGACATCAACGTCACGCCGCTCATTGACGTGGTGTTGGTGCTGCTGGTGGTGTTCATGGTGATCACCCCGATGCTCCAGTCGGGGCTGCCCGTGGACCTGCCCACGGCCACCCAGACCACCACGGTCAACGACGTGGGGCAGCACATCGTGATCTCTGTGGGGACGAACAAGGGCTGCAAGTCCTTCCCCTGCGAGCTGCCTGCCGAGTGGTACGTGGAGCAGGAGTCCGTTGACAAGGACTCCATCGTGCCCCAGATCAACTACGAGTGGCGTGAGAACGCTGAGCGCTCGCTGCTGATCAAGGGTGACAAGCGCCTGCGCTACCGGCAGGTGCGCGAGGTGATGGACGTGCTCGCAGAGCACCGCATGACCACGGTGCTCATCGCCGCTGAGAAGGAGGAGTAGATGGGCGCTCAGCTCGGCGGCAAGGGCGTGATGTCCGACATGAACCTCACGCCGCTCATCGACATCGTGCTGGTGGTGCTCATCATCATGATGGTGAACGTCCCGATCCAGATCGAGGAGATGGGCGTGAAGCTCCCAGGGGCGGAGGTCAAGACCTCGCGCTTCGACGTGCCGGCGGAGCAGCTGGTGATCGGGGTGTACCCCGACGGTCAGCTGGGCCTCAACCGGAGGTTGATGACCGAGGACGTGCTGTTCTACGAGGTCACCAGGCGCCTGCGCCCTATGGACAAGAAGAACGTCTTTATCGACGCACACCCTGAGGTGGACTACGGCCTGGTGGTCCACATGATGGACCTCGCCAGGGGGGCCGGCGCCTCCAAGGTCGGGCTCGCCAAGATGAAGCCCGAGGGCCCACTGGAGCCCACCTCGGTCGCACCGGGATCCCTGCCCAGAGGGGTGCAGCTGGGGAACCCGAACCCCATCGGTTTCATGACCGGGAAGGTCGCGGACAAGGCCATCCAGCCCCTGATGGGCGCCGTGAACGGCTGCTGGAACCAGGCGCTCGCCCGAAATGGGGCACTCAGCGGGCGCATGACGGGCAAGGTGGCGGTGGCGCCGGACGGATCGCTGATGGAGTTCAGCGTCACCGGGAACAACGTCGAGGACCCCGAGCTGGAGCTCTGCGTGACCGAGGTGCTGGGGCGCCTGCAGTTCGCGCCGCTGGGCGAGGAGAACACCGCGCTGGTGCTCTACCCCTTCCTGTTCTCGCCCGGTTGAGCCGGGGCGGAGGTACTGGTGTTCGATCTGAACGGCTGGCTGGAGCTCCGCAGGGAGTGGATCGCCGCTGAGCTGGCCTCGCTCTTCCCCGAGGTCTGGCCCGCTCCGCTTGGACCCGCGCTGCACTACCCGCTGGAGAGCGGTGGCAAGCGGGTGCGTCCCGCCCTGGTGATCGCGGCCTGGGAGGCCCTGGGGGGCAAGGCGGAGGACAGGGCCCAGGTGCTGCCGGCGGCGGTCGCGCTGGAGCTCATCCACACCTACTCGCTGGTCCACGACGATCTGCCCGATATGGACGACGACGACGAGCGGCGAGGGCGCCCCACAGTCCACGTCGCCTACGGGGCAGCCACCGCGATTCTTGTGGGCGACGCCCTGCTCACGGAGGCCTTCGCGGTGCTGGCGAGGGCCCCGATCTCTGCCGAGGCGCGGATCGCGCTGGTCGGCCTGTACGCGGAGGCGGCGGGCGCCGACGGGATGGTGGGCGGTCAGGCGGCGGACATTGGGCTGGGGGGCCCCCATGGGGCGCTGGACGCGGTGCTCTCGGTGCACGCGCGCAAGACGGGGGCGCTGCTCCGGGCCAGTGTGGTGGCCGGGGGGCTGGTGGCGGGGGCCACGGACGCCCAACTGGCGGCGCTGTCGCGGGTGGGGGCGGGGCTGGGGCTGGCCTTCCAGCTGGTGGACGACGTGTTCGACCACGACGAGGATCAGGCCCCCAACGTCTCGCAGCTGCTGGGCAGAGAGGAGACCATGCGCCGGGCCAGGGCCCTGGTCGCAGAGGCTGAGGCCGCGCTGAGGTCCTTCCCCGCGCCAGCCGCCCTCCTGGCCATCGCGCGGTACATCGTCGATCGGTCCTACTGACGTGAGCAGACAGGCCCCCCTGATGCGCCTGGATGCCCTGCTGGTGAAGCTCGGACTGGCCGCCTCACGGGCGCGGGCCAGGGCGCTGATCGAGGAGGGCCAGGTGCTGGTAGACACGGTCCCCGCCCTCAAGGTCGCCACGCAGGTCCGCGCCGATCAGGCCATCGCGCTCAAGGAAGAGGACCACAGCTGGGTGGGGCGCGGCGCGCTGAAGCTGCTCGGCGCGCTGGAGGCCTTCCCGCAGGACCTTGGGGGGGCTGTCGCAGCGGACTTCGGCGCCTCCACCGGTGGCTTCACCCAGGTGCTGCTGTCACGGGGCGCGGCGAGGGTCTACGCCATCGACGTGGGCAAGGGGCAGCTGGACTGGGGCCTGCGCCAGGACCCGCGCGTGGTGGTGATGGAGGGGGTCAATGCCCGCTACCTGGAGTCCCTACCGGAGCCGGTGTCGCTGGTGGTCGGCGATCTGTCCTTCATCTCGCTGGAGCTGATCCTCCCCGCGGTGGCGAGGGTGCTTGGGCCGCGCGGGAGGGTGCTCATCCTGGTCAAGCCCCAGTTCGAGGTGGGGCGTGAGAGCCTGGGAAAGAAGGGGCTGGTGCGCTCTGAGGAGGCCAGGAGCGCGGCCATCGCCAGAGTGCGCCACGTGGCGGCTGACAGCGGTTTTCTGGTGCTCGGCGGGGCTGACGCGGCGGTGGCTGGGGCCAAGTCGGGCAACCTGGAGCACTTCCTCTATTTGGAGCTTGGGCCTGAGGGGCGCTGAGCGGGCGCTTCGGTGCGGGTGGTCTGTGAGCAGCACCTACGGGTGGAGGGGGCGGCTCTTTCGTGATAGCGCATGTGTTCTGACGGCGTGCTACAGTGCGCCCCATGGAGGTTCTATGCGCAGCATGTCTTCACTCCCGAGCTTGGCGCTGATCCTGTCGCTGGTGGGATGCGGGCCCATGACCTACGTTACCCCCGGCGAGCACGCGGAGCGGATCGCAGAGCTCGACGAGGACGGGGACGGTGTCACCAAGGGGCAGAACGACTGCAACGACCTGCCGGGTGACGGTGGTGAGCACGAGACGCCAGGCGCCGAGGAGATCCCCTACGACGGGTGGGACAACGACTGCGGTGGAGACGGTGATCTGCTCGACATCGACGGCGATGGTTTCGCGGGGATCTCTCAGGAGGACTGGTTCGCGCTCGCGCAGGCCGCGGGGTGGGAGGGCGGCTCCCTGAGCTGGCCCGATGACGTGAGCCCCGACAAGCTCGACTGCGACGACAATGACGCGCTGGTCTTCCCGGAGGCGAACGACGCCCGCTATGACGGGGTGGACTCGGACTGCGGCTGTGACGAGGATTTCGACAGCGACGGTGACGGGCACGTCCCCGCCCAGTACTGGCAGGCGCACCTCGACTTCCTCGACAGCCACGTCTCGTGTGGCATGCCTCCGCTGGTGTCCGGTGACTGTGACGATCTCGACAACGAGGCCTACAACAACAACACCGACTTCGAGGACCTGTGGTACGACGGTCGCGACACGGACTGCGCTGGCAATAACGATTTCGACCAGGACGGTGACGGGTACATCCCCGCCGCCTACGAGACGCCCTTCGGGCAGTTCGTGGCCAAGTACGGGTACACCGAGCTGGAGCTGAGGACGGGCGACTGCGAGGACGCTGACACCATCAAGGGCGTCTCGCCCGCGGCGGTCTACCCCGGCGCGGCCGACCCCTGGTATGACGGCGTGGACCAGGACTGCCGTGGTGACAACGACTTCGATCAGGATCTCGATGGGTGGGTCGGCTCCGAGTACGAGGGCGCCTTCATCGACTTCCGCGCCACTTGGAACACCTCGCTCCCCGAGCCAGAGTACGGTGACTGTGACGACACCGACGCCACGGTGCATCCTGGGCTGCTGGAGCGCTTCGGCGACTCGGTCGACCAGGACTGCGACGGGGGGGTGGACACCACCCCCTGGGCCTTCGAGGGGCAGTCCGGCGAGCTCGCGTGGGTGGCGCCGGTTCGCCCGGTGGCGGGGCGAGACGGGAACCACTTCTTGGTGTCTCTCACCGCCACCTCCTACGAGTTTGGCTCGGACCGAGGGGTGTCCCTGGTGTTCGAGCCCGACGCAGGGTGGATGGCGCCCGCCGACGAGGACATCTGGCAGGGGCTCGCGAGTTCGTATCCCCTGTCGTCCGGGTTGGACATGATGGCGGACAGCATGGGCTACAGCACGCTGCTCTCCTACTACCGCGGCGCGCCTTACAACCGGACCCTCTACAAGATCTACGACATGTCTTGGACGGGGGAATATTATCTCGCCGCCAACTGCACCAACAGCCAGGAGACGAGCGACGACTCGCTGGACATGGACCTGCAGCGGGCCTCGGACGGCAGGCTGTGGGGCCTCGCCTGTGGGCAGGAGTCGCTGCAGCAGATGGTCGTGGGGGAGGACCTCGCGGGTAAGGTCGCGAGCTCGCCTGTGGCCTTCGGTTTCCTGGGGGCTGGCGCTGCGCCGGCGGGGACCTCTTGCGCGATGGACCTGGTGAACGAGGACATCTACGTCACCGACGGAGCGACCCTCCACGTCATCGACTTCACCGAGAACGGCAGCGCCATCGACTTCGAGGTGTACGAGAGTGAGCCCACCGCGATCGTCAGCATGGACGCCAGGGATGGGTGGCTGTTCGAGGTCTACGCGGGCACGGGTGGGGTGACCCTGGAGAACCCAAGCTCTGGCGCCTCCTACGACCTGCTGTCGGGCATCGCGGTGAACCAGGTCGACGCCCACTTCTTCGATCAGGACGGTGACGGTACGCCGGAGCTCTACATGGTCGCCTCGGTCTCTGATCAGGACGCCGACGGCTTGGCCGACGTCCTGCTGGTCTACGGCGATCCTTCCGCTCCCTCCACCCTGGTGCTCCCGCTCTACGACGACACCGGAGCCTTCTTCGAGGTGGAGGAGGCGACCCTGCATGTGGATGAGGATCGCATCCTGGTGGCATCCACTGGAAAGTACGGGGCCAAGGACGTGGTTGGCTGGTTCTTCCTCGGCTGGTAGGGGGTCTCTGTGCTGTCTCTCTACCTGGCCGCGCTGGCTTTCGGCGGGGTGCTCATCGGGGTGTCGCTGCTCCTAGGGGGTGGTGACCAGGCACAGGTTGACGCGGATCACGACGTGGATCTTGACCACGACGTGGACCTTGACCACGACGTGGACCTTGACCACGACGTGGACCTTGACCACGACGTGGACCTTGACCACGACGTGGATCTCGACCACGACGTGGATCTCGACCACGACGCGGACCTCGACCACGACGCGGCGCTGGACGCCGAACACCACGTCCCGCCCGCCCTCGCGGACCATCACCATGACGTCGGGACTGCAGGGGACGCGCTCTGGCGCTCCTTCCTCTCGATGCGGTTCTTCACCTTTGGGTCCTTCTCCTTCGGGCTGGGAGGGACCCTCCTGACGCTCCTCGGGGTGCCGGCCATCGCCGCGGCGGCGGTCGCGGTGCTGCTGGGTGGCGGACTAGGGCTCGGCGCCGCGCGGCTGTTTCGTCACCTCGCCACCGATGTTGTGAGCGCTGAGGTCGGGCTGAGGCGCTTCATCGGGCAGGAGGCCAGGGTGCTGCTGGCGGTGAGACCGGACAAGCCGGGGAAGATCGTCATTCAGACGATGGCGGGCCGGACCGAGCTGCTGGCCACCACCCGCGACCGGCGGGAGCTTCCCGCGGGGTCGATCGCGCTGATCGCCCACGTGGCGGACGGGGTCGCGGAGGTCACGGCCATGCCCTCGCTCCCGGGATCTGACGGGGATGCCGTCGCGCGCCCTACCCACAGCGCTGGCGAGTCTGCCTGAGCGCGACGCGAGCGGTGCTGTGGGCTGGCCAGGAGGGCATGGGGCGACACCGCACCTTGCGGTGAAGAAGAGCAGGGAGTAGGCTCACACACGCTCACCCCTCGGTGGGCCCCTTTCTGGAGGTCTCCGTGCCGCTGCTCTTTGGTGTTCTGGGCATCCTGCTCGGCCTCGCTGTGGTGACCATCGCGTTCGTCGCCAAGCAATTTGTCTACGTGGGGCGCCCCAACGAGGTGCTGATCTTCTCCGGGCGCCAGTACCAGCTCCCAGACGGGAGCACCGTGGGCTACAGGGTCCTTCACGGGGGCTTTGGCTGGCGGGTCCCGATGATGGAGAAGGTCGACCGCATGGACCTGACCACCATGCCCATCGAGCTTCAGGTGCAGAACGCCTACTCGCGCGGTGGAATCCCCCTGGCGGCCCACGCCATCGCCAACGTGAAGGTCTCGTCCGACCAGCGGATCGTCGGGAACGCCATCGAGCGCTTCCTGGGGCAGGACCCCAGCTCCATCCGCAGGGTGGCGCAGGAGTCGTTGGAGGGGCATGTGCGCGGCATCATCGCGCGGATGACCCCTGAGGAGGTCAACGAGGACCGCCTCAAGTTCGCCGAGGAGCTGGTGGAGGAGGCCACAGAGGACTTCGAGCGCCTGGGCCTCCAGCTCGACACCCTCAAGATCCAGTCCGTCAGCGATGACGTCCAGTACCTCGACAGCATCGGGCGCGAGCGCCTCGCGCGGGTCCTGGCGGAGGCGGAGATCGCTGAGTCCAACGCGAAGGCCGACGCAGAGCAGGCCACCGCCAACGCCTCCCAGGAGGGGACGGTCGCCAACGAGCGCGCCGAGATGGCGATCCGCACCAGAGAGAACGCCCTCGCCGCGGTGGTCGCCGACCTGAACGCGCAGGCGCGCTCCGAGGAGGAGCGCACTGAGCAGGCAGCCCTCACCGCCAAGGCCCGCGCCGAGCAGAAGCTCCAGGAGATCCGCGCGCGCCTCGAGCAGCTCCGCCTCCAGTCGGACGTCGTGCTCCCCGCCGACGCTGAGCGGCGCGCCAAGGAAATGGGCGCCCGGGCAGAGGCCGCCCCCATCATCGCCGACGGGCAGGCGATGGCCGCGGTGCTCCAGATGATGACCGACACCTGGCTCCGGGCCGGTGATGACGCCCGCGACGTGTTCCTCATCCAGCGCCTGGAGTCGATTATCAGCACGGTCGCGACCAAGGTCCAGGCCATCCACGTGGGCCGGGTGAACCTCCTCGACGGTGGGCAGGGGACCGCCCTGCCCGAGCACATCGCCTCTATGCCCGCCGCGGTGGCGGCGGTGCTGCGCGAGTTCAAGAACACGACCGGTGTCGACGTGCCAGCGATCCTCGCCGACGACTCGAAGGGGGTGAAGTGATGGAGATTCTCTTCGCGATTTTCGGCGTCATCGTCGTCGTAGGTCTCGCGGCGGTGGTGGCCAGCCTGGGCCTCGCCGGCAACCTGCTCTACATCTGCGAGCCCAACGAGGTGCTGATCTTCTCTGGGAAGCGCCGGAAGCTGGAGTCGGGGCAGGTGGTGGGCTACCGCATCGTCAAGGGCGGCCGCGCTTGGCGCACCCCGCTGCTGGAGAAGGTGGACCGCCTGGACCTCACCAACATCATCATCGACGTCACCGTGCAGAACGCCTACTCGCTGGGCGGCATCCCGCTCAACATCCAGGGCGTCGCCAACGTAAAGATCGCCGGCCACGAGCCCGTGCTGGGCCACGCGGTGGAGCGCATCCTCGGCAAGGACCGCGAGCACGTCAAGCAGATCGCCAAGGATGTCCTCGAGGGCACCCTCCGCGGCGTGCTGTCCCGCCTCACGCCGGAGGAGGTCAATGAGGACAAGATCGCCTTCGCCGAGAACCTGCTGGAGGAGGCCGAGCACGATCTCGCCAAGCTCGGCTTGGTGCTCGACACCTTGAAGGTGCAGAACGTGGCCGATGACCGCGGCTACCTCAACTCCATCGGCCGCAAGCGCTCAGCGGAGATCATCAAGAAGTCCCGCATCGCCGAGGCAGAGTCCAAGGCGAAGGCGATGATCCAGGACGCGACCAACAGGGAGCGGGCCAGGCTCCAGGAGATCCACGCCAAGCAGCAGATCGTCACCGCAGAGGCTACCCGCCGCATCCAGGACGCCAAGACCCGCACCGCCTCCCGCGTTGCTGAGGAGAAGGGGAAGGTCGACGCGATGATCGCCAGGGCCGAGTCCGCGATGGAGGCGGAGCAGGCGCGGGTCGAGAAGACCAGGCTCCAGCTTGAGGCGGACGTGATCCAGCCCGCCGCCGCGCAGATGGAGGCGGACACTGCCGCAGCTCAGGGGCGCGCCGCCCGCATCCTAGAGGACGGCAGGGCCACGGTGCGGGTGCTGGAGGAGATGATCACGGTCTGGCAGGCCGCGGGCCCCAACGCGCGGGACATCTTCCTCATGCAGAAGCTCCAGACGATCATGGACTCGATGGTGGCGACCCTGGACGACGTGAAGATCGACCAGATCACCATGCTCCCCTCGGCAGGGGCCGACGGCGAGGGGTCCGCCGCCGCCAAGGCAGTCCGCGTCGTCGAGGAGCTGAAGGGGGCGCTGGGCGTGGACCTCCCCAAGCTGCTGGAGCAGGCGGTGGAGTCGCGCAAGCGCTAGTCGGTGCGAAGCTTGGACAGAGCCGGGGGCAGGCGCTCAGGTTAGCTGGACCCCCATGGCAAATCAGCTTTTTGGCAAGATCCAGGGCCTCGCGCCCGCACAGTCCAAGGCCCTCCTCGCGCTCTACGATCGTAGCGTCGCGGCGGAGGACTTTCTCACCAGACCCCTCGCTCGGAGCCTCACCGAGATCAGCAGGGAGCTCAACCGGCGGATTGGGGTCCTCATCAACCGCCGGGGCGACATCGACAAGGTCATTGTCGGTGACGCGCAGCGGGTGTTCATCCCCGATCTGGGCGCCCGCAGGGCGGGTGAGGGGCGCCTGAGGGGGGTGCGCCTAGTCCACACCTCTCTGCGGGGTGAGGGCCTGACCGAGGACGACCTCACCGATCTCTCGCTGCTCCGGCTGGACGCGGTGCTCACGGTGCGGGTGCTCGACGACGGTCTGCCTGGGCCGGTCCAGTACGCCGCCCTGCTTCCGCCCGAGCCCAGCGGGGCCATGTGGCGCGTGTCCGACGCCGAGAGCGTCGAGGCGCTCCCCGCGGACTGGGGGCTGTTCATCGCGGACCTGGAGACGCAGTTCGCGCGCAGCCCCCGCCTGCAAGAGATCGCCGGGGCGGAGGGGGCGATCCTAGTGGGCATCACGCTCCGCAACCCGCGGAAGGCCCGCAGGTCGCTCGCTGAGCTGGAGCGCCTCGCCGACACCGCCGGTCTGAGGGTGGTGGACTCTGTGCTGCACCGCCGCGACAAGCTCGACGGGAAGACCTGTGTGGGGCAGGGGACCCTCCAGACGCTGCTCCTCCAGTCGATGCACCAGGGCGCGGAGGTGCTCCTGTTCGACCGGGAGCTGTCGCCCTCTCAGCTTCGGAATATCGCCACGGTCACCGAGCTCAAGGTGCTGGACCGGACGCAGCTGATCTTGGACATCTTCGCCCAGCACGCCCAGTCGCGGGAGGGCAAGCTGCAGGTGGAGCTCGCCCAGCTCCGCTACGCCATGCCCCGCCTCGCGCTGATGCCCACCGCCATGTCCCGCCTGACCGGCGGGATCGGCGGGAGGGGACCGGGCGAGACCAAGCTGGAGATCAACCGGCGCAGGGCGGACGAGCGGGTGCTCCGGGTGGAGCGGGAGCTGGGGCAGCTCGCCAAGCACCGCGCCCTCCGCAGGAGCAGGCGGATCCGCATGGGCCTGCCGCAGGTGTCGATCGTCGGGTACACCAACGCCGGCAAGAGCACCCTCCTCAACCGCCTCACCCGCTCCGAGGTGCTCGCTGCGGACGCGCTCTTCGCGACCCTCGACCCCACCTCGCGCCGCTTCCGGTTCCCCGCGGCCCGCGAGATCATCCTCACCGACACCGTCGGCTTCATCGAGGACCTGCCCAAGACCCTGGTTCAGGCCTTCCGGGCCACCCTGGAGGAGCTGGACGAGGCCAACCTGATGCTCCACGTCATGGACGCCTCGGACATAGAGCGCGAGCACCACAAGGCCTCCGTCGAGGGCGTGCTCAAGGACCTGGGCCTGGAGGAGACCCCGGTGGTGCTGGTGTGGAACAAGGCGGATCGGGTCGCCCCAGAGGAGCTAGAGGCGATCCTCCGGACCTATGGTGGGGTGGCGGTCTCGGCCCTCACCGGAGAGGGCACCCAGGCGCTGCTCGACCACATCGAGCGCACCCTGTTCCTCCAGGCTCGTGCGGAGAGCGACGAGGCAGCCCCGACTCTGTGATTTATTCCCTCGCTTAGCGTGCTTTTCGGCCGGAGGCGCGGCCCGCGTTTGCCCTTGCGGGCCGCGTGAGGCTGGGCTACGCTGCGGGGTGTGCACACAACTGCACGATGAGGAGACGACATGAAGGTTTTCAAGTTTGTGGTGGTCGCAGCCCTTGGCGCGCTCTCCCTCGCCGGGTGCGACGGGGTGATCTCCGACACCGGCACCGGCCTCGAGACGGGCAACATCGGCGATGACTGCTCCGGTGTTGAGACCCTCATCATGAACATCGACTTCTCGTGCGGTGGCTCCGGGTGGGACTACTGGGCGGCCACCGACGGGTGGGTCGGCGCGGCTGACGTGGCCGTGGACCAGAACACCGCGTCCCCCTGGCATGAGGAGCACACCCTGGTCTCCGTGAACAGCGGCAACGCGGACGCGAACCACGAGGTCTGTTGGGACGAGATCGAGCGCACCCTGAGCATCACCAGCGACTACCAGGCGCAGGTCGCGGACAGCAATTCCCTGTTCCAGTGCGACATGGAGAACCTGATGATGTTCATGCTCACCGTCTACGACGTGGAGATGCACAAGTCTGACTGCGCCGTGTGGGGCTCGGATGTGAGCATCTACGACGGGAACGGCTGCCTGAACTGGAACGGCTAGGCCGGTCCGCGACGCCGTCGCCCTCACCAGGGGGCGATGAGGTCGCGCTTCCGCTAGGACGAGTCCGCATTCCCCGGGTCGCGGTATGCGCCGTGGCCCTCTTGCATGCTGCGCCGGGTCGCGCTATCTGCAAGGCGCCGTGTGCACCCGTACACCAAGAGAGGAGACATCATGAAGGCTTTCAAGTTTGTGGTTTTGGCCGCTGTTAGCACCCTCGCCCTCGCGGGCTGCGATCCCGAGTCCGAGGACACCAGCGACACCAGCGACACCAGCGACACCAACGTCGAGGACTGCACTGGCGTCGAGACGCTGATCATGAACATCGACTTCTCGTGTGACGACACCGCCGGGTGGGACTACTGGGCGACCACCCAGGGCATGACCGGCGCGGCCGACGTGAAGGTGGACCAGAACACCGCCAGCCCCTGGCACGAGGAGCACACCCTGGTCTCCGTGAACAGCGGCGAGGCCGACGCGGATCACGAGCACTGCTGGGACGAGATCGAGCGCAACCTGGTCATCACCAGCGACTACGCGGCGCAGGTCTCGGACACCAATTCCCTGTTCACCTGCGACATGCACGACCTGATGATGTTCGAGCTCACCGTCTACGACGCGGAGATGAACAAGGCCGACTGCGCCGTGTGGGGCTCCGACGTCAGCATCTACGACGCCGACGGCTGCCTGAACTGGAACCCTCCGGCGGAGTAGGCTGAGCCCCACCTCTCGTAGGGCACCGCGGATCGAAGGATCCGCGGTTTTTTTTTGCGCGGCTCGTCTCGGGCCTCGGCCTATGGGCGGCAGGCTCGGACCTCCACGGCGGCAGGAGGAGACGCACCCTCGGACGTGAGCGAGGGCTCCGCCGGCGCCCTGCCGCCTCGCTCCCGTCTACCTCTCGTGGTGCGGGCTTCCCTGCGGGTTCTCGGTCTCCGCGGCGTGGAAGGTCCCTCCCCGTTCGCGCTGCGCGGCGCCGTGGCTATCGACCACGCCGCGGGATCCGGTGGGCGCGCGCCCGCACCTGGCCCCTGTGCCGGTGGTCTGCGGTGGCAGATGGGCAGGGCGCCGGGGCGGCGCGCGCAGCGCCTTGGGGTGTCTCGCGATGGCAGGGCCGTTCCCGACGGGCCCAGAGCGTGAAGCCGGGGTAGACTGTGCGCTCTCCCCATCGCGGAGGTGGTATGAGGTGGATGATCGCCCCGGTGGTGTGGGCGTCCCTGTCGGGCTGCGCCGAGCTCGCCCCCGGCCCCCTGGTGGGTGAGGACGTGGTCACCGACCCACCAGCGCTGCGCTGCGTGCAGGTGCGCTGTGACCCGGGACGCGAGCGCTGGTCGATAGAGGTCAGCGCCAGCGCATGGACCGGGGGCGGTGCGCTGCTCTGGACCGTGGACGGCCAGTGGATCGAGGAGCACCCCCTGCGCTCCGTCGCCGCGGCGGCCGACGGCAGCTCGGACCTGCTGGCGCTGGAGCTGGACCAGGTGGGGGACTGGCGCGCGTTCCAGACCGGGGCGACCACCGCCATGAGCTGTGACGACGCGGTGGGCTGGTGGGTCTATCTGTACGACCGCGACGGACAGATCGCGACGTGTGCCAGCGGCGGCTCCGCGGGTGTGTGGGACCGGGTGGACGGCCTGCCGGACTGCCCCTCCATCAGCCGCGCGCTCTGCCGCCCAGGGTGAGGTGCTCGGCCCAGTCGAGGGCCGCGATCATCGACGCGGGGTCGGCGATCCCCTGACCGGCGATGCCGTCGGCGGTGCCGTGGTCCACCGAGGTGCGGATGATCGGCAGGCCCAGCGTCCAATTGACCGAGCGCCCGAAGTCCACCAGCTTGAGCGGGGCGAGGCCCTGGTCGTGGTACATGGCCACCACCATGTCGCCCTCACCGCGCCTGGCGGCCAGGAAGGCGCCCTCCGCGCTCACCGGCCCGTGGACGCTGATCCCCTCGCGCCGCGCCAGCGCTGCGGCGGGGCCGATGACCTCTAGCTCCTCGCGCCCCAGCAGGCCGTCGTCCCCCGCGTGGGGGTTGAGGCCGCACAGGATCAAGCGGGGCGAGGGGATCCCCACCTGATCGATGAGCGCTTGGTGCGCCACCCTGAGGGTGTGGAGCACCGCCTCCACCGTCACCGCCTCCGCGACCCGTGACAGGGGCAGGTGCACCGTGACCAGCGCCACCCTCAACGAGCCACCGGTGAAGGCCATCACCGGGGAGGCCACGCCGCAGAGGTGCCCGAGAAAGTCGGTGTGGCCCGGGTAGGGGAAGCCGTGCGCCGCGAGCCTGGCCTTGTGGATGGGCCCGGTGACCAGCCCCGCCGCGTCGCCCCCCAGGCAGGCCTCGACCGCGAAGCGGATGGACCGCACCTCGACGGGCTCGTCGCCTCGCGGCTCGATCACCCCCACGCCTCGCTCTGGCAGCGCCTGGAGTCCCTCGACCCGCCGCAGGGGCAGCCCGAGGCGCTCACCCCACTCGGCCATAGGGGCCCATGCCCCAACGACCGCGACCCCGCCTCCCCGCCGGGACAGGAGCGCCTTGCAGGTCACCTCGGCGCCCACCCCCAGCGGATCGCCGGGGGTGAGGAGCAGGGGACCGCTCATGCCCCGTCGAGGACGATCTTGAGTGCAGCCTGACGCTTGGCCCGAAGGTACCATTGCTCCACCTCTTCCTCGATCCGGCCCTGCCGGACCCGCTCCCGCAGCTGATCCTGGACCTGCTCGAAGGGCAGCACGTCGGAGTCCTTGCGCTCGTTGACCCGCAGGAGCACCAGGGCCCCGTTCAGCATCACCGGCTCGGTGATCCCGCCCACCGGCACGTCCACCAGCGCCCCGGCTAGCGCGGGGGCGAGATCGGTGGTGCGGACCGCCTTGGTGCCCATCGGCTGCTGCATCGAGCCGGGGAGGGCGCTGGGGAGCTGCTCCCAGCTCAGCTGTCCGTCGCGCATCAGGGCGAGCTGGGCTCGGAGCAGGGCGACCTGGTCCGCCAGGGCCTCCTGAGCGTCGGTCGCGGCCGGCCAGATCGTGGCCTCCACCTGCACCAGGGGCGGGCCCTGGGTGGTGCGGGCGGTGCGCTTGTACAGGTCGAGCACCTCGGCGTCGGAGATCATCACTCTCGACGCGATGAGCTGCTCGAACTTCATCTGGAGCAGCTGCTCGCTGATCTGCTCCAGGTAGGTGTCCCAGGTGAGCCCGCTCTCCTCGATCGCCGCCCGCAGGTCCTCTGGCCTGGCGTAGCCGTTGTCCTTGAGGATCGACGACACCGCGCGGTCGCGGTCCTCCTGAGACACGCCCATCCCCTGCTTCTCCAGCTCCTGCTCCATGAGGGCCCGCTGGATGAGGCTGTCGAGGATCTCTAGCTCCGCCTCGTGGCGGCAGCCGTCGCTGGGGGCCAGCCCGCACTTCTGCTGGATGTAGGGCGCGCCGAGATCGTAGACCTCGGACAGGGCGATGACCTCATCGTTCACCACCGCCGCCACCCGGTCCACCACCGCCCCCTGAGCGGGGGCGAGCAGGGAGGCGATCAGGAGCAGTGCGCTCACTCGTCCTCACCAGGCATCGCCTCGCCAGGCTCCGCGCCCTCAGGCTCCTCGTCGTCTGCGCCGGGGCGCATGCCCATCGGGTGGGGGGTGAGGCGGCGGGCCTGCTCGATCTCCACGGCGCCGAGGGTGTTCTCGTCGACGGACACCTTGTAGCCGTCGCGGATCCCGGCCACGTAGCCGTCATAGAGGTCCTTGTACTTGTCGCTCTTCACCTTGCGGAGCACGCTGCCCTTCATCTGCTCGAAGGTGCGCTCCACCCGCTCGCGGCGGTTGGCGACCAGCACCACGTTGTAGCCGCCGTCCGCCTCGAAGACCTCGGAGACCTGGTTCACCTCCAGGCCGAAGGCCTTGTCCACCACCGCCTGGTCCACGCCGGGCTTCCCGTCCTTGGCCACGAAGCCCAAGTCGCCCCCGCGGCGCCTGTAGGGGTCCTCGGAGTGCTTGGTCGCCAGCTCCTTGAAGGTGCTCTGGTCCGCCACCACCTTGCCCCTGATCTCCGTGGCGAGGGCCTCGGCCTCGTCGGCGGTGCGGGCCTCGCCGGCCTTGATGAAAATGCGCTTGATCTGGACCTTCTCGGGGACCACGAAGTCGTCCTGGTGGGCGTCGAAATAGGCGCGGAGCTCCTCCTGCGAGAAGTCGGAGTTGCGCACCGTGGAGTAGACCTCCTGGCGGAGCAGGGTGTTCATCATCACCTTCTGCACCTTGGGGTCCCGGTCGATGCCCTTCTTGCGCGCCTCGAGGTAGAGCATCTTCTCCACCACCAGCTGGTCGAGGATCTCCTGCTTCTCGGCGAGGGTGAGCTCCTTCCCGTCGGCGGGGGTGTGGCGGGCCGCCGCCATCTGGAACTCCTTAGAGCCCACCTGGATGTCTCCCACGGTGGCGATCACCTCGCCGATGTCCACGGCGGGAGCCGTCTGGGCGGCGGTGGTGGTCGTCTGCTCCGCGGGGGGCTGCGCGCAGCCCGCGAGGGCGAGGGCCGCGGCGAGGAAGAGGGGCTTGTGCATCGTCTTGCTCCGTGGTGTTTCGCGGCCCGCAGGGGGCCGAGGTGGGGCGCCGTATCACGAGCAATTCTCACGGGCAACTTGCTGCGAAGAAACGAGACAGCTGTCTCCCAGCGGGGAAATTTCGGGTTAGTCGGGACCTATGTGGTTCCTCTTGTTGTGCTCGGTGGTGTGGGGCGGTGAGCTCCGTGTGACGGCCAGGGTTCCGGCGGAGCTCCGGATCGACGGGCTGCCCGTGTTGCAGGCCTTTCAGCCCCTCGACGCCACGGTCGAGGTGCCGCCAGGCCCCCACCGGGCGGAGGTGCTCACCCACGGAGCCCCGCAGCCGCTCGACTTCAGCGTGGTCGAGGGGGTCCCGACCCTGCTGGTGATCGGCAGGATCGGTCTCTCCGCAGAGGTACTGTACGATCGGGTCGCGCCCGCCGCGGTGCCGCAGGTGCAGGTGTCGATCCGGCATCAGGGCGACGAGGGGGTGATGGTGCTCCTGGACGGCGAGCGGCTGGCGGTGAGCGGCGGTCGGCAGCTGTCGCTGGTGCGGCCTGCAGGCACCCACAACCTGGAGATCAGGTCGGCAGACGGCACGCTGATCTGGGCCAGGGGGGAGCTGATGCTGGAGGGGGCCGAGGCGGTGGTGCTCCAGGTCAGCGCGGGGAAGGTCCCCGAGGTCGCGGGGGGCTCCAGCCGCTTCTGGTCTACTGGGCGGTGAGGCGGCTCAGGTCGCTCCGGGTGCGGATCGGCCTCACCCTCGCGGCGGCCCTGCTCGTCATGGGCGGCTCACAGGGCTACCTGCTGTGGGAGCAGCGTGAGGCGGCCCGCTCCACCGAGCTGCTGCTCACCACCTGGGTCCCCCTGTCGCGGGTGGTCGACCGGCTTCAGGCCTATGAGCAGCGGGTCTCCTCGGACCTGCAGCGGCTGGTTCGCAACGAGGTGCGCGCACCAGAGGGTGCCCGCGCGCCGCTCGATGTGTACCGGGAGCAGCTCGACCTCACCCTGGCTGAGGGCAGGGTGCAGGCCCGGGAGGCGCTGGAGTCCGGACTGTCGGGCGAGGACCGGGCGGTCTTCCAGCGGGTGCTGGCGCAGATCGACCGGATGGACGCCCTGTTCTCTGGCTTTCAGCGCGGCGGGGACGAGCTGCTCGCGCTCCAGCGGGGGGGGGACGAGGAGCGGGCGCGTCAGCGGGCGCAGGCGCTGCTCCGGGACAGCGCCCGCCTCCAGGAGGAGATCGGGAGCCTGGGTCGGCTGGTGGACGATCGGGTGGACGGTCTAGCTGGCAGCATCCGCAGCGCTCAGGCCAGGGGTGGGGTCGTGGCGGCGCTGCTCACCGCCCTGGCGCTGGCCCTGGCGGTGCTCGCTGGGGCGGTGGTCCTCTTGGCGCTCCGGCCGATCGGGCGCCTCACCACCGAGGTGCAGCGCCTCGCGTCGGGCGACTACGGCGGGCGGGTGGAGGCGCGAGGGGGGGACGAGATCGCGGTGCTCGCCGAGGAGTTCAACGCGATGGCCCAGGTGCTGGAGGGGCGCGACAGGGCGCTGGTAGAGCGCGCTGAGGAGCTCAACCGCCTCTCGCGCTACCTGGGGAGCGTGCTGGACAGCCTGCAGGACGGGCTCTTCGTGGTGGAGGACCACAGGGTCAGCCTGGCGAACCCCGCCTCGGAGGGGGAGTGGGGCGTGATCCTGGGCGAGGAGCCGCCTCGGTGGTTGTCCGCCCTCCGCGAGGGCAGCCACGACCTCGTCGCGCCAGATCAGCGGCGGGTCCGGGTGGGGGTGATCCCCTTTGGCCCTGGGGGGCAGGTGGTGCTCTGCTCCGACGTGACGGCAGAGAGCGTCGCCGCCGAGCGCCTCTCCCGCTCAGAGCGCCTGGCCCTGGTGGGGCAGATGCTGGCGCAGATCACCCACGAGGTCCGCAACCCCCTCAACGCCCTGTCGCTCAACGCGGAGCTGCTCGGCGATGAGCTGCGTGACATGGACCCAGACCGGGGCACAGAGGCCTGGGAGATCCTCGACACCATCTCGCACGAAGTGGACCGCCTCACCTCGGTGACAGGCCACTACCTGCAGCTCGCGCGCCGCCCGGCGGCTCGCCTCACGCCCACCGCCTTGGGGGAGGTGGTGGACGAGGTCGCTCGGCTGCTCCGCCCGGAGCTCCAGCGGGACGGGGCGGCGCTCCAGGTCACGATCGAGCCGCTGCCGCCGGTCTCGGTGGACGCCAACCAGGTCCGGCAGGCGCTGCTCAACGTGGTGCGCAACGCGGTAGAGGCGGGGGGGCGCGCGCTGGTGCTGAGCCTGTCCCGGCAGGGGGACGAGGTGCGCCTCACCCTCGCCGACGACGGACCTGGCATGAGCGAGGAGGAGGTAGCGCGGGCCACGGACCCGTTCTTCTCCACCAAGGCGACGGGCACCGGCCTGGGCCTCGCCATCACGCGACAAATCCTTGAGGACCACCACGGCGCGGTGGAGATAAGCTCGCAGCCAGGGCGAGGCACGGTGCTCGCGTTGGTCTTCCCCGCCACCACCCCCTGAGGAAGCATGGCCCCCACCGTCCTGGTCGTGGACGACGACCCCTCCAACCTCTCCACCCTGACCCGCATCCTGGTCCGTGAGGGCTACGAGGTGCGCTCGGCCGACAACGGGCGCGAGGCCCTGGTCGCCCTCCGGGACGCGGCGGTGGACCTGGTGCTCACCGACCTGAAGATGCCCGGGATGACGGGCCACGAGCTGCTGCGTGCGGTGAAGAAGCTCAGCCCCTCGGTCGAGGTGGTGGTGATGACCGCCTACGGCACGGTGGAGACCGCGGTAGAGGCGATGAAGGAGGGGGCCTACGATTTCGTCGCCAAGCCCCTCAAGCGCGCCGAGCTGCTGAAGGTGCTGGAGAAGGCCCTGGAGAAGCGCGGCCTGCTGCTGGAGAACGAGCGCCTGCGCGCGCAGCTTGGGGGGCGCAGGGCGGAGGAGCTGGTGGGGCGCTCCCCCAGGGTCCAGTCGCTGCTGGCCGAGGTGGAGCAGGTGGCTCCCTCGGACGCGACCGTGCTGCTCACCGGCGAGTCCGGCACCGGCAAGGGGCTGCTGGCGAGGGTGCTCCACAGGGCCAGCCGGCGGGCGCAGGGCCCGCTGATCACCGTCAATTGCGCCGCGCTCCCCGAGACCCTGCTGGAGAGCGAGCTGTTTGGCTATGAGAAGGGCGCCTTTACTGGTGCCAGCGGGCGCAAAGAGGGACGCTTCGACCTGGCCCGGGGAGGCACGCTGTTCCTGGACGAGATCACCGAGATGTCGCTGCCGCTCCAGGTCAAGCTGCTGCGGGTACTGCAGGAAGGGGAGTACGAGCGGGTAGGGGGCACCAGGACCCTGCAGGTGGACGCCAGGATCATCGCCGCCACCAACACCAGGGTCGAGGAGCTGGTGCGGGACGGGCGCTTTCGCCAGGACCTGTTCTACCGGCTGAACGTCATCCGGCTCCACGCCCCCGCGCTGCGGGAGCACCCGGAGGACATCCCGCTGCTCGCGCAGCATTTCCTGCTCAAGTACGCGGAGAAGAACCGCAAGACCCTCCACGGCTTCTCGGTGGAGGCGCTCGACGCCTTCGCGGGCTGGTCCTGGCCGGGCAACGTGCGGGAGCTGGAGAACGCGGTGGAGCGGGCGGTGGTCCTGGCGCGCGGTGACGCCATAGGGCTCGACGACCTCCCACCGCCGATGCGGGGAGGCGGCGGTCGGAGGAAGCGCCTCTGCTTCGAGGTCGGCACGCCGCTCAAGGTGGTGGAGCGCCAGCTGATCGAGGAGACCCTCCGCTACTGCGAGGGCGACAAGATCCTCGCCGCCTCGCTGCTGGGCACCACGGCGCGCACCCTCTACCGGCGCGAGGCCGACTGGGCGGGAGAGCGAGACGAGCAAGAGGGTTGACGGCGAGGCGCGCCCCCCCTATCTTTGACCGCCTCGGAGCTCTGCTTGATCGTCCTTCTCCTGCTGCTCAGCCTCGCCAGCGCCCAGCCAGTCCAGGTGTCTACCGGGGCGGACATCGCCGCGTGGCGCCTGCTCGCCGCGGAGGAGGGCGAGGCCAGGGTCGCGGCGCTGCGGGGCTTCGTGCTCCGCTACCCCACCTCCTCCCTCGCCGAGCTGGCCTGGGCCGAGCTGGAGGAGGAGGGGGCAGAGGGCGGCGCCTGGAGCCGACCGGTGCGGGGGCAGGTGGTCCGGCTGCAGCGGAGCCTGCGGGCGCACCGTCAGGACCTGATCAGCGGCGGCGTGACCCCCGCTGAGGGCGAGCGCCGGCGCTTCCTGCTCTGGTAGGGCTGGGGGCGCGCCCGGAGGCCCCGACCCGTTGACCACGCGAGGCGTGGCTTTGTTCTGGCCTCCTGCGCCGCTGTGTGCCGGAGCGACCGCGATCGCCCCCCTCAGAGGCCCCGTCGGTGCTCGCGGCGGGGTTGACGGCGCCCGGCGGGTGCGCACCCTGTGGGAGGGCGCGGCGGCGACCGCACGAACGCAGGACCCGCCGAGCGCCCGATGGGAACGGCTCTCTCACCCTCAGGAGACGTGCGCATGAACCCTGACAAGCTCACCAGACGCTCGCTGCAGGCACTCCAGGAGGCGCAGGATCTCGCGTCCCGCAGGGGGCACCCCGAGGTGGACTCCCTCCACCTGCTCGCCGCGCTGCTCTCGCAGGAGGAGGGCATCACCCCGCGCCTGCTGGCGGGGGTGGGGGTGCGGCCTGAGGGGGTTGCGCGTGCGGTGGAGGAGCGCCTTGCCCGCAGGGCCTCCCAGCGGGGCCCAGGGGTGGAGCCCGGGAGGGTCGTCGTCAGCGGCGCCCTGAGCCAGGCGCTGCAGCGGGCTACGGACGAGGCCACCAGGATGCAGGACGACTACGTGAGCGTCGAGCACCTGCTCCTGGCCTTCCTCGCCGACGAGCGCGACCCCGCGGGGGCCCTGCTGCGCGGGGTGGGGGTGGATCCCGGACGCTTCCTCGACGCGCTCAAGGAGGTGCGCGGCAACCAGCGGGTCACCAGCCAGGACCCGGAGGCCTCCTACGACGCCCTCCAGCGCTACGGGACCGACCTCGTCGAGCAGGCGCGCAGGGGCAAGCTCGATCCCGTCATCGGGCGGGACGAGGAGATCCGCCGGGTGATCCGAATCCTGTCCCGCAAGACCAAGAACAACCCGGTGCTCATCGGCGAGCCGGGGGTGGGCAAGACCGCGGTGGTCGAGGGCCTCGCGCAGCGCATCCACACCGGCGACGTGCCCAGCTGGCTCAAGGGGCACACGGTGTTCTCGCTCGACATGGGGGCGCTGATCTCAGGAGCCAAGTACCGGGGCGAGTTTGAGGAGCGGCTGAAGGCGGTGCTGAAGGAGGTGGCCGAGTCCGAGGGGCGGGTGCTGCTGTTCATCGACGAGCTGCACACGGTCATCGGCGCGGGCGCAGCGCAGGGATCGGCGGACGCCGCCAACATGCTCAAGCCGATGCTGGCCAGGGGCGAGCTCCACTGCATCGGGGCCACGACCCTGGACGAGTACCGCAAGTACGTGGAGAAGGACGCCGCCCTGGAGCGCCGCTTCCAGCCTGTGCGCCTCGCGCCCCCCGACGTGGCCGACACGGTGTCGATCCTGCGCGGGCTCAAGGAGCGCTTCGAGGTCCACCACGGGGTGCGGATCCAGGACGGGGCCCTGGTGGCCGCCGCGACCCTGTCCGAGCGGTACATCACCGACCGCTTCCTGCCGGACAAGGCCATCGACCTGGTGGATGAGGCCTGCGCCACCATCCGCACCGAGATCGACTCGATGCCCGCCGCCCTCGATGACCTCACCAGGCGGGTGGTGCGCCTGGAGATCGAGGAGGCGGCGCTCTCGCGGGAGACCGACCACGCGAGCGGGGAGCGCCTGGAGGCGCTGCGGCGCGAGCTGGTAGACCGGAGGTCGGAGCGGGACGCCCTCTCAGGGCAGTGGACCGCAGAGAAGGCCGCGATCGAGGCGGTGCGGGCCCTGCGGGCCAGGGCCGAGCGGGTGCGCCAGGAGATCGAGGAGCGCCAGCGCGCCTACGACCTCAACCGGGCCGCGGAGCTGCAGTACGGTGAGCTCCCCTCGCTGGAGCGCCAGATCACCGAGGCCGAGGAGGGCCTGTCCCGCGCGGCCTCCGGTGGGAGGCTGCTGCGCGAGGAGGTGACCAGCGAGGAGGTGGCAGAGATCGTGTCGCGCTGGACCGGGGTGCCGGTGCGTCGCCTGGTCGAGGGGGAGCGCGAGAAGCTCCTCGGCCTCGACGCGCTGCTCCACCAGCGGGTCGTGGGCCAGGACCAGGCGGTGGAGCTGGTGGTGGACGCGGTGCTGCGGGCCAGGGCCGGGATCCAGGACCCCACCAGGCCAGTGGGCTCGTTCCTGTTCCTCGGGCCCACAGGGGTGGGGAAGACCGAGCTGGCCAAGGCGCTCGCGGAGCAGCTCTTCGACGCCGAGGCGGCGATGGTGCGCCTCGACATGTCGGAGTACATGGAGAAGCACTCGGTGTCACGCCTGATCGGGGCGCCCCCAGGCTACGTCGGGCACGAGGAGGGCGGGCAGCTCACCGAGGCGGTGCGCCGCAGGCCCTACGCGGTGGTGCTCCTGGACGAGGTGGAGAAGGCCCACCCCGACGTGTTCAACACCCTGCTGCAGCTCCTGGACGACGGGCGGCTCACCGACAGCCAGGGGCGTACCGTGGACTTCCGCAACACGGTGGTGATCATGACCTCCAACATCGGCTCTCACGCCCTGCTCGACGGGGTGCGCGACGGGGCGATCACCGAGGGCGCGCGTGAGGCGGTGATGAGGGCGCTGCGGTCCCACTTTCGGCCGGAATTCCTCAACCGGGTGGACGAGGTGGTGATGTTCAAGCCCCTGCAGCTGGAGGAGGTGGGGCGCATCGCGGCGCTGATGCTCGGGCGCCTGCGCCACCGCCTGGAGGAGCAGGGGATCGGCCTGGAGCTCACCCCTGAGGCGGTGCGTTGGCTGGCGGCGGAGGGCTACGACCCGGTCTATGGAGCCAGGCCCCTCGCGCGCACCCTGCAGCGCAGGCTGGAGACGCCTGTTGGCCGCGCGATCATCGCGGGGCGGCTCCCCGAGGGCTCCGTGGCCCTGATCGACGCGGTGGACGGCGCGCTCAGCGTGGGGTGTCGCCTCGCGGAGTAGACCGCCCCCCCCTCGGGCGCACCCTGCAGCGCAGGCTGGAGACGCCTGTTGGCGGCGCGATCATCGCGGGGCGGCTCCCCGAGGGCCCGTGGCCCTGATCGACGGGGTGGACGGCGCGCTCAGCGTGGGGTGTCGCCTCGCGGAGTAGACCGCCCGGCTGCCGCTGGCCGCGTGGAGCGACCGAGGCCAGGTCGAGAGGCGCAGCGGTGCGCGGACGGCGTGCGGCTCGGGGCCGAGGAGGCTCGCCTTGAGGCGCCGCGTCGCGGGTGCCTAGCGCCCGCGCCAGCGCGCAGCGCCCAATCCAGAGGGATGCGCTGACGGGGGTGCTGTGCGCGTCTCACACCGCGGCGCCAGCTCCTTCGCGCGGTCGCCGCCTCTCCAGGTGCTGTGCGCGTCTCACACCGCGGAGGCGGTGCAGGAGCTGGCTACTCGGCGGCCGGCGCTTTCGGCACCGCGGGGAAGGGGCAGCCCCCCTCGGAGTAGTCGATGGCGTCGGGCCACTCGGGATCACCGGTGGGGCAGGGGAGCGTCCGCACGCCGTCCTTCCCGTCGCAGTCGGAGTCCACCCCGTCTCCCACCGTCTCGGAGAGCGAGCAGGGGTGGATGGTTGGATCGGTGGGGCCGCAGTCCGAGTCGTCCGGCCAGTCGTCGCCGTCGCTGTCCAGCTCCATCGAGCAGTCCGCGTCGCAGCCATCTCCGCGCACGTCACCGGCGTAGGGGTACACGTCCGCATCGTCTGGAGCGCAGTCCTCGTCGATGCCCCAGGAGTCTCCGTCCGCGTCCCAGGCCGCGTCAAAATCCTTCTCGTTGACCCAGGGGCAGCCCACCAGTAGAGCGGCCAGGGCCAGTGTGGCGGCGAGTGTGAGAGATCGACCCAAGCGCATGCGTCCTCCGTCGCGGAGTGTATCAGAGCTCTGGGGAGAGCACATGTGAGATTCCGGTCGTGTCGGGGAAGAGGTGGTCCACGGCCCGCGAGAGGGCCTCAGGGTTCAGCGCAGTGTAGGACGATGGGGCACACCAAGTCCAGCGCACCAGCCCCGAAGTGTCCAGCAACGCGGCTTCAACCCGCATCGCGCGGCGTCTCCAGTCGGGGAGTCCCCTCGATGGAGACACCAGGCGGGGGAGCACCCGCAGCGATGGTCGCGTGGCGCCGGCCTCAACCCCCCACCGGGCCCGGTGCGCGTCGTCGGGATCGTGCAGCACCGGGTGGACGATCTGCAGGCGACAGACCAGATCTCTGGCTGCCGCCTCGTCTCCGGGCAGCACCGCCACCACCGCGATCCCCCGAAGCTCAAGGGTCGGCAGCGCTCCGTCCAGGTGTGCCAGCGTCTCGCGGGTCACTGAGGAGCCGGGGTACTTCAGGAAGACCACCAGCAGCCCGTTGACCTCCACCTGCTTGAGCGCCGCCGCTCCGTTGACCCGGAGCCCAAAGAGCGGCTGACCGGCGAGCGCTGGAGCAGGCAATCCCGCGGCGATCACGAGAGCACGAGCAGCTGGGTGTACATGGCGAGCACGGTGCCGGCCATGATGGAGGGGGCCTTGATCATCACCGTGGGCTCCGGCCGGTCGCCCGCCAGGGGGCTGCCCATCGCCTTGAGCAGCGTCCACCGCAGGGCGGCCCAGAACCTCCCTAGCTTGCCCTGGATGAACAGGACCCAGACCCCCACCGGGAGGAAGAACACGAACGAGAACAGCGTGGCCTCGACCATCTCCTGCCAGCCGAGGAAGGCGCCGACCGCCATCATCAGCTTGGCGTCTCCGCCGCGGTCCACCTGGAGCGCGAACAGGAGAAAGTGCAGCGCGAAGGCCGCGACAAGCCCGATGAGGCCCTCCGTCAGGTGCCCGCCCAGCGCCGAGAAGAGGAGCCCCGCCCCGATCAGCGGGCCGGTGAGCAGGTTGTAGATCTTTCCCTCGCGGATGTCGGTGACAACGGCGATCGCGAGGCCTAGCATCAGGGTGAGGTTGGCGAGCTGCTCCATCATGGCTCCTCGGTGAGCTTTCGGTCTCCCAGCGAGCGGTCGAAGCCCCACGCCACCTCCGCGCGCTCCACCGCGCCCGCGAGAGCGTGGGAGGCGGGCGTCGAGCCCAGGGTGAGCCCGGCCCACAGGAACAGGATCGCCGCACTTGTCAGCAGGGCTCGCTTATGTGAGGGTGACGGGGGTACGGGCAGGTCTGGACCCTGGTGTTCGTGGTACATTCCCTTCTCACGGAGCGTGTTGAACTTGGCGAAGCCCGCAGCGAGCACGTTTGGCAAGTACCAGATCCTGGAGCTTATCGCTACCGGGGGCATGGCGGAGATCTATAAGGCCCGCCTGGAGGGGATCGGCGGATTCCAGAGGACTTTCGCCATCAAGCGCATCCTGCCACACCTCTCCGCCAACGCTGAGTACGTCAACATGCTGGTGGACGAGGCCAAGGTCGCGGGGCTGCTGTCTCACGCCAACATCGTCCAGATCCTCGACCTGGGGCAGGTCGATGACATGTGGTACATCGCGATGGAGTTTGTGGAGGGGCCCGACCTCGGCAAGGTCCTCCGCAGGGTCCACGAGCGCGAGCTGCCCCTGCCGCTGCCGCACGCCCTGTTCATCACCATCGAGCTGCTGAAGGGCCTGGAGTACGCGCACCAGCGCCAGGTGATGCGCGGCGGGCGTGCCGAGGCCCTCAACATCATCCACCGCGACATCTCGCCCCCCAACGTGCTGTTGTCGTTCCAGGGCGAGGTCAAGCTCACCGACTTTGGTATCGCCAAGGCCTCGCACAAGGCGCTCCAGACCCACGCTGGGGTCATCAAGGGGCGCTTCGACTACATGAGCCCCGAGCAGGCGGGGGGCAACACCCTCGATCAGCGCTCGGACCTGTTCTCGGTGGGGGTGCTCCTCTACGAGATGCTCACTGGGGTGCACCCCTTCCGGACCGGCAACGAGCTCACCACCATCGAGCGGGTGCGCGCGGGGGAGTACGAGGCGGTCTCGGCGGTGAACCCCGGGGTCCCGTTCCAGCTCGAGGCGATCGTCGATCGGGCCCTCAAGGTGAACGCCACCGACCGGCACCCCTCGGCCACCGCCTTCAAGGACGCCCTCGAGAGCTTCTTCCACGACTCCGGCTTCCTCTTCAACCGCTCCACCCTCGCCGCGTGGCTCCAGAGCCTCTTCCCAGAGTCCAGCCCCAGGCGCACCGGGATGGTGGCGCAGGAGGATCCGGAGGGGCCCACCAGGGTGATGGGCAATGAGAAGGTGATGGAGGAGATCCGCAAGGGGAACAACCCGCGGCTCGGCGAGGAGGAGGCGACCATCATCCACAAGAGCCCGCTGGCGGCGCCCGATTTCCCCTGGGCGTCCCCCGAGTGGGCCGAGGATCCCGAGACGATCGTCAAGGGGAGCCCCTTCCCCACCCCCAGCGGGAGGCTCTCCACCCGCAGCGGGTCGATCTCCTCGGGGCCGCCGCCGCTTCGCAACTCCGGGGTCAGCGCCGGCGGGCTGCCCAAGGCTCCGTCTGGCGGGAGGGGCTTGGGGCGCCTGTTCAGCTTGGTGCTGACGGTCTTCTTCTTCTTCTTCGGGCTGGCGATCGGCGGGATCGTGGTGGGGGGTGCGCTGCTGTTCCTCGGCGATCTTGGGCGCCCCCCAGCGGGCAGCGCGGCGGCCCCCCTTCAGGACCCGGTGCTCCGCGTCCAGGGCGAGGAGGGGCTGGTGATCCGTATCAACGACATGCCTGTGGACGGCGAGCGGATGATCCCCCCCGGGGAGCAGGTTCAGCTACAGGTGCGCCGGGGTGAAGAGCTGGTCTACGAGGCGGCGCTGACGTTGGAGCCTGGAGAGGTCCGCGTTATTGTCATCCCCTAGCAGGGGGTTCCCTTGAAGCTGGTGTTTGCTGCGCTTGAGCAGCTCCGCCCCAAACAGTGGGCCAAGAACGTGCTGCTCTTCGCGGCGCTGATCTTCTCGTCAGAGTTCTTGAGCTTGGAGATGGTCGGGCGGACGGTGCTGGGCTTCGTTGCCTTCTCGATGGTCTCGTCAGCGGGGTACGTCCTCAACGACCTGCTCGACCGCGAGGCAGACCGGAGGCACCCCAAGAAGCGGCGTCGTCCCATCGCGTCGGGGCGGCTCCCGATCCCCGTGGCGATCGTCCTCTTCGCGGTGGTCGCCGCGCTAGGGGTGGCGCTGTCGCTGCAGATCTCGGTCGCGTTCTTCGCGTTGACCATGTTCTACCTCGCCACCACCATGAGCTACTCCTACTACTTCAAGCACGTGGTGATCCTCGACGTGATGCTGCTGGCTACTGGCTTCGTGTGGCGCGCGCTGGCCGGGGCGGCGGCGATCGAGGTCACGGTGTCTCCGTGGTTCTTCGCCTGTACCGCGTTTCTTGCGCTGTTTCTGGGCTTCAACAAGCGCTACGCCGAGCTGCGGCAGGTGGGCGCGGAGGCTGGCACGCGCAAGACCCTCGACGCGTACACCCTCCGGATGCTTGAGCATTTCCAGATGACGGTCACCAGCGGGGTGATCCTCACCTACACCCTGTACACGGTGATGGGCACTGAGCGATGGATGGCGGTGACCGCTCCGATCGTGCTGTACGGGGTGTTCCGGTGGGTGTACCTGGTCGAGCAGCGAGGGGAGGGCGCCGCGCCGGAGGACACCCTGTTCCGCGATCGCCCACTGCTCGTCACCGTGGCCCTCTATGGCCTCGCCGTCGTGGTGATCCTCACCTCCCACGCCCTGGGCATGCTGCCGGGGATGCGTCCCTGGTAGATGGAGCCGCCGAGGTGAACCGTCGAATCGCGGTCTGTGGCCGGGCTCGCCGGGCTCGCCGGGCCACTGCCGGCCGCGTGCCCGGCACCGATTCGCTGGCCTCTCGACGCGTGTCCTTGTTCCTGCGCTCGTCGCGCACAAAAGTACGCTTCCTCCCTAGGGAACGGTGGCCACCCGCCGATCCGCCTAGCGACGCGGCGCCCGTTTGCTGTCTGGAAGATTCGACGAGCAACCTCATCCGATGGTTCCAAGGGAATGATGCATCGCTTGCTGTGAGACTGTCCGGCTGATGGACCGGTGCCGGGTGCCCGCAGCGGGTGAGGCGAGCTGGGCGGGCTCCGCTGGGGCCTCGCGGCGCCGGGTGAGCCGAGCGGGGGCCTACCCCGCGGCCGCGGGCGCCCTGGTGGTCCCCTTTACTGGAGCGTCGAACAGGGCGCCGCCTCCCTGGCCTCTCGACGCCTGTCTCTGTTCCAGCGCTCGACGCGTACCATAGCGGGCGTCCGCCATGGAGAACGCGTCCACAGGGCGGCGGGCGCCTCTGGAAGGAGCAGGCGCGTGTTGTGAGGCGGTCCGGCTGATGGACCGGTGCGCCGACCGGGGAGTCCGGGACCGAGGACCTGGAGGCTGGTTCGTCCGTGGACATCGAAGGGCGAGGCCCGGCTTCGGAGGAGATAGCGCGCTGGAGCCGCGACGGACGAGGTGCGGGCGGCGCGGGCGAGAGCACCCGATCGACGACCGGGAGGCCTGCAAGAGCGCCGGTCTACGGGGCGGTGAGCGGGGTCCGCTGCTCCTGCTCCCAGGGGCGCTCGCCCTTAAGCTCCGCCGCCAGGTAGCTGGACAGGGCGCGCAGGTTGTCGGGCGCCTTGCGATCCCCGGCGATGTCCTCGTAGGCCGCGATGGCGAGCGCGCCCCGCCCCGTGCGGCGGAGCAGGTCCGCGAGGAGGTAGTGGGCCTGGTAGGTGAAGGGGCCCTCCCCCTCCACCACCGCTGCGAGGTGCCGCATCGCCTGCTCCTGGAGCCCAGGTTCCAGCTCGGCGGCGGTCCTCAGCTTGGCCAGGGCGATCTGCTCGGCGTCGTCTAGCGCGCCGACCGCCTCCAGCTGCTGGAGCAGCGCGTCGCGCTCCGCCCCGTAGCCACCCCTGTGGGCGGCGCGGGCCATGTTGAACAGGAGCAGCTTGCGCTGGGAGGGGGGCAGCTCCTTCTTCAGCTCCCCCTCGCCGGCGAGGAGCAGCTGCCGGGTGAGCAGCGGCCCACTCAGACCGATCATCTCCCCCACCGCCGCGTCCCGAAGGGTCCAACCCGCCTTGAGCCAGGCCTTGGCCAGGAACCAGTCGTCGCGCCCCAGCGCCTCGTAGGTGCGCGCAGCCATCGCGTGGCGATCCCAGGCCTCAAGGGCGCTGGGGTTGGGGTAGCGGGCTTCGAGCTGGTCCACCAGGGGGGTCACCAGGGCGAGCTGCGCGGCCGAGAGCCCCAGCTCCATGTCCCTGCCGTAGAGGGCGAGGGCGTGGTTGGGACAGGTCGACACCTCGAAGTTGCGAAATTGACCCTGGGTGGAGTAGCCGACCCCGTCCGAGTCCCAGCCCCCCATGCTGTCTTGCGAGATCAGCCGGAAGACCTGCACCGGCGCACCGCCGAGCGGGCACGGCACCTCCGCGCCCTCCAGTTGAGTGGCGTGCGCGGCGGTGAGGAGGAGGGTGAGCAGTAGCGAGAACAAGAGCACCTCTCGGGTGAGACAGGGGAGGGGGGAGGCCTATTCCCCTGACCAGGCGCGGACCGCGGCCTGGTAGACCTGAAGGACCGGAACCCCCGCCAGGGCGGAGATGGCCTGCACATCGGAGAATTCTGGCGCGCCGTGCCACGCGACCCCGTCACGCCCCCCCACCTTGACCCGGACCTGGCCCCAGGGGGTCTGGACCGGCACCTGCCAGCGCTCCAGCAGCTGCCTTGTGGCGGCGGTGCGGCGCACCCCCAGGGTGGTGGTGTGGCGCAGCAGCAGCTCGCTGAGGCGGTCGGCGTCCTGCGGGCGCGCGAGCAGCTGAAGCTGTACTCCGGGGCGACCCTTCTTCATCAGGGCGGGCACCGCGATCGCGTCCAGCGCCCCCTGGGCGAGGGCCAGCTCCAGCGCCGGCGCGAGCAGCTCTCCGGTGGCGTCGTCGATCTGGCAGGTGAGCTCCACCACCGTGTCGAGGCGGGCGGCGCCCTCCACCCTGCCGAGCACTGCGCGGACAACGTTGGGGAAGGCGTCCGGTGCTCTGGTCCCGGCACCGGTGCCCAGGCCGTCCAGGGTCATCGCCGGGGGACCACCGGGGCTCGCGAGCCCGGCGATCAGCGCCGCGCCCGTGGGGGTCACCCACTCCCCCGGGAGGATGGACGGCACCACCGGCCACCCCTGGAGCACCGCGAGGGTCGCGGGGGCGGGGAGGGGGATGCGCCCGTGGGCGCCGCGGGTAGAGCCCGCGCCGAGGGGGAGGGGGGTCGCGATGATCTCGTCCACACCCAGGTCCTCGAGGGCGAGGCACACCCCGAGTATGTCGACGACGCTGTCGAGGGACCCCACCTCGTGCAGCTCGATGGTCTCTACCGGCACCCCGTGGATGCGGGACTCCGCCTCGGCGAGGCGCCCGTAGACCCTGAGGGCCCGCTCGCCCGCCCTGCCCCCGAGGCGCTGGATCAGGGCGCGCAGGGTGCGCCAGGGGCGGTGGGTGTGGTGGCCACCTGCGGGGTGGTGCTCGTGGTGGTGCTCGTGGTGGTGCTCGTGGTGGTGCTCGTGGTGGTCGATCCCGGCGTCCAGGGCGCTCCCGCCCGTGTCTGTGACCACCGTGTGCAGGGCCCGCATCCCGCCCCGAGAGGCCTCCTCGAAGGTCAGGGTCCAGCCCTCTGCGCCCAGCACCTCGGCGAGGCCGGCCCGGATCGCGTCCGGGCGCGCCCCCGCGTCGACCAGCGACGCCAGCAGCATGTCCCCCGCCGCGCCGACGGAGGTGTCCCACCACAGCACCCTGCCGGTGGAGTGGCTCATCGCCTCGCCACCATGCGCCAGGCGACCAGCGCCGCGCCGAAGCCGTTGTCGATGTTCACCACGCTCACCCCCGCCGCGCAGGAGTCGAGCATGGTGAGCAGGGGGGCGAGCCCACCCAGGTGGACCCCGTAGCCCTGCGAGGTGGGCACCGCGATGATCGGGGCGCGCACCAGCCCCGCGACCACCGAGGGCAGGGCCCCCTCCATCCCCGCCACCGCGATGATCACGCGGGCGTCGGTCAGCCCGTCGAGGCGGGAGAGCAGCCGGTGCAGCCCGGACACCCCCACGTCCCAGGCCCGCTCCACCTCCAGGCCGAACCACTCGGCGCAGCGCGCGGCCTCCTCGGCGACCGGGAGATCGGCGGTGCCCCCCGAGATCACGCACACCTTCCCCTCTTGCGTGGGGGCGAAGGCCCTGTGCCCCTCCGGCGCGGCCCACAGCAGGCGGGGCACCGGCTCATAGGTGGCCCCGGGGAGCAGGGCCCGCGCCGCCGCGGCCTTCTCGGGGGAGACTCGCGTGGCCAGGGCCGGCTGCCCGGCGCTGACCAGGTGCTCGAGGATGCCGGCGATCTGCTCCGGGGTCTTCCCCTCTCCGTAGATCACCTCGGCGAGGCCGGTGCGCGCGGCCCGGTGGTCGTCGATCCGCGCGTAGCCCAGGTCGGTGACCGGGCGCAGCAGGCCCACCGCCGCTTCGGGGGTGAGGGCGCCGCGCTGTACCTCGCGCAAGATGTGTAGCGGTGTAGCGGGGGACATGGCATCTCCAGGGTCCCGACAAATATCCGGTTCCGCCGCTGGGGTGGAGGCGTCGGGGCCGGATAGGGGGTCAGCCTACAGGGAAGTGTCATCCCAGCCCCGGGGGTTAGGGGGTGACACGAGGAGTTTGTCTTGCGTTGGTTGTCCCTCTTGCTCTTCCTCCATGGGGTGGCGCGCGCCGAGGTGTCGGAGCAGGTCCCCGAGCGCGCGGTGGATCTGGTCCAGCGCCTGTACCTGTACCCGGATCAGGTCGACCCGCAGGCGATGCTGCTCGCTGCTGGCAGGGGGCTCGCGGACGAGCTGGACTGGCTGATGGTCAGCGAGCGGGACGGGGCGATGGTGCTCCGCCACGGCGCGGGCGCGGAGCTGGGGTCGGTCCAGGTGACGGGCCTCTCCGAGCTGCCCGCGGCGCTGGAGGCGACGCGTAGCCTCGTCCTCGGGGCGGGGGACGCGCCGGGGGAGGTCGACCTGCGGCTTGAGCTGGTGAAGGGGATGATGACCGCGCTGGATCCCTACTCGCGGGTGCTGTCGGGCGAGCGGCTGGAGCAATTCGACGTGCGCATCAAGGGGACGATGGAGGGGATCGGCGCCACCGTGAACCTGCGCGACGGCGCCCTGTGGGTGAAGGCCTTGGTGCCGGGGGGGCCCGCGGCGCTGGGGGGGGTGCAGGTGGGGGACGTGCTGGAGCGCATCGACGGCGTCAGCACCGTCAACATGGCCCTGTCCGAGGCGGTGAGGCGCCTGCGGGGCGATAGCGGCACCGCGGTAGCGGTCTCGGTGCGCCGGGGGGAGGCCCAGCTCACCCTGGTGCTGACCCGCGCCAGCGTGGTGGTGCCCAACGTGACCCAGGAGGTGCTGCCGGGCCCCGTGGGCTACGTCCGCATCGATCACTTCTCCCAGGTGACGCTGGAGAACCTGCGCCACGCGCTGGACGAGCTGCGGGCCCAGGGTGGGTTGGAGCGGGGCCTGGTGATGGACCTGCGCGGGAACACCGGCGGCTCGATGAAGCAGGCGGCGGGGGTCGCCGATCTGTTTGTGGAGCACGGGGTGCTGCTCCGCACCCAGGGCCCCGACGGCGGCACCGTCCAGAACCTCCAGGCCCAGATGGAGGCCCACGAGGGCGACGTGATCAGCGTCCCGCTGGTGCTGCTGGTCGACGAGCGCACCGCGTCCGGCTCCGAGATCCTCGCCGGCACCCTGCTGGAGCTGGACCGGGTGGCGCTGGTGGGGACCAGGACCTTTGGAAAGGGGGTGGTGCAGAAGATCTACCCCCTGGACGAGGGGGTGCGGCTCAAGCTCACCGTCGCCCGCTACCTCGTGGCGAACGACCGGCCGATCGACGTGGGGATCGTGCCGGATCTGTCGGTGGCCTCGGTCACCTTCGACGGGTATGGCGCCAGGTACAGGGGCTGGCACGAGGGGAAGGCGGGGGTGCCCTTCGAGGCGCTGCTGCCCCTGGTGTACGTCCGCGCTGACTGGGCCGGTGAGGAGCGGGATCCCGGCGATGTGGAGCTAGAGATCGCGCGCAGAGCGGCGCTCAGGGCGGTGGCCCCCACCAGGGAGGCGGCGGTCGCCGCGGTGAATGAGGTGGTGGTGTCGGTGAACGCGGAGGAGGAGGAGGCCCTGGCGGTGGCCCTGGGGGCGACGGATGTGGACTGGAGCCCCGCACAGGCGCCTGGGCCAGAGCCCACCGCCAAGGTCACCGTTCAGTCGCTGGCGGATCCGCAGCGACAGGACGTGTTCGGGGTGCGGGTGGAGGTAGAGAACCTGGGGGATGAGCCGCTGTTCCAGGCGCAGGTGCAGCTGGAGTGCGACTCCTTCTCGGCCTGGGACGGGCTGGTGGTGCCGGTGGGCTGGATCGGCCCCGGCGAGAGCGCCGTGGGCACGGTGTTTGTGCCGATCAAGCCGGGCATCCACCTGCGGAGCGATCCCGTGCGGGTGATCCTCCGGGCGGATCAGCGCCCTCCCGCCCGCCTGCCTCCCGCCACGCTGCAGGCGGTGACCTCCGAGCGGCCCAGGCTCGCGGTGGACGCGACCCTGGCGGGTGAGGGCTCGGTTCGGACGGTGAGCGTCCGGCTGCGCAACCTCTCTGAGGTGCAGGTAGACGGCCTCGACGTCTCCTTCGCCCACCCGGGCGACCTGGACCTGGAGCTGCTGGAGGCGGCGGCGCCGCCGGTCACGCTCCCCGGGGGGGGAGAGGCGGTGGTGTCCCTGTCGCTGCGGGTCGGCCCCGAGGCGCCTGCGGTGCTGCCGCTCACCCTGCAGGCCAGCGGCGATCGCTATGGGCGCCTGCTCTCGTGGCCGCTGCCCCTCCCCAGAGAGGGAGGGGAGCTGAGCCTCCGCGCGCCGGAGATCCGCCCGGTCCACCTCCCGGTGGAGGTGGAGGTGGGTGAGGTGGACCTCCATTTCACCGTGCGGGACGAGGGCGCGCTGGATCACGTCGTGGTCTATGCCAACGGCGAGAAGATCGCGTGGGCCGGCGCCGGCGCTCAGGAGATCGTCGCCCACGTCCCGCTCAAGGTGGGGGTGAACCGCCTCGCGGTGATGGCCGAGGACGATCAGGGCGTTCGCGGCCAGGAGAGCTACAGGGTGCTCGCCACCGGCGAGGGTGAGGGGGTGGCGGGGGGCGAGGCCGACGAGTAGCCGCTCGCGCGCTCCCCAGCGCCCTGCTATGGGAGCGATCCCCCCCACTGGAGGCCCCATGACCCCCCGCTTCTGGTTGATGAAGACCGAGCCCACCACCTACTCCATCGAGGACCTCCAGCGAGACGGCGTGACCTCCTGGGAGGGCGTCCGCAACTACCAGGTGCGCAACCTGATGCGGGACGAGATGCGCCGGGGCGACAAGGTGCTGATCTACCACTCCAACGCCAAGCCCCCTGGGGTGGTGGGGGTCGCAGAGGTGGTGCGCGAGGCCTACCCCGACCACCACGCCCTCGATCCCTCCAGCCACTACTACGCCCAGAAGGCCACCGCAGACAAGAACCCCTGGGTGATGGTGGACGTGGCCTTCGTGGCGCAGCTCCCCCGGCTGGTCAGCCTGGACGAGCTCAAGGCCGCGCCTCAGCTAGAGGGCATGTGGGTCCTGCGCAGGGGCTCGCGCCTGTCGGTGCAGCCCGTCGATGAGGCCCATTTCAGCGCGGTGCTCGCCCTGGCGGATCAGGGCTGATCGAGGCGCTCGGTCAGCCACTGGCGCAGGGCCGGTCCCAGGTCCGGGCGGCTGAGCCCCTCCTCCACCGAGGCCATCAGCAGGCCGAGCGGGGTGCCGGTGTCCATCCGCACCCCGTCCAGCACCTCTACCGCCACCAGCCCCTCAGCGGCCAAGGCGTTGATGGCGCCCATCGGGAAGAACTCACCGCCGGTGTGGGCTGCCCAGCCCCGCTCCAGGTGCGCGAAGAGCTCCGGGGTATAGAGGAAGCGGCCCAGCGACACGAGGTGGGACGGCTCTGTGCCTGGCGCCGGCTTCTCGACGATGTTTCGGAGCAGCAGCCCGCCCTCGGAGGGGACCACGTCGAGCACGCCGTAGCGCGACACGTCCTCGCCCGAGAGGTCCGCGGCGGAGAGCACCGACCGGCCGGTCCTCTGCCAGGTCGCCACCAGCTGCGCCGAGGCGCTTGGGGGGCCGAACAGGTCGTCGGGGAAGGCGACGACTAGCGCGTCATCGCCCGCAAATTCGCGGGCGAGCAGCAGGGCGTGACCCGTGCCGCGCATCTCCTGCTGCCGCATGAAGGACACCCGCACCGCGGGGGGGGCCACCTTGGCCAGCTTCCCGGTCGCGCCCTCGCTGACGAAGACCCCCTCCAATTCGGGATCTCTGTCAAACCAGTCTTCGATCGCCCTCTTCCTCCGTGAGGTGACCACCAGGATGTCCTCGATGCCCGCCTCCACCATCTCCTGTACCACGAAGTCCAAGCTGGGGCGGTCGACGAGGGGGAGCATCTCTTTCGGCAGCACCCTGGTGATCGGGAGAAAGCGGGTCCCGTAGCCCGCGGCGAGGATCAGCCCCTTGACCCTCACGCCTTCTCCATCCGCGCGCCGCTGGACTGGGTGGCGCCTCGCTCCTGTCGGACCAGCCGCATCATGCGGACCAGGAAGATCGCCAGGAAGATCGCCCAGTGGCAGAGCACCGAGGCCTGGGCCCCAGAGGACGCGGGGACGGTGAGCAGCATGATCATCGCCGGGAGCAGGAAGGCGAGGAAGCCTATCTGGGCCCGGGCCAGCATCGCCCTGCGCACGTCATCCTTGAGCCAGCCCTGCACCCAGGCGGCGGCGAAGACCATCGCCATCATCCCGAGGTAGTAGACCACCCCGTAGAACACGGTGGCGACGGACTGCTTGTCGAAGTCGTAGCGGGCCCAGATCACCTCGCACACCGGGCCGCTGTGCATCACCGGGACGGCGTACATGATCGCGGCGGCGGCGGAGGCGATCGCCAGGTGCCCGTAGGCCAGCGCCTTGGGCAGCGCGCTCTTGGGCTGGGCCAGCCCGACCACCAGCAGCACCCCAAGCGGGGGCAGGAAGGAGATCGTGACCCACGCCAAGCGGGCCAGCGTCTCGGCGCTGGGGTCTCCGCACACCGCCCACTCCAGGGCCTGGTAGGTCCCCAAGAAGAGCGTGATCAGCCCCGCGGGGATGCGGATGGACCTCGCGCCAGGACCGGTGAGGATCCAGGCCGCTGCCCCCAGCTCAAAGATCGCGGTCCCAAGGGTCACCCAAGAGAGGTATTCCATCGTCATCCTCCGGTGCGCCGGCGTCTATCGCGAGCCCCGCCAGGCGGCGAGTATGTGGCGGTAAGGAATCGTCTCCTGGAGCGTCCCTGCCCTGATCTGCTGGGAAACAGGCGCCAGACAGCGCTGGGCCCTCCTCCGTCCAGGGCACATCCACAGGTAGCTGGAGCCGGCGAAGAAGGTGACCAGCTCGGCCTCTGTGGCGGCGAGGCGCTGCTCCCCGCCCTCCTCCCAGGCGAGCATCAGCTCTACCGCGTAGGCCCTGCGCTCCCAGTGTGCCCTCGCGGTCCACCCAACGGGGAGCAGCAGCGCGTAGGAGAGGTAGAAGAGGGGCCCGAAGGCCAGCATGTCGCGTCGGTGCACCCACTCGTGCGCCACCACCCTCGCGATCAGGTCATCCGGGAGGGCTCCCCGCCGCAGGGGAAGGTAGATCACGCCACCGACTACTGTGGCGGTGCGATCCATGAATTCGGGGAGTATCGGCCGCAGGAGCCGCCCCACCAGGCGCGTCCACCGGTGCTCCAGCTTGTAGCCCAGCCTGAGCGGGGCCCCGTGCCGGGCCGCCTGGTGGAGCATGTGTTCGGCGCGTCCCATGCCCTCTCGGTAGCACACCGGCGCCGCTCCCGCAGCACCGCCTCAAGGAACTGTCCCGCCGGTCGATAGCCCCTAGTAGGAGACGCGATGCCGTTGTGGAGTCGATCCGATCGCTCGGCGCGGGACGAGGAGCTGGAGCTGTTGCGGCAGGCGAGCATCTTCCTGCTGGCTCGCCTGGCGGAGACGGTCCCCCCTGATCATGTGGACGATCTGCGCCGGGTGGCGGAGCGGCTCGCCCGGCCGCCGGTCCCCACCGGGCTGATGCGAGAGCTCAAGAAGGTCGCGGTGGTCACCCCCAGGACCAGGGGCACCTCCGCGGCGCTGCCCGAATTGGCGGCGGAGGCCGCGCGGCAGCTCGCCCACGTCATGAGCGTGGCGTGCCTGATCGACGACTCCCTGTCTGAGGCTGTCAAGGAGTTTCGCGATGGCATCCCGGTTCGCCTGGGGGTGAGCGAGGCGCGGCGCCTGGAGCGCCAGGGGGCGGCCCTGCTGCAGACCGCGGCGCCAGCCAGGGAGCGGGCGATCCGCCGGCAGGAGGAGGTGACGGCGATGATCTCCGACCTGGGACGCGAGCTGGCCTCGCTGTCCTCCCAGGGGGCCACCGTCGCCGCGGAGGCGAAGGATCTGGTCTCGGTGATGGAGGAGGTCCAGCGGACCGGCGATCTTCAGACGGCACGAGCCGCGCTGGTCGGGCGGGTGAGGGCGCTAGGGCAGAGCGCCGGCTCACTGCACGGGGAGCTGATGGAGGCGCGCGCGAGGTCCGCGCAGCTGGAGGAGCGGCTGATCCGCAAGGAGGCTGAGCTGCTGGACGTGCGCTCCTCCGCGGCGCTCGACGGCTTGACCGGGCTGCTCCACCGGGGCAGCTTCAACAAGGCGATCGTAGAGGACATCCGCCGGGCGGAGATGATGCACCACCCCCTCGCGCTGGTGATGCTCGACATCGACCACTTCAAGGCGGTCAATGACACCTGGGGCCACCAGATGGGCGACAAGGTGCTGGAGGGGCTGGCCTTCGTGCTCCGCCACCACGTCCGCGGCAGCGACCGCGCCGCGCGGTATGGCGGAGAGGAATTCGCGCTGATCCTGTCCGGGGCCAACCACAGGGTGTCCGAGGCGGTGGCGGAGCGCATCAGGGTGGCGGTGGCGGCGCTCCAGTTCGAGACCGAGAGCGCGGTGATGGGGGTCACCATCTCCTGCGGGGTGGCGGTGCTGGGGCCGGGCGAGGGGCCAGCCTCCCTGGTGGGGCGCGCCGACAAGGCCCTCTACGCGGCCAAGCACGGGGGGAGGGACCAGGTGGTGATGGCGATCCCCGCGCCGGGGGACGAGGCGTCCCGCCACTGAGGGGGCTGGTCGCCGGGGGCTGGGGGACTATCCTGGCTGGACGGAGGTGCGCCCATGCTCCACACCCGCCGCGACTGGCTCCTCGATCAGCTCCAGGAGCTGGCAGAGGCGCTGCTCGCCCACCTCGCTGGGGCCAAGCTCGCCGATCCCATCGATGAGGCCCAGCTCCTCGGAGCCACCGGGCTCTCGGGGGTGGCGGCAGAGCGCCTCTCGCTCGGCACCCTCCGCCTGCTGCTGACCGGGGTGGACGGCCGCTTCGACGGGCCCAGGGCCCTGAGCGTAGGGCTGGTGCTGGCGCGGAGGGGGGCCGACGCGGGGGAGCCACAGCTCCAGCAGAAGGGGCTGGCCCTGCTGGACGCCGCGATCGCCGCGGACCCCACCCTGGAGGATCCGTCCCTGCGGGAGCTCCGCAGGGCGCTGCGTGCCTAGCGCTTGAAGAAGTCGTTGCCCTTGTCATCCACCAGGATGAACGCGGGGAAGTCCTTGACCTCGATCTTCCACACCGCCTCCATCCCCAGCTCCTCCATGTCGAGGACCTCCACCGAGGTGATCGAGCGCTGCGCGAGGATGGCCGCGGGGCCTCCCACTGAGCCCAGGTAGAAGCCTCCGAAGGTCTTGCAGGCGTCGGTGACCTCCTGGCCCCTGTTGCCCTTGGCGATCATGATCATCGAGGCGCCCTCGGCCTGGAAGGGGCCCACGTAAGGGTCCATGCGCTGGGCGGTGGTGGGGCCGAACGATCCGGAGGCCATGCCCTCGGGCTTCTTGGCAGGACCGGCGTAGTAGACCGGGTGCTTCTTGAGGTAGTCCGGCAGCCCCTCGCCCCGCTCCAGGCGCTCCGCCAGCCGGAGGTGGGCCATGTCGCGGGCCACGATCAGGGTGCCGTTGAGCGACAGCCTGGTGGAGACCGGGTGCTTGGAGAGCTCGGCCAGCACCTCGGACATGGGCTGGTTCAGATCAATCGACACGCCCGGGGTCTCACCGTACTCGATGCCGGCGAGCCAGCGGGCGGGGTCGTGGTCCATCTCCTCCAGCCAGACGCCCTTGTGGTTGATCTTGGCCTTGATGTTCCGGTCAGCGGAGCAGGACACCCCGAGCCCCACGGGGAGGGAGGCCCCGTGGCGGGGCAGGCGCACCACGCGCACGTCGTGGGCGAAGTACTTGCCGCCGAATTGAGCGCCGACGCCCAGCTTCTGGGCCTCCTCCAGCAGGGTGGCCTCCAGCTCCAGGTCCCGGAAGGCGCGGCCGGAGGCGTCGCCGGTGGAGGGCAGCCCGTCCAGCTCGCCCGCGCTCGCGAGCTTGACCATCTTGAGGGTGGTCTCGGCGCTGGTGCCGCCGATCACGAAGGCGATGTGGTACGGCGGGCAGGCCGCGGTGCCGAGGGAGCGCATCTTCTCCACCAAGAAGGGGATGAGCTTCTCGGGGGTGAGCAGGGCCTTGGTCTGCTGGTAGAGGTACATCTTGTTGGCGGACCCGCCGCCCTTGGCCACGAAGAGGAACTTGTACTCGGCGCCGTCCACCGCGTAGAGGTCCACCTGGGCGGGCATGTTGTCGCCGGTGTTCTTCTCTTTGTACATCGTCAGGGGCGCGACCTGGGAGTACCGCAGGTTCTCTTTGGCGTAGGTTGCGTGGATGCCCGCGGAGAGTGCGGCGGCGTCGTGTCCGGAGGTGATCACCCTGTGGCCCCGCTTGCCCACCACGGTGGCGGTGCCGGTGTCCTGGCAGGTGGGGAGCTGACCCTCGGCGGCGACCACCGAGTTGAGGAGCATGGTGCGGGCCACGAAGCGGTCGTTGAGGGAGGCCTCGGGGTCGCGCAGGATCCCCGCCACCTTCTCCTGGTGTGCGGGGCGGAGGAAGAAGGAGACCTCCCGCATCGCCTCGCGGGCGAGCAGCTCCAGGGCCTCTGGCTGCACCTTCAGGAAGGTGTCGCCGTCGATCTCCACCTGCCGGACGTGCTCGGTGGTGAGGAGGCGGTAGGAGGTCTTGTCCTCCGAGAGGGGGTACGGATCGCTGTACTGGTAGCCGGACATGTCACTCTCCTGGCTGGTTCCGAGGGGGACGAGGAATAACACCTCTGGATGATGTAGGGCAGGATACCGCCGTGGGGCACTGCTTCGCCGGCCTCTCGGCGCGCGTCCTTGTTCCAAAGAGTGCTCCTCCTCCCTATGGAACCACGGCAACACGCCGAAATGCCTGGCGACTCGGCCCCCCTTTGAGGTTCGGAAGCGTCGACGAGCAGCTTCATCGGATGGTTCCTATGGACCGATGGAGCGCTTCCTGCGGCGGATGGAGCGGTGCCGGCCGGGGCGACCTGGGGCGGGGAACGTCCCGCGGTCGCCCCGTCGCGGGGGAGGTTCGTGGGGGGGGGACGGCACCGCAGCCCCAGGTGAAGCCGACGAGGACCCTGTCGCGATGTGACGGACAGCGGCGGACCTGCGCGCTGGACCGCCGCTGCTGGGACCCTTAGCGCACCGCGAAGCTCATGCTGTAGAGGAAGTGATCATCCCCGCTGCAGGCCTCGAACAGCACCCAGCGCAGGGCGTCGATAGGCCCTGACAGGGCGCTCTGAGC
Organism: Deltaproteobacteria bacterium; assembly: GCA_016938035.1. Taxonomy (GTDB): domain Bacteria; phylum Myxococcota_A; class UBA796; order UBA796; genus JAFGVK01. The sequence goes on along the minus strand of JAFGVK010000097.1, from coordinate 17,520 downwards.
GGTCATGTCGTAGGTGTACGACTGGCCGTTGGCGTAGGCGTCGAAGTCGGGGCAGGCGTCGTAGGGCATCCAGGCCAGCTCCTCGGCGCTGAAGAGGGCGCTCGAGACGTGGTCCTCCGGGTGCTGGTCGTGGCACCACACGTTCTCTAGCGAGCCGTCCGAGGACAGCTCCCCCGCGATCCACTCGCCGCCGCCTTCAAAGGAGACCAATTGCTGGTGGTGGACCATCCGGACCTCTCCCCCGTTGGGGAAGTCGATGGGGTGGCGCTTCACCTGCACGTCCTGGGTGCAGTTCCCGTCCCACAGGCGGAGGTAGTTGGGGCCGAAGCTCTCGGTGTCGAGGTTGTCGAACACCGTGTCGCTCCAGAAGCTGTCCCAGCCGGCGGCGCCCTCGGCGGGGCTCCAGTCGAAGACCAGGGTCCAGCCTCCCCCATCGGTGGTCATGTCGCACCACTCCAGGCGGGGGGCGGCGGGGCCGCTGTCGCCGTCGGGATCGATCAGATAGCGCCCGTCCAGGGAGAGCCGCGAGGGATCGCGGGCCAGGGCGTCGGCGCAGGAGAGCCCGTCGACGCACCCGCCGGCGACGCCCGCCGAGACGGTGGGGTCGCTGTCGTCGCAGTCCTCGGGCATGGCGCTGCCGTCACCGTCCAGGTCCTCAGCGGTGGCGCAGCCGATGACGATGTCGTCCACGTCGTGTGCCTGGTTGAGGGCGCCGGTGCCGGCGGTCCAGCCGAGGGTCACCTCAGGCGCCCAGGGGAAGTCGTCTGCGGGGATCCAGGTGTTCAGCACCCGCGCCTGGTCGACGAAGACCTGCAGGTGGCCCTGATCCCAGAACACGTGGCCCGTGTGGGGGCCGGAGAGGGGGGCCACCGCTGCGCTCGCGTAGGGTGCGCCCCAGTCCAGCCCGTGGCGCACCTCCACCAGGTCCTCCTCCCCCGCGGTGCTCAGGGCGACGCACAGGCCGCCCAGGTCCTCGCAGCCGAGGGACTGCCCCACCAGCCCGGTGCGGTCGTCCAGGATCGCGAGGGCGAGCCCGTCGCCCCCCGTACCGGCGGACATCTCGAAGGAGAAGCTCGTGAACCAGCGGTCCGCGCCCAGCGCCGGCAGGTAGAAGAGGCCGCCCGCAGAGGCGTCCACCGCCTCGGTCAGCCGCACCATCCCCGTCAGCCAGGACGCGTCCCCGCTGAGCTGCCAGCTCGCGTCAGGAGCCTGAGAGAAGGAGAAGGGCGCCTGCCCGAGGGTCTGGTCCACCAGCCCGTCGCAGTTGTTGTCGACGCCGTCGCAGGTGTCGGCCGCCGCAGGGTGGATGGAGGGGTCCAGGTCGCGGCAGTCGGGGCCTGTGGTGTGCCAGTCCGCCCCAGGGGGCTGCGAGCAGGAGGTCTGTGTGACCAGATCGCCGCCAAAGCCGTCCAGGTCCAGGTCGCGGTACCAGGTGGTCGCGTCCACCGCGCTGAGGTCGACGCCCCCGTCGCAGTTGTTGTCCACCCCGTCACAGACCTCGGGGTTGGTGGGGAAGCGGGCGGCGCTGGTGTCGTCGCAGTCGCCAGCGCGTGCGGCGCTGCCCTCGGGCTGGGCGCAGGCGCGCACCCCGCTGCCGTCCAGCCCATAGCTGTCGCCGTCGCCGTCGGTGTACCAGGTGGGCGCGTCGAGGGCCTCCTCGTCGACCGAGCCGTCGCAGTCGTTGTCGGCGCCGTCGCACAGCTCCACCGCGCCGGGGCGGGTGGAGGGCGCGGTGTCGTCGCAGTCGCTGTGGTCGTCCACGTAGCCCTGCGGGGCCTCGCAGCCGATCACCTCAGCGAGGGGGTCTCCGTAGCGATCCCCGTCGGCGTCGGCGTACCAGGGCGTCGCGTCGATGGCGTTGTGATCCACGCCGCCGTCGCAGTCGTTGTCGGCGCCGTCGCACAGCTCGTCCGCGCCTGGGTACACGCTGGAGGCCAGGTCATCGCAGTCGTCGGCCGTGGCCAGCCAGCCCGCAGGGGCCTCGCAGGCGCGCACCGCGTTGTCCGGATCGGCGTGCCCGTCGTGGTCGAGATCCGCGTACCAGGTCTCCGCGTCCACCGCGTCCTCGTCGACCAGCGCGTCGCAGTCGTTGTCGGCGCCGTCGCACAGCTCGTCCGCTCCCGGGAGCACGTCGGCTCGCCTGTCGTCACAGTCCTCGCAGGCGGGCACGCCGTCGGCGTCGGCGTCCGCGTAGCCTACGGAGCCGTCGCAGTTGTAGTCGTTGGCGTCGGTGCAGTCCGTCTCTGGGGCGCCTGGGTGGAAGGTGGGGTTGGTGTCGTCGCAGTCCTCGGCGTTGTCGACGAAATCCACCGGCGCCTCGCAGGCCTCCCAGGAGGTGTCGGGATCGCCATAGCCGTCCGAGTCGGCGTCCGCGTACCAGGTGGGGGCGTCGACGGGGTCCTCGTCGATCTCGGCGTCGCAGTCGTTGTCTACCCCGTCACAGCGCTCGTCGGCCCCTGGGTGGGCGTCAGCGTCGGTGTCGTCGCAGTCGAGGTCCGAGAGGACGCCGTCGCCGTCGAGGTCGACATAGGCCTCCTCTGCCTTGCGGCAGCCGGCGAGGGCGAGGGCGATGAGGGCGGTGGTGCGCAGCAGGGTCATTGGGCCTCCGGGGGGACCACATGGTACACCTAGAGGTGCTTTGCACGCCAGCTCTCGGTCTCAGAACCCCAGGCGCTCGCGGCGTTCGCTGGCAGCCTGTGGAAGGAGACCGACACCGATCGTCCGTCGCCATCTACACACCGTGGCGGTGCTCCCTGTCGTCGTGAGGCGGTGCATGGTGTCGGTGGCTGAGCCTGGGGAGAGGACACCTGGACCTGAGCTGGTGCGGGATCCCCGAGGCCAGAGGGGGTGGCGACCCGAGCGCAGTGATGTCCTGTCTGTCGCGCCGCTGGCGATGCTTAGGGGAGCAGACGATGCAGCGGGCATCGAGGATCTCGGCGATGCATCAGGCCGGAGATCGGGTCCGAGCGCACAACGTCGTGGAACCACCGCCTTGTCCGAGGCTCGGCGTGACCCAGCCCCCGGCGCGGAGCGCGAGGCACGCGCCGATAACAGTGATTCACTCGTGATAGCGGCCCGCGGCGACGCGCCACGGGCGAGGCGCGTGCTGGGAGGGGCTGCCGAGCCCGAGCCGATCGGTCACGATGATCGCGACGCCGTCCAGAGCGCGGTGTCTACATGGTGAATCGGCGGCTATCGTGAGCAGGGTACGGACGCGTGGGTCGGATCTCCTCCTCGTGGGACGGCGGTCATGGCGGTTGACACCGCCCGGTCCGCGCCGGCGGCAGACACCGCCCGGTCCACGCCGGCGGCAGCCGATGTCGCGGCTCTCGCCCCCCATTGCGGTCGGGCTCGGGGGCACAGACTCGCTGGCCGCTCGCCGAGGGGCCTGGTTCCTGCGCGCGTCGCGCACAGAGGTGCGCATGCTCCCTGTGGAATGGCGGCCACACGCCGACGGTCCCAGGGACTCGTGCCGGTTTGCCCTCTGGAGGATGTGACTGGCAGCTTCATCCGATGGTCTCGTTGGAATGACCAAGGCCATCCTGAGAGACTGTCCCGATGATGGACCGGTGCCGGTACCCGTCGGTCCGCGCAGAACGCTCCTGCCCTACACGGCTGCCGCAGGGGCGCGATCCCGCAGCGCCGCGGTGCCGCGATTCGGTTGGATTCTCCGTGTCGCCAGCCTCATGGTCGCGCAGGGGGGCGCGGCGGACCCGCCGATGTGGCCGCTCTCCAGCGTGCAGGGCTCTCGTGGGGGCGGCTTGCGATCCGCGCGCCCCTGCCGCAGCGGGACCGCCGCGGCCGGGGCCGCGACGCAGGCGTCCCCGGTCCGGGGTACAGCGGCGCCCGTCGGCTTGAGACGAAGGCCCCTGGTGACCCCTGGGTCCCGGTGGTCCCAGAGGGGACCACCAAGTCAGCGGCTCCCCCGCGCGACTAGTGGGCCAGGCGGTCGAGCTTCTTCTTCAGGTCCTTGCGGGCGTCGCGGAGGTTGCCCTTCTTGGCGAAGCCGATCGCGTCGGTGAGCAGCTTGCTCGCCACCTGGATGCGGCCCTGGCGCTGCTCGATATTGGCGAGGGCGTCGAGGGAGACAACCATCTTGGGCCAGTCGTTGGCCTTCTGCGCGGGGCGGAGCCCCTTGCGGAGGGCGTCCTTGGCCTCGTCGAGCTGGTTCACGGACAGGTAGGACAGGCCCATGAAGTGGTAGAGCTCCTTCACCACAGGGTGCTCGCCGAGCTGGCCGACCCGCTCCTCCGCCTGGCGGAAGAAGGTGAGGGCCTCGGACGGCTTCTTGTTGGCGTAGTGGAAGTAGCCGAGGTTGTAGAGGTCGAGGGGGATCACCTGCTCGAAGCGCAGCGCCTTGGAGAGCTCCAGGGTGCGGGCCGCGAAGGAGGTGGCCGCCTCGTGGTTGCCGAGGGCGCCCTCTGCCTGGGCCAGCAGCTCGCAGGTGCCGCGCTCGCGGATCGGGGACTGGAGGGAGCGGGCGATCTGCAGCACCTGCTGGAGGATGGTCCGCGCCTTCTCGAATTCCCGCTGCGCGAGCAGCGCCTCCCCGAACTGGAGGCCCGCGTCCAGGGCCAGGGGCCCGAGGCCCGCAGCGCCCGCGATCTCGTTGGCGCGCTGGAAGTGGGTGGTGGCCTCGGCGAGCTTGTTCGAGCGGCGGGCGACCAGGCCCTGGATGTGCTCAGCGTGCGCGAAGATCTGGGGGGGGAGGACCTTCTTGCCGTCTGCACCCTCTACAAGACCGCTCTCGATGGCCTTGTTCACCAGCTCGAGGGCGGCGTTGGGGCTGCCATCCTGCAGCTCGATGGCGGCGAGGTGGTTGTAGATCTCGGCGGTGCGCCCCTTGTTGCCCATCGCCTCGTAGAGGCGGATGGCGTCGCGGGCGCGATCGCGGGCGCGGTACAGGTCCTGCCGGCGGGTGTCGAGGCGGGAGCCCGCGAAGAGCAGGTAGGCGGCCAGCTCGCGGTCCTCGTGGGCGGTGGCCCAGTCGGTTCCGTCCTTGAGGACGCGCTCCGCGACCTCGATGGCGCCGCTGCCGACGATGCGCTCGGCCAGGTTCATGAAGATGGTGCGCTTCATGGGGTCGGGCCAGGTGATCTCATCGAAGTACTTGGTGAGATCGTAGGCGAGGCCCCACATGTCGGGGGCGTCGTTGGTGAGGGCGATCGACCGCATCAGCGCGGCGCGAGCGCCGGCCTGGTGCTCGGCGTAGACCCGCGCGGTCTTGGAGATGAAGCCGTAGCCCCTGGGCACCAGCTGGCGCTCCATGAACACGCCGACCCTGCGGGCGAGCTCGTGACCCTCCTCGGTGTCGTTGCGCTCCATCACGCCCTCGCGCCAGGAGCCGCGGGTGAAGCGGTACAGCCAGCCGAGCTCCTTGGTGTGCTGCACCTCCTCGAAGAGGTCGCCCATCGCGTCGAGCAGGTCGTCGATCGAGTCGCGGGTGAAGCCGCCCATGTCGGCGACCAGGTTCGAGGGGAAGGCCTGGCCGAGCAGGGCGGCGAGGTAGACCACCTGGGCCACGTCGTTGGTGGTGGCGGGGCGGCGCTGTCCCTCGACCGGGGGCTCGGTGGGGGCATCGATCTCGCCCTCCTTCACGGTGAGCGGCGTGAGGGAGGAGAAGCTGACCTCAGAGAGGTCGGCGTCGAGCTGCTCGGTGGCGCTGAGGATCTCGGTGAGCTCGGCCACGAAGCCGGGGCGGCCCTTGGCGATCTCGGTGATCCGCGCGGCGTTGGCGGTCGTGAGGCCCTTGGACTCCAGGTAGCGGGCGGTGTCCGCCTCGGTCCAGGGGGCGATCGCCAGCACGCCCAGGTCGTCGGCGCGGCGCTGGAACATGTCGAGCAGGGGGACGGGGGTGAGGGCCTTGCTCACGTCGTCATCGGGCTCGTCGTGGAGGATGACCATCAGCTTGGCGCCCAGCTCGCGGGCCTCGGTGAGCAGGGCCTCTAGGAACTGACCCAGCGCGAGGGAGTGGACCACGTTGGCGTTCTGCAGGTCGATGAGCACCGGCTGGCGCTGAGCCAGGCCGTTCACCACCTCGACCAGGCCGATCAGGGGGTTGTCCTGGGGCAGGCGGAGCTGCACCGCGCCCTTCTCCTTGTCGGTCTTGGCCTGCTTCATCGACTCGATGAAGCCCTGGTACCAGCCCTGGACCCGCTTGGGCTGGGCGGGGAGCAGGGCGTTGAGGCTCATCTCGGCGCGGGAGCGGCGGAGCAGGTCCTCGTTCAGGGTGGCGACGAGCGAGCCGTACATGCGGATCAGCCACTGGAGGCCGTTCTCCTGGTCCATGCACACCACGCGCCAGAGGATCGCCTCCTCGTCCGTACGGGACGCGGCGCGGAGGAACTCGCCGGCGAGGGCGCGGCGGCCTCCGCCAAAAGGCGCCTGGAGGCGGATGACCTGGGCCTTCCCCGCCTTGGCTTCCTGCCAGTAGGCGCTCAGGGTCTGGAGGTCTTCCTCACGCGCAACGAAGGGAGTGGTTTCTTCGGCCACAATGGGCTCCTGTCAAGCTGTTGACTGCGGGGACCGCCGCAGCGGTCTGGACGGTTGGATATATATGTTTGGCAACGCCCTAATGCAAAGGAAGAGACAGATGGCGAAGTTCTGGCTCGCGCTGGCGCTCACCGGCCTCGTCGGCTGCGCCCCCGAGGAACCCCTCGACGGCTTTCTCTGGGATGTGGAGCTGTCCGTGCTGGAGGACGGCTGTCTCCCCGCTGCGTCGGCAGATTACACCGAACAGCTGCCCTACCGCCTCGTCTTTGACGGCTCGTACGTGGACCTCGCGATCGGACCGGATCTCTTCGCTACCGGCGCGATCTCCGGCTGCGAGATCGCCTACGACTCAGTGGTGTGGGGGCAGAACATCGACGGCTACACGGTGCGCTGGTCGCTCGCGGGCGAGGCCACCTACCGGCCTGGCGGCGACGCCTGCAACCTGAGCGCTGGCACCGACTGGCTGGGGACAGAGACCTTCACGATCCTCTCCTCGGACCACCCAGACATCGCCCCAGGCTGCGAACTGGTGCTCCACGCACAGGGCGCCTATGCCGGAGAGGCCCACTAGATGGAGGCCATCCCCCGGCTCCTTGCGGCCATCCGCGCGGTGGTGCGGGGCAAGGATCCGGTGGTGGAGCTCGCGCTGGTCGCGGTGTTGGCCGAGGGCCACGTGCTCATCGAGGACGTCCCGGGGGTGGGAAAGACCACCCTGGCCGCGAGCGTCGCGGGGGCCCTTGGGCTCGGCTTCTCGCGGGTCCAGTTCACCGCGGACCTGCTCCCCGCCGATCTGACCGGCGTCAACGTGCTCAGAGACGGTGCATTCAGCTTCCGTCCCGGCCCGATCTTCGCCCACGTGGTGCTCGCCGACGAGCTCAACCGCACCACCCCTCGCACCCAGTCGGCCCTGCTGGAGGCGATGGAGGAGGGCAAGGTGTCGGTGGACGGCGAGACCCACCAGCTCCCGCGCCCCTTCGTGGTGCTCGCGACGCGCAACCCGTGGGAGCACTACGGCACCTACCCGCTCCCCGAGTCGCAGCTCGACCGCTTCCTGATGCAGCTCTCGCTGGGCTACCCCGATCGGGAGTCCGAGCGCGAGATCTTGCGCCGGAGCGGCAGGGGGCTTGTGAACAGGGCGGTGACGGCGGAGGAATTGGAGCGGATGCTCGCGGCGGTGAGCGAGGTCCGCGTCCACCGAGAGGTGGAGGACCTGATCCTCACCCTCGTGGAGCGGAGCCGCCGCGACGCGCGCTTCCTGCGCGGGGTCTCGCCCCGCGGCGCGCGGGCCCTGTACCGGGCGGTGCGTGCCCTGGCCCTGGTGCGGGGGAGGGACTTCGCCGTGCCTGAGGACGTGCGCGAGCTGGCGGTGCCGGTGCTGGCCCACAGGGTCGCGGGACGCGGCGCTCAGGAGGGCGAGGCCCTGATCCGCGCCCTGCTCGACGAGCTCCCGGCGCCTGGCTGAGATGCGGATCACTCCGCACGGGTGGTGGACCCTCGGGGCGGCGCTCGCCCTGGCGCTGGGTGCGTGGGCTACCGGGGCCAACACGCTCTACGGGCTGCTGGCGCTGATCCTCTCGGCCTGGGCGGTGCAGCTCACCGTGGGGCCCCTGTCCCTGGCGGGTCTGAGCCTGTCGCGCGCCCTACCGGAGGAGGTCTACGCGGGGCGTGAGGCGCAGGGGAGCTTCGCCCTGGTCGCGGGGCGCCTCGCGGTGGGGCGGGTGGAGGTGGTGGAGCTGGACGGTGCCGAGGGCGAGGCGCGGCTGCGTGCCCTGGGTCCGGGGGAGCGCAGGACCCAGGGCACCGCCTGGCGCTGGGGCCGCAGGGGGCGCGGCGTGCTGGGCAAGGTCGCGCTCCGCAGCCAGGGGCCCCTGGGGCTCTGCGTCCACCAGCGGGTCGTGGACCAGGCGGCGGAGGTCGTGGTGTACCCGGCGCCGCTGCGCGGCTCCCCCGGTGGCGGCACCGGCGAGGGCGAGGGCACCAGCCCCCACGGGCGCGGCCTGGGCGACTTGGAGGGCCTGCGCCCCTATCGGGAGGGCGACCCGGTGAGCCGGATCCACTGGCCGGCCACCGCGCGCACCGGGCGCCCCTGGGTGGGGATGCGGGGGGAGGAGCGGGGGGAGCAGGCGTGGGTGGTGGTGGAGGCGCTGGAGGGTGAGGCGTGGGAGCGCGCCCTCTCTGAGGCCGCCGGCGCCCTGCTCGACGCCGCGGAGCTGGGGCAGGCGGTGGGGCTGATCCTGGGCGATGAGCGGCTCCCACCCCAGCGGGGTGAGGCCTGGCTGCGGCACCTGCTCACCGCCCTCGCCTCGGCGCCCCGTCGGTGAGGGCCCTGCTCGCGCTGGCGCCGGCCCTGGCGGCGGAGGCCCTGCCTCTCTGGGCGCGGGGGGCGCTGGTGGCGCTTGGCTTGGCCGCGCCCTGGGTGTCCCGCGAGAGGGCGGCGCAGCTCGGCGTGGTGGCGGCCCTGGCCGCGGGCCTGCTCTCGGTGGGGTGGGAGCTCGCGCTGCCGGCGCTGCTGCTGCTGGGCCTGGCGCGGCAGCTCACCCTGCCCGCCTCGCGCTGGGCTGCGCCGCTCTCGCTGGCGCTTGTGGCCCTCGGGGCGGGGGACAGGTTCGGGCCCCTGGAGGCGCTCGCGGCCTTGCTGTGGGGCCTGGGGGCCCTGGCTCCCGCCGCCTCGCCCCGGCGCGCGCTGTGGGCGGTGGTGCTCTTGGCGGTGCCGCTCTTTTTTTTGCTGCCCCGGCCCTCGCAGGGGGAGGGGCGCGCTCAGGGCTTCGCCAGGGAGGTGGCCCTCACCGCGCCCCTGCGGGCGGTGCCTGGAGACGCGGCGCTGGTGACCGTCCGGGGCGAGCGCCTCCCGTCCCCCCTCTACCTGCGGGGGGCGGTGCTAGGGGACTTCGACGGGCTCAGGTGGCTGCCCCCGCCCGCGGCTCAAGCCCGCGAGGAATACGACATCACCGAGGTCCTCGACCTGGGGCTGGCGCTGGACCTCACCCGGGCCGAGGGCCTGGGGGAGGTGGTCTTCACCGTGGGCGTGGTGCAGGGGGTGGCGGGGCCCTCGGCGCTGGCGGAGGATCCCCTGGGGGGCTGGTACAGCCCTGGGCGGGGCGGGCTCCTCAGCTACAGGCTGGTGGCGCTCCCCCCCTTCGCGCCGGGCGAGCCGTCAGGGCCGCAGCGCGCCCTGTCCCTGGACGCGATGCAGGCGCTCACCGCCCTGCCCGAGGCCCTGGATCCCAGGATCCCGGCGCTGGCCCGCACCCTGGCGGGGGATGCCTCAGCCCCCGAGGAGGTGGTGGCGGCGCTGGAGGAGGGGCTGCGCGCTGGCTGGCGTTGGACGGATCAGGGCTCCCGCACCACCCTCGACGGCTTCCTGCTGGAGGGGAGGGAGGGCCACTGCGAGCACTTCGCGACCGCGCTCGCGGTGCTGCTCCGCGCCAGGGGCCTGCCGGCGCGGGTGGTGAGCGGCCTGGCATGGGGCGATGAGGTGGACGGCGCGCGGGTGTTTGGGCCCCGCCACGCCCACGCCTGGGTGGAGGTCTACCTCCCTGGGGAGGGGTGGGTGCTGGCGGACGCCTCGCCGAAGGGCGCGCCGCCCCCCCAGGCATCCGGGGTGGCCGCCGCGCTGGCCGGCGGCTGGCGCTGGTGGGTGGCGGGGCTGGACCGCAGGGGGCAGCGTGCCCTGTGGGCGGCTGCGCCCTGGCCCCTGCTCGCCGCGCTGCTCACCCTGGTGGGCGCCGGGGTGGGGTGGCGCGCGGCGGGGGGCCTGCCGCGGAGGCGCAGGGCGCTCGCCCCCACCGATCCGGTCAGCAGGGCGCACCGCAGGGCGAGGGCCTCCCTGCGCCGCAAGGGCTGGTGGTTCCCGGAGGAGCTGCCCCCGGTGGAGGCGGCCCGCTGGCTCGCCGGGCAGCTGGGGGAGGAGGCGGCGCCGCTGGAGCGCCTCGCGTGGCTGATGTACCGGGTCCGCTACGGGGGCGAGGACCCCGGCGCCCTGGCCGAGGAGGCGCGGCGGCTGGAGGTCGCGGTGGGCCGCCTGAGCGGGCCGTGAGGCGCGCGGACCGCAGCGGCAGCTGCCGCTCGACGCGGTGAGCGAGGCGCACGCCGCTCCCGGACCCGAAGTGAAGTCCGAGCACGCAACATCGTGGAATCCCTGGTTCGCCCATGGCTCGGGACTGCCGCCCGCCCGGTGTGGCGAGCGAGGCCTGGTCCGAGAATGTGGGTTGGTTCGTTTTGCCGGCCTGCCGCGACGCTCCCCGGGCGCGGACTTGGACGGGCTGCTGAGCCCTGGTCGGTCGGTGGTGACTGGCGCGCCGGGGTTCATCGCGCCGAAACGGACGCGCGAAGCGACGGTCTTCGCGAACGCGGCGGCCGGATGTCCTGTCGGAAGGCCGGCGTCGGCGGCGCGCTGAGGCGCCTCGCGGATCGGGGAGGGTGGGGTGGCCTCGCGGTGCCCCACAGGGCCCCGGAGGGGCTCCCCCGCCGGGCGTCCTCGCGAGCCAGCCGGGCGCGGCCCCGGTGATCCGCGAGGGGCCCAGGGGGTGGGCGCTCGCGGTGGTCCCGCGCGCGGCGCTCCGCACCTCCAGGCGCCTCCTGGCAGGGGTGGCTACCCCGAACGTCGCCCCCGGCGCCGATCCGCTGGCCTCTCGACGCGTGTCCTTGTTGCTACGCTCGTCGCGTAGAAAAGTGCGCTTCCTCCCTGCGGAACGGCGGTTGCACGCCGATTTGCCTAGCGACTCGGCGCCCGTTTGCAGTCTGGAAGATTCGACGAGCAACTTCATCGGATGATTCCTCTGGAATGATGAAGCCCCTCCTGTGAGCCGGTCCGGCTGATTGACCCGTGGCGTCGCCTCCGCTCGGGGGCCGCGCCCCCGAGGAGCACGCCCCTCGGGGGGCGCGGCCCCCACAAAGTACGACACCGCGGGCCGCAGCCCGTTATTCGGTTCCGCATCACAGAGACTTGGAGGCCCCCATGTTGTTTCGCTCGCTCGCACTGTTGGCTGTCGCGTCCCTTTCCCCCGGGTGCGGCTCGGACAACACCGAGAAGGACACCTCCTCGTCGGACACCGATACCGACACCGACACCGACACGGACACGGACACGGACACGGACACGGACACCGACACGGACACGGACACCGACACCGACACCAGCGTCTGGACCGACAGCGCCTCCGGCCTCACCTGGCAGGACCCCTACCTCTCCGAGACCATGATGCTCCCGGTGGCGATCGCCTATTGTGAGGATCTGGTGCTGGACGGGCACGACGACTGGCGGCTGCCCACCGTGGGGGAGGCCCGCAGCCTGCTGCGCGGCTGCGCCGCCACCGAGTTGGGGGGCGCCTGCACCGTCGATGACCAGGGTGGCTGCGTGGAGGTAGGGCCGGGGTCCTGCTATAGCCAGACCTGCTACGACGGCTGCGCCGAGGGCGAGGGGCCCGCCCCAGAGGGCTTCTACTGGCCCTCGGAGCTCCACGGCACCCTGCTCGGCGGCCTCTACGGCTTCTGGACCTCCACCGCGGTGGCGGACGCGCAGAGCGGGCAGTGGTACGTGCAGTACTACCAGGCCACGGTGGACTCGTTCAACCCGGGGAACGGCGACATGATGACCCGCTGCGTGCGGGGCACCCGCCTGTAGCAGGCTAGGGGGAGGAGGCGTCCCCCCCCCGATCGCTGGGCGTCGCGCAAGGGCCGGGGCTCCCTCCGCAGGTGCCCGCGCGAGCGTGCGGCCAGTCGCGGGCTGTGGCCCTCTGGACCCGGAACGCGGGGGGCCCACCGCAGCGCCCGGGCCAACGTCGGCACAGGGCGGGGTGTCGCGCCGTTGACCAGCGGGCCACAGCGGGCGATATGCCGGCCCCACCGCCACGGAGGCCCTCATGCCGCGCTGGCTCCCTACCGTGCTGCTCTTGCTCCTCTCGAACAGCTTCATGACCTTCGCCTGGTACTACCACGTCAAGCAGCGGGGCTGGCCCCTGCTCCTCGCCATCGGCCTCTCCTGGCTGATCGCCCTGCCGGAGTACGCCCTCCAGGTCCCCGCCAACCGCCTGGGACACGTGGACTACGGCGGCGTCTTCACCCTCCCTCAGCTCAAGGTGCTGCAGGAGGCCATCACCCTGACGGTCTTCTCGGTCTTCACCGTGCTGGTGGCCAGGGAGCGCCTGCGGGTGCAGGACCTGATCGCCTTCGCGCTGGTCTTTCTGGCGGTGGGGGTGTCGATGAGCGGCAGGGGGGCGGGGCCGGCGCCGGACCCTGCGCCGGAGGAGGGAGCGCCCTGAGCGCGGTGACCGCGGGGGCGTCCCTCGGGCCGTCCAGGTGGCCGCGGAGGGTCAGCCAGGAGCTCAGGTCCGAACGCACAACGTCGTGGAACCACCCCCTTGTCCGAGGCTCGGCATGACCCAGCGCCCGGCGCGGAGAGCGAGGCTCGCGCAGATAACGTTGGTTCGTTCGTGTTTGTGCCGTGCCGCGACCTTCCACAGGCGCGGCCCGGGCTGCAGGGGGCCGGTGAACCCGAGCCGATCGGTCACGATTATCGAGACGTCGTCCATAGCACAGGATCATCTGTGTGAATCGACGGCCGTTATGAGCAATGGACGGCCGCATGGGCCGGATCTCCTGTCAGTTGCTCGTCCTCACCAGGCGGAAGCCGAGGTCGATGTCGCGGTCGCCCGGTGGGCCGCTGCCCCTGTGGGCCACCCGCGCCTTCCGCGGGTCGTCGTTCCAGCCTCCGCCGCGGTAGACCCTGCGGGTGCCCGCTGCGGGCCCCTCTGGATCCGTCACTAGGTCATCGCCGTAGTACCCCTCCCAGTCGATCACCCACTCCCACACGTTCCCGCTCATGTCGCACAGGCCGTAGCCGTTGCGGCGCTTGGTGCACACCCGATGGGTGGTGCCCGCCGAGCCGCTCCCGACCCACCCCACGGCCGCGAGCTCCCCGTCCCCCGCGTAGCGGTGGTCCTCTCCTCCCCGCGCAGCGTACTCCCACTCCGCCTCGGTGGGGAGCCGATAGGGCACCCCCTCCCTCGCAGACACACGACGCGCGAACGCGGCGGCGTCCTCCCACGACACGGTCTCCACCGGGCACTCCGTGCCGCAGGTCGTGAAATAGGCCGGGCTGCTCCCCATCACCTCGGTCCACATCCGCTGCGTGACCTCGCTCTCCATCATCCAGTACCCAGCCCGAAGCCGCACCTCGTGCTGATCCTCGTCGTCGTCCCGTCCGGCCTCTCCCTCCGGTGAACCCATCTCGAAGATCCCCGCGGGGATCCACCGCAGCGTGCCCAGCACGGGGCTCTGGAGCTGTCGACCGTCAGCGCCCGCCATGTCGCCCGGCTCGTCCACCCACCAGCTCCCCTCTCGGTATCTCGACAGGAACCTGTCCACCTCCTCTCGGACGCCCTCACCCACAGGTACCTCGGCGCCCTCCGCCAGGCCGTGGCGCCGCCCGCAGGCCGTGGCTACCTCCAGCGCGCTCGCGCTCACGCGCACCTCCTCCCCTGTCAGCCGCTCCCTGAAGCCCAGCACCTCCGCGCGACAGGAGCCCCGCAGGTCCCCGTCCTCCAGGCGGCCGCACTCGGAGGCCACCGCCCTCAGCCTAATCCACTCCGCCGTCAGCGCGGCCTCACGCGCCGCAACCGCCGCGCCCACGCCCGCGTCGCGTTGACGCACCACCTCGGCGCTCGCCGCAGCGCGGCACCGCTGCTCGCGTATGCGTGCCTCCAGATCGCCGAGATCACTGGGGTGCTGGTCCAGCGTCACCACCGACTCCGCCGGACCGCGCCCTTGCAGCGACTCTGCCATCGCCAGCAGGTCCGGCCCCCCGCGAGAACCGCCACCCAGCACCCGCGCGCGCGCCCCTCCGGACAGCTGCGGCTGCTGCACCCGGTCCGTCACCAGCACCGACAGGGCGCCTGATGCGTAGTCCACCGCCTCACCCGCCGTCACCTCCCCGTCGCCATCCGCGTCCCCCCACCCGGTCAGCGCCCCAAGCGCCAGGTAGGAGAAGGCTGGACGGTCCAGCCCGGGCAGCGGACCGGCGAATTGGTCGGAGCGGCCCGCAGACAGCACCAGCGCCCCGCCTGTCGCCGTGGCTGCGGTGGGGATGAGCGGCTGGAGTCCCCTTACCAGCGTCCCCTCCGCCGAGGTCTTCCCAGAGAAGCACGCGTCCAGGAGCATCACCGTGTCGGCCTGCGGCCCAGCGGACAGGATCGACTGCAATTCCCCCTGACGCACCCCCCGCGCGTACAGAGATCGGGCGGTGCCCTGGGTGTCTGCGCCGACGAACACCCCGTCGCGACCGTCCTCAGAGGGCGCGCCGTGCCCGATGTACACGAACCAGACCCTGCCCCCAGGACGCACCCGCTCCGCCGCCCACTCCGCCTCGTCCAGCATCGCCTCCCGCGTCGCCGCGCCGTTCGCCAGCAGGTGGATACTCGCCAGCGGGACCCCACGGCTCGCCAGGTAGCGCCGCCAGTCGCTCGCGTTCTCCAGCGCCCCCGGGACGTCTGGCGCAAACACGTAGTCGCTGAGACCCACGATCACCGCCGCGTCACCAGCGCCCTCCGCCGTCTGCGGTAGACCTGCGGTCACGTCGGGCCACTCCGCGCCCAGCGCCACCGCCCCTACACCTAGACCCCAGAGCAGGCTCCACATCTCGACCTCCACGCGCTGCGCTCGCTGCAGATCCTGTTTACCTCAGGGGGCGGTGAGCCGCATGTCCTCGGTACGTCGGTCGCCGGTGGGAGGGGATCCTCAGGGGTGTGGCCGTGCCCCCTGCCCATCCGGCTGCTGCGGGCGTCGCGAGCGCGCCGGTCCCGCCGTCCGAGGCGCGGGGTTTGGGGAGGCCCATGACGACAACACCCCGCTTCTTCAACACCGCTGGCCCCTGTGATCCAGTGCGTCACTATGGGATCGACCCGCTGGCGCGCTTCCCGGAGGCCATCGCGCTGATCGATTGGCAGGGCTGCTTCGTGCTCCACGCGCCGCGTCAGACGGGGAAGACGCCGACCCTTCGGGCCCTGGCGAAGGCGCTGACGGAGGAGGGGCGCTTTGCCGCGCCGTTATTCTCCTGCGAGGCAGGGGAGGCGGTCTCGGACGACGTGGGTGAGGTGGAGGGGGCGCTGCTGCGGCAGATCGCGATGACCGCCGAGGACGACCTCCCCGAGGCGCTGCGGCCGCCGCCTGTTGTAAGCGCGCCGGTCGGTGTTCAGCTGTCCTCCAACCTTCGCGCGTGGTGCAGGTCCTGCCCCAAGCCAGTGGTGCTCTTCTTCGACGAGATCGACGCCCTTCGAGACGACGGCCTGCGCACGGTGCTGCGGCAGCTCCGGGCTTCGTACGCGACCCGGGCCCCGCACGCGGTGATCCTGTGCGGTCTCCGAGACGTTCGGGACTACAGGATGGCGAGCGGTGGGAAGGGGCGTCTGGGGACGTCGTCGCCGTTCAACATCAACGTTGCGTCAACGCGGATGCCCTCGTTCACCGAGGCGCAGGTGAGGGAGCTGCTGGTTCAGCACACGGAGGCGACGGGGCAGCCCTTCTCGGAGGGGGCGCTGGAGCGAGTGTTCTATTACACGCAGGGTCAGCCGTGGCTGACGAACGCGCTGGCGGCGGAGGTGGTCGATCACCTGGGCGTCACCGGAGAGATCACAGCGGCGCACATCGACCGGGCCAAGGAGAACCTGGTGCTGGCGCGCGCAGAGGGCCGTGGGGCCCGGTTCGAGCTTGTCGACGGATCCATCGCCTCCGAGATCGCACCCCATCCTGTGATCCCACGAGTGTGAGGGGGATGCCCGGACTTTCAGGCAGAGGGAGCCGCCAGGGAGCGTCGCCTCCTCGGCGGCGGCTCGGGCTTGCAGGGGCAGGAACTTCCAAGATTGTCTCCCGCGATCGTGGAGGACACGGTCCTTCGGACCCGGGTGGCGCGTCCGCCGAGGCAGGCCCACCCGTCCCAGGAGAAGTGCGACGCCGCCCCAAGGGGGGAGCGGCGGGTGCTGCGTGCGGCCTACGGCGTATCTGCGGTGTGTCCCTCCACCTGCCTCTCCGAGCGCATCACCACCCCAACGGTAGGAGATGAGCGCGCCGCGGGGAACGTATTCCCATGTTGGTGTGGGCGGTGACGGGCTCCTAGCGGGGATCCTCGCTGGGCGATCTCGCGGAGCCCAGGGCGCGGGCCCTGGCGGGTGCCGAGGATGTCCGCCGCGTGGGCTGGGGGGCCACGGGATCCCGTCCAGGTGGCAGGTGCGCGGAGGGCACGCCGCGCTCTGAGTAGAAAGCACGCAGGCAGGACCTCCGAGCCATGCGTCCGCCCCCTGCTCAAGGCAGCCGTCGATTCACACCGTAGGTCCCTTTCTATGAACGATGTTGCAGATATCGCGACCGATCGGCTCGGGATCAGCAACCCGCGCCACGCCCGTGGAGCGTCGCGGCAGGGTGGCAAAACGAACGAACCACCGTTGTCGACGCACGCCTCCTGCTCCGCACCGAGCGCTGGGGCATGCTATGCCCTGGGCGAGCGGGTGTGTCCACGACTATATTCGCTCGGACCGGATTTCCTGGCAGGGGTGTGCTTCTCAGCCCGGTCAGGCATACAGGGGGCCTGCCGGAGGGTCGTCCCCACCGGCTCGCCGTAGCTGCGACGGGTGTAGGCGTTGGCCGGTCCTTGTGGGCTCGTGCCCAAGCAGCCGGTGTGCCACAGCGCTCCACACGGTGGAGCACACCCGCCCCCCGGGGACCTCACTTGTTCCGCCGCAGGCTGGTTGAACGGTGATGTGGCCGCTCCCTCCCCCCCCCGATGCACGCCGCCCCGCGGCGCTCCACCCGCGGCGACGCGAACCAGCCGCCCCCGCACACCCGCCGCAGGTCGCGCGCCGCGTGGACCCCTGGCGTGGACGCGATCCCAGCCCTACCACCTCCAACCGCCGGAGCACACGGGGCGCGAGGGCGCGCGTCCTGGCAGGCCCGCGGAGGGCCGAAGGGGTCCGCGAACCACCCCGCCCCACAACCTCGCGGCGAGATCGCCCGCCAGGATCCCGCCCCCAGCGGGCAGGC